>NZ_CP129238.1:2711149-3022298 GCF_030413595.1 Planococcus liqunii | reverse complement strand
GTTTTAGGAGCTTTTTCTGGTACTATTCAAATTTCAATTTTTGCCATTGGCTCATTAATAGAAGGATATACTTACACAGTGGCAAATGCTCTCAATGGTTTATTCTTGCCGAAAATAAGTAGAATTTTAGTAAGTGATAATCAAAAAGAAGAATTAGAAAAACTAATGATTAAAATAGGGAGAATTCAATTTTTTATAGTTGGATTATTAGTAGTCGGGTATATAGTTTTAGGAAAAGAATTTATAGAACTATGGTTAGGAGACAATTTTAAAAGCTCATATTACGTTGCTTTATTAATGTTAATTCCTTCATTAGTTACACTAACTCAAGAAATAGCAAGAACTACTTTAATCGCTACTAATAATATAAAGTATAGAGCTATAGTTACTATAGGCACTGGCATTGTTAGTCTAATTATGTTGCTAATTTTTGCTGAGAGGTGGGGGGCAATTGGAGCAGCATTCTCAATTTCTGTTGCGAGCATATTGGGGTACGTAATTGCTATGAATATCGTCTATTACAAAGTTTTAAAAATAAATATTATTAAATTTTTTATAGAATGTCATTTTAAAATGTCTATGCCTTTTATTCTAACTTTGATATTAGGTTTTATAGGTAACAGTTTTATAACAATTAGTAATGTTTCAATCTTTTCATTAAAGGTATTTATCATAGTTGCTATTTATTTTATTTTAATGTGGATTATTTCATTAAACTATTTTGAGAAAAAATTATTTAAAGACACGATGAAGAAAATAATTCAAAAGACAAGAAGGTGAGTATATGACTAATATAACTGTAGCAGGAACTGGTTATGTCGGTTTAGTAGCTGGTGTTTGTTTTGCAGAAATGGGGCATCAAGTCCTTTGTGTTGATATAGATGAAAATAAAGTTAAGGCGATGAGAGCCGGGATTTCACCGATTTATGAAAAAGATTTAAAAGATTTAATGCGAAAAAATTATGCAGCTGGAAGAATTGATTATACTACCGATTTTAAGGCTGCTTATAAAGAAGCGGATGCAGTATTTATAGGAGTCGGTACGCCTGAAAATGAAGATGGTTCAGCAAATCTCTCATACATAGCTACCGTTGCAAGACAAATTGCTGAGAATGTAGAGAAAGATTGTTTAATTGTAGTTAAATCAACAGTTCCTGTTGGTACGAATGACAAGGTTGAACAGTTTATCAATGATTTCTTAGTAAATGATGTAAGAGTAGAAGTGGCTTCTAACCCTGAATTTTTGGCTCAAGGCTCCGCCGTGCATGATACTTTATACGCAAAACGTATTATTATTGGTACTGAAAGCGAATGGGCGAAAAATCTTTTAAAGAAAATCTATGAACCATTCAATTTACCAATTGTAGCAGTAAATAGACGTTCAGCTGAAATGATAAAATATGCATCTAACGACTTCCTTGCACTAAAGATTTCTTATATGAATGATATTGCTAACCTATGTGAGTTAGTTGGAGCGGATGTCCAAGATGTAGCTCAGGGCATGAGCTTTGATGATCGTATTGGAAGTAAATTCTTGAATGCTGGTATTGGTTATGGTGGGTCTTGTTTCCCTAAAGACACGAAAGCATTGGACTATTTAGCGACTCAAAACGGCTATGAATTGAAAACGATTAAAGCTGCAATTGATGTAAACAAAGACCAAAAGACTTTGTTGTATAAGAAAGCTAGCAATAGATTGATTACTTTTAACGGTCTTAAAGTGGCTGTGCTAGGATTAACTTTTAAACCTGGAACAGACGATTTAAGAGAAGCACCATCACTTGAGAATGTCCCTTTATTATTGGCGCAAGGCGCAGATATTTATGCATTCGATCCAGTTGGGAAAGATAACTTTGCCAAGCTTTATCCGGAAGGATCAAATGGCAGAGGGACTATCACTTATGTGCAAAATGCAGAAGCGGCTTTGGAAGATGCGAATGTATGCTTTATCTTTACTGAATGGGGAGAAGTAAAAGCAGTGCAGCCGGTAGCCTTTAAAATGTTGATGAGAACTCCTTTAGTTTATGACGGTCGAAACCTTCATAATGTTGAAAGAATGGAAGAAGCAGGAGTTGAATATTATTCTGTAGGAAGAGCGCCAGCAAACAAAAATGGATTGAAGGAGTTGAAGAAAGTTGCAGTACAATCTTCTAAATCCTGGTAAGATTTATTTAGTTACTGGTGCAGCTGGATTCATCGGATATTATCTTTCTAAAAAGCTTTTAAACCAGGGTTGCAAAGTCATCGGTATTGATAATTTAAACGATTATTATGATGTTAACCTTAAACATGAACGCTTAAAGCAATTAGAGCCTTTTGGAAATTTCACTTTTATAAAAGGTGATATTTCAGATAAACAATTGATTGATAATCTTTTTGTAGAATACAAGCCTAATATTGTTGTAAATCTGGCTGCCCAGGCAGGTGTTCGCTACTCTATAGAAAATCCGGATGTTTATATTCAAAGTAATATTATTGGTTTCTATAACATTCTGGAAGCTTGCCGATTCCATCCGGTTGATCATTTACTTTATGCATCTTCGAGCTCCGTATACGGCGCCAATAAAAAGGTTCCATTTGAAGAAACCGATTTTGTCGATAATCCGGTTTCTCTATATGCCTCAACTAAAAAGTCTAATGAGTTAATGGCTCATACATATAGTCATCTATATAAAATTCCGGCTACGGGACTCCGCTTCTTCACTGTTTATGGTCCAATGGGGCGACCGGATATGGCGTATTTTGGATTTACTAATAAGTTTTTTGGAGATGAAGAGATTAAAATTTTCAATAATGGTGATTTCGAAAAAGATCTTTATCGTGATTTTACTTATGTAGATGATATTGTGGAAGGCATTGAAAGACTATTGTCTAATCCTTCTATTGAAGAAGATCAGGTTCCGCATAGAATCTTCAATATTGGCAATAGCAATCCGGAAAAACTAATGGTATTTATTGAGACGCTTGAAAAGTGCTTAAGTAATACATTAGGCAAGAAAGCTGAATTTAAAAAGAAATTTGAACCGATCAAGCCTGGTGATGTTCCAGCAACATTTGCATCTACCGCTTTGTTAGAAAAGGCTGTTGGATTTAAGCCTAAAACTTCTATTGAAGAAGGACTGCAGCAGTTTGTTGATTGGTACTGTGATTATTATAAAGTAATGTGATATGGCCATATAAAATAAAATTTTAGAAACAGCTCTCTTCTTGAAGATTTTCAAGGAGAGGGCTTTTTTATGCAAGTTTTATCATATCAAACATATGAACCGATAAAGTGCTATAATTTGTAAAATAAAAGAACTTTATATATATTTATTGTCAAAAATATGGTATGATTTTTACAGTTCATATAAGATTATTAATTTAATTTATAAATGAAATGATTCGTAAATAGCTATTATGTAATTACAAATAACATGAGAAGGTGAAAAGAATGCAAGTTAAAAAAGCGATTATCCCGGCTGCAGGTCTTGGAACGCGTTTCCTTCCAGCGACTAAAGCCATGCCGAAAGAAATGCTTCCGATTGTAGATAAACCAACCATTCAATATATCGTAGAAGAAGCAATTGCTTCTGGTATTGAAGATATCATTATTGTAACTGGTAAAGGCAAAAGAGCGATTGAAGACCATTTTGATCACGCGTTTGAATTGGAAGCCACGCTGCGTGAAAAAGGGAAAGTAGATATGCTGGATTCTGTTCTGCAGACATCTAAAGTTGAAATTCACTATATCCGGCAAAAACAGCCGCTTGGTTTAGGGCATGCCATTTGGTCTGCACGCAAATTTATTGGAGATGAGCCCTTTGCTGTCTTATTAGGTGATGATATTGTAGAGAATCAAGAACCTTGCTTGGCTCAATTGATGAACCAGTATAATCAGACCGGGAATAGCGTGATTGGCGTACAGCAAGTGGCATCTAAAGATACGAATCGTTATGGAATTATTGATCCGATTTCTGTAGAGGGCAAACTGATCGGTGTTAACCGCTTTGTTGAAAAGCCGGCAGCCGGTACAGCACCATCGAATTACGCCATCATGGGCCGCTACATCTTAACTCCTGAAATTTTTGATTTCTTAGGGGAACACCAGTATGGAGCAGGTGGAGAAATCCAACTGACCGATGCCATCCAGAAGCTGAATGAAGTTCAACCAGTTTATGCTTATGAGTTTGAAGGTCGGCGTTTTGATGTGGGAGAGAAATACGGATTTATCGAGACAACGATTGAGTTTGCATTGAAGCGTCCGGAGTTGCGAGATCAGTTGTTGGAGTTGTTTGAGAAGAAGTTGAAAGAGTCATATATAAAAGGTGAATAATTATTTTGATGTTAACAATTAGTAATATATACTTTGAAAACTCTTTTTTTATTTGGAGAGGATATGAAATACTTACTTTATAATTAAAATGTCAACTCTTCTAAATAGAACGTTCAGAAAAATGTTTTTTGATTTTTATTTAAAAACTGACTTTCCAAGAATTTGGCCAATCTCTATGAACAAAATAAACTTTAATTAAAGGGGAAGCTATGGATAAGTACTTGTCTATGATTATGGATTATATAAATCGTTCCAACACTGACTATTCTTTGCTGCTAAGCGGTGATTGGGGAAATGGAAAAACACACTTTATTACAACAGCAGTTTTTCCGAAATTACAGGAAGAAGGAAAAAAACCGATCAGAAAAACTCGCGTCCCTGTGTACGGAAAGATTCCGCTTATTCACAACAATTGCATGAAGAAAATGCCGCATTTTAAAATCGCTCCCCTGTGTAAGAAAAGATTCCGCTTATTCACAACAATTGCATGAAGAAAATGCCGCATTTTAAAATCGCTCCCCTGTGTAAGAAAAGATTCCGCTTATTCACAGCAATTGCATAGAGAAAAACCGCACCCACGAACCGCAGCAGATTCCGGCTGCGGTTTTTGCATATTTAAAGCCAAAAGGAAATAGTCATAAATGAGCCGTACACAGGGACGAAGTGGAAAGGAAATGGGAACTGCAAGGAAGAGCGACTGAAGAAGGACAAGCTCGAGAACCACTCGTGTCATAGAATAGAACCACCTCGGACAAAAATGAGAACCACTTCGGACATCTCAGAACCAGTCATAAGAATAAGAAGCCGCCTGCGGGCGGCTTCTTATTCTTATGACTGAATCCCGAGTCTTTCCCGCATGGAAATCTTACCATCAATGAAAATGGAATGCGAACTATGGATGACCCCATCGAGGATGGCATCGGCGAGCGTCGCTTCCCCGATCTGTTCATACCAACCGCTCGGTTCAAACTGCGAACAGAAAATGGTGGAGGCGTTCTGGTATCTCGATTCGACGATTTCCAGTACATCTCGCGCTTCATGTTCGGTCAAGGAAACAAGCAACCACTCGTCTAAAATTAATAAGTTTACCTTTCGGTAAGCTTTCATGATCTTTTGGTACGTCCCATTTAATCGAGCCAAGGCCAACTCATCCAGTAATTCCGGCAAGCGCATATATTTGGCCGTATAGCCGTTTCGGCAAGCACTGACGCCAAACGCGCATGCCAAGTAGGATTTCCCGTTTCCAGATGGCCCCTTTCAGGATGACGTTCTGTTTTTCACCGATGTAATTGCAGCTGGCTAAACGCAAAATCATGGTGCGATCCAGCTTGCGGTCTTCGTAGTAGTGGATGTCTTCGATGCAAGCGTCTGGCATACGCAAATTCGCTGTACGGATCAGCCAATCCAATTTGTTGTTCTTCCGGCGGATGTACTCACTGTCAATCAATAAATTGAAGCGATCTTCGAAAGACAGCTCCCGGTATTGAGGGTCATTCATTTGGTTATAATACATGTCGGCTATCGCGCTCAGGCGCATTTCGTTTAGCTTGGTAATCGTTGATTCAATGGTCATCTATCTTTCCTCCCATAGTAGTCTGCCCCTGTGATAAATCCATGCTCTTTTGAAAGACTACGACATAGCTTAGTCGCTCCTCGTTAACCATATAAAAGAAGAGAGCCACGTCGGAGTTTTAACCGGTGGCTCTCTTCTATGCATTTAACGGCCTGATTCTCCGCAATTAGTGGCTCAAATCTCCACACAAGTGGCTTTTTCGTTCCGCAATACTCAAACTGGCTTAGTTCCCCCTCGTTTTTCTCTATTTTCCGGACAAAGAAACCGTAGGTTTGGGACAAAAAGAACCGTCAATTTCTAGTCAAAATTAGCCGTCAATAACAATTAATAATAGTATGATAAACAATTAATCGATTAATTAGTATTTAAAAACAATCAATTGATGTTATAATGAAAGTGAAAATTGTAAAGGAAGTGGCCTAGTGAAAGACGAATGGACGGAAAGTAAAGAAGCAGTTGAAGAACATTTCGAAAAAGTTAGGAGGGTTTTGTCGGCACCGGATTGTCAATTCAATTTTCAACGAAGAAGGAGGGATGAAGATCCGCTCGATCCTTTTACAAACATGAACACGCTCCTGGCATTAGATTATGATGAAGAAGACGTGATTTGTGAATTAATAGAATTGAGAGTCGGAGACTATTGGAAAACAGTTACAGATTTAAATAGAAGACATACTCCGCCCTTTTGGATTTTCGAGAAGAAAATTAAGGGTAAAAGCGTTTATATTAAATTTAAAATAAGAGATGAAGCGAACAAACAAATTTTTTGTATGTCGTTTCATTTCTCCAAAGAACCAGTTTCAAATAAACCTTATTCTGGATGAGTTCTGTGGGAGCGGTTTATTGTCGTCCGATATACCGCTCCTTAAAACACTAGGCAAAAATATAAATTTAATCATTTAGAATACCTGTGCAAATACAATCTTCTTTCTAAAGAATAAATTATAAATAATAGCTATATTAATTTAAAAAAAGGATGATAAAGAATGGAAGAAAATTTAAAGGTCATTAATTATAACTGTCCATTTTGCAATAATAGTCACCCAATAAGTGTAATGAAAGAGAAGACTAAAGCTTTAGTTAATGATACCCCTGTAGAATATGAAGAGATTTACTATCATTGCGAAATTGAAGATGAGGATTTTGTTCCAAAAGAAATACTTAGTCGGAACTTATTAGCAGCTAGAGATAGTTATAGAAAACAAAATAGATTACTCACATCCCAAGAAATTAAAGATATACGCAAATTATATAAATTATCTCAAAAGGAATTTGCTCAACTTTTAGGATGGGGAGATACAACTATTCAAAGATACGAAAAAAAATCTATTCAAGACGAAACTTATGATCAAAGATTAAGAACGGTTAAAGAGAACCCCAAAGTTGCTCTTGATAGTTTAGAAAAACATAAAGAGAAGTTTACTCAAGAAAAGTATCTAGAAATTAGAAGCCATCTTGTTGAATTAGTTAAAACTCAATCCGTAAAATATTTTAATAAGGAAATTATTGAATCATTATATGTAGATTATAGAATGGCATCTCAAGAAAATGGATACACACAATTAAACTTAGAAAAAGTGGAAAACATGTTAATTTTTTTTACTCAAAGTATTCCCCGAATAGATAGAATCAAATTAATGGAATTATTATGGTACACGGATACTTTATTTTTTAAGAAATACGGAAGAGGAATGTCCGGTCAAGTTTATATGAATTTGCCATTTGGAACAGTTCCTAAAGCATATGAAGAAATTTTGAAGTACTCACAAGCATCAATAGAAGTACTGGAGAAGTATAGTGAAGAGAAAGTTGAATATAGAATTTTACCTAAAAGTAATGTGAATCTATCCAAGTTTAGTGCAGAAGAGATTTCTGTTCTACAATATACTTTGGAAAAATTTAAAGATATGAATAACAAAAAAATAAGTGACTACATGTCTAGTGAAATCATTTCTCAAGTTAAGGAAGGAGGTCATATCATTCCTTATAGTCTTTAATTAAGTGGAAGATCAATAAACCTTTAGTATTTCTGATAAAACGTAAGTTGTTTAATAAATTGCCATATTATCTGAATAGTGCCGCGCCCCTGTGTACGGAAAGATTCCGCTTATTCACGCCAATTGCATAGAGAAAATGCCGCAGCCCGGAACCGCAACGGTTTTCGGCTGCGGTTTTTGCATGTTTATGGGAGTCGGAGAATTTCCATAATTGTTCCGCACACAGGGACGAAATGGGAACTGCTGGAAAAGCCGCTGGAAGAAGGGGCTGTTGACTAACACGTCAACCAGCAGTTTCCTTTCAAAGGCCATTAAATCACGCCCCTGTGTCGAATACAATTTAAGATATACAGAAATCCTGCATGAGGAATCCGCAAAGACCAGTAATGGAACGGATTCCTTTTGCATTTACTTGGAGAAGAACAAGTAGTCATAACTGTTTCGCGCACAGGTACAATTTGGGGGTTATTGAAAAAAGGGGGACCGTGAAACTCAGTTCGACGTTTGTGCGTTGAAAATTTGATATTATAGCTCTACTAGAATTTAAAAAGAAATATTTTCTATGGTTGAATTCATAATTAACGTATAATGGAAGAAAAGAGAAAGATAGGAGTGCTTTGTACAAATGGCGATATTAATTACTGGAGGAGCAGGCTATATCGGCAGCCATACTTGTGTGGAACTGCTGAATGCCGGATATGAAATTGTAGTCCTTGATAATTTTGCGAATAGTAAACCGGATTCGTTACATAGAGTAAAAGAACTAACGGGGAAAGAGTTTTCGTTTTATGAAGCGGATTTGCTGGATCGAAAAAGTGTCGAAAAGGTATTTGAAAGCACTGTAATTGAGGCAGTTATCCATTTTGCCGGCTTAAAAGCAGTCGGTGAATCTGTTTCAAAGCCGCTCCATTACTACCATAATAACGTGACGGGTACATTGATCCTCTGTGATGTCATGAAGGAATATGGCGTGAAAAATCTTGTGTTCAGTTCATCGGCAACGGTATACGGAATTCCTGAACAGGTGCCGATTTCTGAGGATTTCCCTCTTAGCGCAACAAATCCTTATGGAAAGACCAAACTGATGGTAGAAGAGATATTAAGAGATTTATTTGTAATGGACGATTCATTCAGTATTGCGTTACTGCGCTATTTTAATCCGATCGGTGCTCATAAAAGCGGGACAATCGGCGAAGATCCTAATGGGATTCCGAACAACTTGATGCCTTATATCACGCAAGTGGCGGTAGGCAAATTGAAAGAACTGCAAGTGTTCGGCAATGATTATCCAACAGTGGATGGAACCGGTGTGCGAGATTATATCCACGTAGTGGACCTTGCTCTTGGCCATTTAAAAGCATTAGAGAAAGTGATGTCTTCAACCGGTGTAGAAGCGTATAACTTAGGGACTGGAACAGGCTATAGCGTCCTTGAAATAGTATCAGCATTTGAAGAGGCATGCGGCAAGCAAATACCTTATCGAATAATTGATAGAAGACCGGGAGATGTTGCTGCTTGTTATGCAGATCCATTAAAAGCAAGAAATGAACTGGGATGGGTTGCAGAAAGAGGTATTGAGGAAATGTGTACGGATTCTTGGAAATGGCAGGAACAGAATCCTAATGGCTATTTAGTTTAAAAATAAACGGGCGTTGACAGTAAAGAGAATTAACGATTTTTAAGTAAGAAAAAACCCACAATCTGAGCAAGATTGTGGGTTTTTTATCAGTTAATAATCATTTCCAATCTGCTCGGTAAAGGTAGTCTCTTTTACTGTCAGTTATTGTGATAATTGCATAAAGCGGAAGACTGCTATTTAGCTGGCCGGAAAAGCCATAGTCAACGCTAATAGAAAATTGTTTTCCACTTGCTACGCTTGTAGGAATACCATTGCTGATCAAACGGTCTTCGGTAAAGTTGTCTTTGCTAATGCCGTTGTTGAACACTTCGATTTTTTTCACGGTCAATATTTCAGGGATTGATGTTATTCTTTTTAGGAAGTAGTTAAATGCCAGGAACGCATACGCAAGTACATTTAACTTCCTTTTAACCTATTATTATTAAAATGACTCTAATAGATAGAATATCTAAATACTTCAAGTTTCCGATAATGTATTGGA
Organism: Planococcus liqunii; assembly: GCF_030413595.1. NCBI lineage: Bacteria > Bacillati > Bacillota > Bacilli > Caryophanales > Caryophanaceae > Planococcus > Planococcus liqunii. The sequence continues at coordinate 3,012,293 of NZ_CP129238.1, read as the reverse complement.
AGTAAAGGGATAGAATCGGGAGATTTACCGGAAGCTGTATGCTGCTTCTGAGGCCGGATTAAATGATGGGTTCTTTCCATGTTACTGGGCAAAAGCGAATAGTCCACTCAACGAAAGAGTGAATTATTAGTAAGGATTATTTTTGCAGTGTGTAAAAAGAGCTTAAAATATGCGTGTGGGAGGAATTGGGTTGGCGTATAAAGCAGACATGAAAAAGCACTTATCGCGATATAAACTGAATCGACTTGGAGTTGAAGAGCATGGTGAGTGGGACGGCCGGAAGTATACCCATATACTGCCTATCAGCCATAAAGATTTGAATCTGTTGGAGCCTTACCGAATTGACCTCGCGGAACACATAGAAAAGGAGCAAATCAATCGCCAGTGGGGCTTTCATCATTTAACGTCCTCCCAAGTGGTATGCCTGAATTTCTTTTATCCGCTCATCAAAGAAAATCAACTTACAGCACTTTTAGAAGTTCTTGATATGTCAGATGAGGAGGTAAAACAAAGTGAATTTGAATATGTGCTAGCTGGAGGGGATGGCACGAATTTCGACTTTTACATCGAACTGGCGTCTGGGAAGAAACTCTTTTTTGAAATCAAATACACAGAAGACGGATTTGGAAAAAAGACGTCGGGCAGCAACTATCAGGAAAAGTACGACTCTTACTACCAGGATGGGGTAGCCGACAAGCTGAAGCCTGGGGTGGATGGCTACGAAAGGTTCATGGATGACTATCAGTTGATGCGCAACATCTCTTATGTCGATGCAACAGATAAAAATATGTTAATTATCCTCTATCCGGAAGGTAACCGGAAGATTCGCAAGGAATACGATGCCGTGCTGGCTAATGTAATCGAGGCGAGTTACCATCCCAATATCCGGCTGCTGACGTGGGAGACTGTATGCACCGACCTAATGGAAGTACTCAAGGACTCGAATGCTTCCGGCCGCTTGTTGAACCAGTATTCGGATTTCGCTGAAAAGTACCTTCCATTAGAGGGAGGGCGCTGACATGGATAGAAAGGAAGTCATCATCGCGGATTTATCGATCTTCGCGATGAAACAGATCCAAATGGCAAAAGCCGACCGCAAATGGACAGGAGACCAGGATTACTGGACTGGGGAGATGCAATCGATGAAATACCTGCTTTTGCATCTGGATAAATTGCTAGGCGACAAAAAGCGGAACGACACCGATTTGCCGGATCTGGTTAAGTTTTTTGAAGCGGCAGATGCAAAACGGAAAGCCGAGTTCACATTTCTTTTAGAGCGAATTTGGGAAGAGGAGATTCCGGAGAGTTGAAGTAGCCGCTTAGCTGAATCCTAATTAACTTTGTTAAGCGGGTTTCGTGTACCGGAAAAGTAGAATGTTGAATGGAGATGTTCTTTTAGCTGGACGATATTTGAACAAGGAGGTGGACAGATTGATTATATCTGAATACGCCATTGAGCGGGAGTTGGTTAACCGATTCATCGAGTATACGTTTACACATCCTCTGAATATCGAAGGAGAAGAAAGACGATTGTTTATCTGGGGACATGAGATCCTGCTTCTGGACGGCAAGGGCGATTACAAGGCAGGCATTCTTGACCTATTGGCCACCGATGAAAAAGGGGAAGTCTGGCTGATCGAAGCGAAACTGTGCAATAACAAAGAATGGACTCCGGCTATCTGGAAATCCCAGGTGGGTCCTTATGCGAAATCGTTAATGAAAAGAACCGAACAAGAGATTGCACTGGGGGCAAGAAGGTACATAGTGAAGGAAAGCGCAGGAGCCGTCTTTCCGCAATTTCTTCCAACCGATACCAGCAGCCTAGTAGAAGCGTTCTGCCATTGGGCAGTATTTTTAGGGCAAGACCGTGCGAAAGGCATGGACCTGTACGAAAGCACCATAAGGAAAATTAAATCTGGGGAATTTATTCAGTGCATTTTGTCTGATCACTTCAATGAAGAGATTTGGGGTAACCGGCCGAAGGCGAGCAATTCTTTCTCAGCATATATTACGTTCCAGGAAAATAAATCCTATACTCTTTACGATAAAACCGAAACATTGGTTGAAAAGGAAGAGAGAGCATATTTGAGTTACGGAAGCTGGAAGTCGTTTATGCAAAGAAAACTTGAAATCAAGCCTACCCCGGACAAAATCCCGCTTCTGCTTGCGGACACGTTGATTCCAATATATGAAACAATCCTATCTTTTCTAGATGAACTGAATTGGAATGGAAATTACAAAGCAAACCAAAAAGGCTTTATTTTTGATTTGCCAACAATTTACGGTCCGAAATTAAGAATCCACTTAGGCTGGATTGATGCTGATGGGCAGCAGCACATTCGATTCCGTACACCGTATCAGTATGGATTGAAATTTAATATTGATTTTCGATATTTTAAGCGGGAAGCAGATGCAGACCTTTGGAAAGCCGGCTACGGAATGGCTGCAGAGTTAGCTAAAACGGCGCGCTACAATACCAGGGGCGGCGAATTCGAGATTCTAAATCCATACTGGACAGCCGAAAAAGTGAGAGATTTAAAATGGGATGGCGAAATGTACCGATTCATTTCAAAATCTAATCGGGATTATATTGGCCTAGAAGAAGAACAGCAGGACTTGGAAAACGTTTTTAAATTTTTAAGGAAAGTGATTGTGCATTGAGGCAAGTTTAGACTTATTCTTCCGCAAAAAGCAGTTGTTCGGCAGAAGATTAAAGAACTTATTGGAGACTTGCCTAGCTTATACTTGGCGCTCAAGAAGTGAAGAATGAGTGGTACAAGCCGAAAGTTAGAGTGCAACATTGATAGATAAGAAAAACCTGCTTCTGAAGAAGCGGGTTTTTTCGTGCGTGCTTTTTTGGCGAAACGAACTGTTTCTATATAATTTCACTGCATTGTGAATAATTCTAAATGGTCACCGCAAAAAAATACTTTTATTAACAAAATATTTTAATTGCTCGTTGACATCGCTAAGCGTTCCAAATAAAATAAGATTATTCAAAAAACTAAAAGCAACCGAAAATGATAAATTACTTTCGTTACGAAAGCATTTTTATCTTTTATTGTTCTTTTGTTCGGAAGGAGGGAATCCAGCTCGGTCGTACGTAAATAATGCCAGGAAGCTGCAGTGCTGCATTTGAAAGTGTTTATTCCCCTTTAGCTCGACGCATGGGTTTGTAAAGATCGTTTATGGAAGAGGAGGAACGGAAAATGAAGAAAAAAGCACGATTTGCAGGGGTTTTGTCATTGATCCTGGTTTTGCTGCTGGCTGCTTGTTCAGGCAATAACGAAGCAAACACCGGTGAAGGGGGCGAAACAGCGGAAAGCGACAAGCAAGGCGGCACGCTCGTCTACGGCCGCGGCGCCGATTCGGTCGGTTTGGATCCGATCAATGTGACAGACGGCGAATCGATCCGGGTGACGCATAATGTCTTTGAAACCTTACTGGAATACGATCAGAACTTGGAGTTGCAGCCGAAGCTTGCGACCGAGTACAGTTCGAGTGAAGACGGATTGACATGGACGTTCAAGCTGCGTGAAGGCGTGAAGTTCCACGACGGGACCGATTTCAACGCGGAAGCGGTAGTCTTCAACTTCGACCGCTGGATGGATCCGGAAAATCCGTACCACCAAGGCGATTTCCCATATTACCCGTTCCTTTACGGCGGGTTTAAAGGCGACGAAAATCACTTGATCGAGCACGTGAAAGCGACAGGCGACCATGAACTGGAGATCAAGCTGAAACGCAAAACGGCGCCGTTCTTAAGCTATTTGGCGATTTCGATGTTCGGCATCGCGAGCCCGGCCGCCATTGAGAAATACGGCGACACGCTGAATGAGCATCCGGTAGGGACAGGGCCGTTCATGTTTGAGGAATGGAGCCGCAACAAGACCATTACGCTGGCCAAAAATCCGGAATACTGGATGGAAGGCAAACCGTATTTGGACAAATTGATCTTCCAGGTGATTCCGGAAAACGCTGCGCGCTTGAACGCATTGCAGACCGGGGAAATTGATGTACTCGACGGCATGAATGCAACGGATACGTCGAGCGTGGAAAACGCGGACGGGCTTGAATTGCTGAAGCGGCCAAGCTTCAATATCGGCTATATGGCGTTCAACACGGAAAAAGCGCCGTTTGATAACCCGTTGGTCCGCCAGGCCATCAACATGGCCGTTGATAAGGACAATATCGTCGATGCGTTCTATAACGGGCTTGCCGATGTGGCCACGAGCCCACTGCCGCCATCGCTCTGGAGCCACGACGATTCCTTGGAGAAGTACGACTACAATGTTGAAGAAGCGAAGAAGCTTTTGAAAGAAGCCGGATTTGAGAACGGGTTCAAGACCAAATTGCATACGATGAGCAATCCGCGCCCGTACATGCCGGAACCGATGAAAATTGCGGAAGCGATCCAATCGGACCTGGCGAAAGTTGGCATTGAAGCGGAAATCGTGTCGATGGAATGGGCGACGTACCTGGAGGATACGAAAGCCGGCGCGCACGACATGGCGCTTTACGGCTGGACCGGGGTTATGGCAGATCCGGATAATTTCCTGTATCCGAACCTCAGCAAGACAAACACCAACGTACCGGCACAGAACATTGCATTCTACAAAAGCGATGAGTTCACCGCTTTGATTACGGAAGCGCGTGAGACGATCGACCAGGACAAGCGCATCGAGCTTTATAAACAGGCGCAGCAGCTGTTCCAGAAAGATGCACCGTGGCTGATGCTCGCGTATACCACGCCGCCTCTTGCACAGATGGATTACGTGGAAGGCTATGTGCCGCATCCGATGAGCAACGATTTGTTTACAGACGTCTACCTATCAAACTAATGGCTTGGAGTGATCTTGTGTATCAATTATTGAAGGAATTGTGTGAACTGGTCGGGCCGAGCGGTTTCGAACAGGATGTCCAGCGGTTTATCCGGGACCAGGTAAAAGACGGAGCGGATGAGGTGCAAGTGGATGCCCTAGGCAACCTGATTGTCAAAATCAACGCCACCGATCCGGAAATGCCTTCGGTTTTATTGGCAGCACATGCAGATGAAATCGGGCTGATCGTCAAAAAGATCGAACCGAACGGCACGCTCCGTTTCGAGAAGCTTGGCGGCTTCGATGACCGCATCCTGCTGGCCCAGCCGGTGACGATCAAAGGGAGTGAAGGGTATGTGGAAGGTGTAATCGGGACGCTTTCCATGCATTACGTGAAATGGGATGATCCGAAGCGCATCGATTCCCACCGGGAACTCTATATTGATATCGGAGCGAGCTCTGTTGAAGAAGTCGCGGAAATGGGCGTGAAAGTCGGCCAGCCGATCAGCTACGGCAGCGGTTTGAAACTGATTGGCGATAAAAAACGCAGCCGCGTCGTCGGCAAAGCGCTGGACGACCGGGCGGGCTGTGCGGTTTTGATCGGGCTCATCAAGGAACTAAAAGATCATCCGGATCGGGTCCGCGGCGACGTCTATTGCGTCTTCACCGTCCAGGAGGAAGTCGGGCTGCGGGGGGCATCGGTGCTGTCGCCAGCCATCCAGCCGGACTTCGCTTTGGCCATCGATACCACGCCGACGAGCGACACCTACGATGTGCTGATGACCGGAACGCGGGTGCTCGGCGGCGGTCCCTGCATCAAAATCGCCGACAAATCGCTGATCGCCCATCCGCTTGTCACGGGGCTGCTGGAGAAAGTGGCCGTTGAACGGAACATCCCGCATCAGCTGGAAGTCTTTATGGGCATCGGAACAGATGCTGGGGCCATCCATATGACATCGACCGGCGTATCATCCGGCGTCCTCTCCATTCCGTCCCGCTATACGCATTCGCCAGTGGAAATCGTCGATCTGGGCGATTTGGAAAACACCGTCAAGTTGGCGGCGGAATTCGTCTATCATACAGAGGAACTGAAGGGGAAGAATTTCTTGGATACGTGAATGTGCATGGTTGGTGTGCCGGGCATACCAACCATGGCCGCATAAGATGAATAATTAAAAGAATCCATTCCCGGTCTAATGGAATGGATTCTTTTTGGGGCGAAAGCAAAAAGGGGTTAGCCATTGCATAGAAAAATAGGGTTTTACAAATGACAATTTCTCCGGAATCTTTAACGTTCAATTAGAATATCATCATTTTATGTGGCAATATATGCTTCACAAAAAGCCCAACTTTAGTCTATTTAATTGCCTAGAAGAAATCAGCTAATTAGCACAAGTGCTAGCATCATAGATGTTGCAGTTGAAAGGGGAATATCATGAAGATTTTTCAGAGTTGCTTATGGCAAACGAATACGACGTTAATCGAGGGCAAGGAGGAGTGTTTTCTCTTTGATCCGACCTACTATCCTCATGAATTGGAACACATCAAAGGAGCGTTGCCGGACAAGCCATTGAACTTGATCTACACCCATGCGGATTGGGATCATATTGCCGGTTTTTCTGCCTTTTCATATGGACATACGATTGGCCATCAACAAGTGAAGGAGCAGAACGACCAGCTTGAGAAAGCCAGATCTTTTGATCTCGAGTGGTATGTCGCACGCAACAAAGAACTCAATTTTCCGCGGATTGATGAGGAAATTGTTGGGGAGACAACGAAAGTGGTTTCAGATGATACTTTGTATTTTTTGCCGATTCCTGGCCATACCTCAGATATGATGGCTACCTTTTTTGTGGAGCGCAAAGTCGTGGTGGCAGGGGATATCTTGTCTGATCTGGAATTTCCATTCATCTTTCATTCAAGCCGGAAATATGTGAAGAGCTTGCAGAAGATGAAAGAGAAAATAATGGAACATGCTATTCACACGTTGATTCCCGGGCACGGCCGTCCTATTTTGAATTCTCAGCCGGAAATTCTTCAGCGGATTGAAGACGATTTGGCGTATCTTCATCAGATCATGTCTGGCAATCAGTTTGCCACTTACCGCCAGCAACCCATCCCGCCACATCTGATCCCTCGGCATGAGGGGAATATAGAATTTGTGGAAGCAGAGTTGAATAAGTGAACCAGCCATCTTCGGATTTGAAGATGGCTGTTTTTTTGTTTAGGAGGCCTTTATTTCAAGTGAATAGCGTCTTAAATCAATCTGCATTTGTTAAGACAAGATGGACAGAAGCTTTTCTCAAAGGTTTAAGAAACCTTATTTTTCGTACAGGATGTCAGAAAATCTTTGCTTTTAGAAACGAATAGATTGAATAATAAAAATAGTTTGACTTCCGAAATACCTACGGATATTATTACATTTAATTAAAAGTTCATGAGAGCTTTATAAAAAAGAGGGAAGGGAGACCGGAGAAATCGTCAGCTGCTAAATCACAAAAGAAAGCCAGCTTGAGAACTCTTTATCTATTATAAATTTAGGAGGAAGAAGATGAATAGCACTTTATCATCAGCAAAAGCGATTGCCCTTATTGTTGTCTCCATCGCCATTGTATTCGGCGGAATTGTCTTCGTGGACGCAGAGTCGACGATTGTACTGCTGGCAGCCGGGACGGCAGTCATCATTTTGAGCATGTTATGGGGAGTGAAATGGGACGATATCGAAAAAGGCATTTTAAATAATTTGCGTGCCATGTTTATTCCCATCCTCATTTTGCTTGCGGTCGGGCTGATGATCGGAGTCTGGATGCTTTCGGGCACGATTCCGTTGATTGTGTATTACGGATTGCTTCTGATCCATCCAAGTGTTTTTCTATTTGTAGCGTGTCTTGCCTGTGCGCTTATGTCCGTGATGGCAGGCACGTCATGGGGAACGATCGGTACCATCGGGGTTGCCTTTATGGGGGTTTCGGCAGGTCTCGATATCCCGCTTCATTATACAGCGGGAGCGGTTGTGGTCGGAGCGATTTTCGGCGACAAGATGTCCCCTTTATCGGACACGACGGTCATGGCAGCGGCCGTGACGGATGTGAAGCTGGTGGATCACATTAAGCATATGCTGTACACGACGATTCCCGGTTTCGTTATTTCGCTGATTGTTTTTCTGATTCTGGGCTTTCAGGTCAGCGGCCAAATCGAGGATGAGCAAATCACAAGCATCCTGACTACGCTAGAAGCCAATTTCACTCTGAATCCGCTGCTTCTGCTTCCGCCTGTCGTCATCTTGTTTTTGATCTATCGGGGCAAACCGACGTTGCCTGTTTTTGGTGTCGGGATTTTGCTGGGAGTCCTGCTAGCCGCCATATTCCAAGGAAACGGATTGGCAGAGATTGCAGCCGCTTTGAATGATGGCTATACCGCTTCAACAGGAGTCGAGGTTGTAGATAGCATGCTGCAGCGGGGCGGTCTTTCAAGTATGCTCGGAACCGTCGCTTTGCTGATTGCCGCCGCCATTTTCGGCTCCCCTTTGCAGACGGCCGGCGTGATCGATGTCATCTTGAATGGCATCCAAAAAGTAGCCAACACCGGAAAAGGGATCATGCTCTCGAGCTTATCGCTCCATGCTTTCCTGTTCATCATTACCGGAAGCTATTATGTGACGTTTGCTGTATTGGGTCCGATGATGAAGTCGATGTATGACAAATACGGCCTGCACCGCAAAAATTTTTCCAGAACGCTGGAGGACACCGGTACTGCATTGGCGCCTTTGATCCCCTGGAGTGTGACGGGTGCATTCATCGCAAGCACACTTGGCGTGCCGGTTACTCAATATGCCCCCTTCGCACCGATGCTTTACCTCGGAATCGTCTTTGCGATCTTCTATATCTTTACCGGTTTCGGAATTGCGAAGGTTGATGTTCCGGAAGCCGGACCTGAAAAATCGGCAACGGCAAAGAAGGCGCTGCAAAACTGATCAGGGACCGCTTGTTTATAAGACCAGCAACTTTCTTTATTCATTTAGATAGTCTTTGTGTGTTTATGGGAAGAGGTAAGCACCACTATTGGGGGATTTATTGTTTAAAGGAAAATTTAAAAGTGCTACTAGTTTTTAATTTGAAGCTGTAAAACCATTAAAATACAGCGAACTGGGCGGGAGGAGTCTATATAGATACAGAAAAATGCTTGATAGGTTTGATTAATTGAACTCTGATCTTGAATTGATTTATGGGGAGTGAAAAATAGAATGACAAATAATAGGGGGATGGCGGTATCGATTCCTGGGTTATTGACAGAGACATCTAATTTTCCAAATATAATCACGGATACTTCAGCTAATTTGAACTGACCGTTCTGTTTTTATAAGTCTTCCTATTTATAATTCGAAGGATGTGAAAATAATAAGACAACCGTTCAATTAAGTCATATTTTAGCGTAACTGTTTGACCAGACTAGTTCTATGAAAGAAGGGAGCAAGTACATGAAAAAAGTGGTAAGTGTAGGAATTATGGCAGTTTTGGTCTACTCGATTTTTGGCAACAACCAGCCTGTTTCCGCTGCAAACTCTTCTGGATTTGATTACGCAGATTATGCACCCGGCGTCACGGTGGAGGAGGATGCTGCTTCTCCGACCGGCTATTATGCCACCTTTGTTTATGAAGATGAGTCGTCAGCGGCCACAAAAGTTGAACTTTACAGCGACACCTTCCATCATTTCACCATTAAAGATGGATTTAAAAACCCTTACAAACCGGAGGCGTATAAACCTGGGATGTTCCCGGCCGGGGGCAATAGCGACACCACGTATTATTTAACACTGGAAAAGATCAAAGACAATTTATGGGGAGGCAGAGTCCCGCTGTCGAGCGGAGCTTATCCTTACAATTTCCGCATCACCAATCCGGATGGCAGTAAAACCGCAAGGCTGGACGATCCCCATAATCCGACAATGACCAATACGGCGACCAATGTTTCCAGCGTGTCCAGCATGGTCTACATTCCGTACAATAAGAAGACCATGGGGAATGGGGATTGGCTGGATCGCTCGGTGGAACTTCCCCGCAAAGATAAAAAAACTGGCACTGTGGAAACGGTAGCCTATACAGGCGCAGCCGGTGATGTTCGCGGGCTTGCTGTCTACCTGCCAGACGGATATAACCCGAACCGCAAGAAACCCTACAAAGTGCTTTATCTGTCCCATGGCATGTCCGGCGTCCCGTACGGCAATGAACTGCGCTGGATGAACGAAGGCGCAGTGGCGAATATTACGAATAATTTAATCGCAGACGGAAAGGCTGAACCTTTTGTGGTGGTCACCATGAACAATCAGGACTTGAATTGGGATTATAAACGGATAGAAGAAGACCAGTTCGAACACATCATGCCTTATGTGGAAGCCAAATACAATGTATCGGATGAGACTGATGGCCGTGCCTACGCCGGGTTGTCGATGGGCGGTGTGACCGCTAATCGGATGTATTTCAATCATGCGGATGACTTTGCGTATTTTGGCATTTGGAGTTATGCCGTAACAGGGGATGAACTGGTCAATATCGGATCATACCGTAATCTAAACGATCCTTCTGTCATGGTAGGCGTCGGTATTTGGGATTACTTGATAGAACCCGTGCAAAATCTCCATACGGCGCTGAATGAAGAAGGCATCGGCCACGCCTATGTAGAAGTTCCGGCTGCGCATGACTGGAAAGCTTGGCATTTGCTTTATGCCGATTTTGTAGAGGATCATTTGTGGAAGAAAGAGAAGAAGAAAAAAGAAAAAGGAAATTGAATCACAAGAGAATTCTTGAATTGTTCGTTTAACATAGAGATTTTGAACTTTGCGGAGAAATAAGGGCAATGAATGAAAAGGCTGAGATGTGAAATGACTCCTATCGCAAAATAACACTTTCAATGAAGTTTTTCATTTCGGCCATCAAGCTTCTTACAAATTACTTGGTGCCATCTTATTCGGAAAAGGTTTTATTAAACAATGAAGCCCAAATTTAAGCCCTTTCTTCTGATTTCTCCTCATATTTTTATGGAATTTCCCATTTCTAGTTTAAACCAGTTTCGACTAGGGAAACATTTCGTATACTGATATATTATAGGGGGAAAACAGTTGGAAGGTTTTTTACAGAAAGTCGCTGATTTTTCGGCATGGTTATGGGGAATCCCACTCATCACTGTGCTGCTGTTATCAGGTCTTTATATGACATTTAAACTTGGATTTTTTCAATTCCGTTATTTTGGCTATATCATCGGACAAACCTTCGGCAGCGTGTTCAAAAAACCAAAAGGTGAAGGGACGGTCACGCCTTTTCAGGCGCTGACGTCTGCTCTTTCTTCCACCATTGGCGCAGCAAATATTGTCGGGGTACCGGCGGCGATCATGTTCGGTGGACCCGGAGCGGTTTTCTGGATGTGGGTCATTGCACTGATCGGCATGGCGCTCAAATTCGCTGAAAGCGTACTCGCTGTCGAGTACCGCGAGAAAAACGCCAAGGGCGAGTTTGTCGGCGGACCGATGTATTACATGACGAAAGGCTTGAACATGAAGTGGCTTGGCGTCTGGTTTTCCTTCGCGTTGATGATCGAATTGATCCCGAGCATCATGGTGCAAGGGAATTCCATCGCCACTACAGTTGAAACGACATTCAATATCCCTGCCTTATGGACGGGCATTGCCACTGCCGTTTTGATCTCCATTGTTGTGTTCGGCGGCATCAAGCGGATCGGCAAGGTCACAGAGATATTCGTTCCGTTTATGGCTTTGTTTTATGTCGGGGGAGCGGTTGTCATTCTCTTGATGAACGTCAGCGCAGTTCCGGAATTTTTCATGCTCATTTTTAGCAACGCATTTTCACCTGCACCTGTTGTCGGTGGTTTTGCTGGGGCAGCCATCGTGGAAGTGATTCGTTGGGGATTTGCCCGCGGCCTTTATTCCAACGAGGCCGGGCTCGGAACGGCGCCGATTGCCCATGCAGCGGCCATGACGGATCATCCTGTCAGACAAGGGTTCTGGGCAGTTGTTGGCGTAGTTGTCGATACGCTGATTGTCTGTACGGCGACTGCATTTGTAGTGCTGTCATCCGGTGTCTGGACGAATGAAGGAGCCATGGACAATTCTTCGGCTTTGACAAGCATGGCATTTGAATCCTACTTTGGTGAATTTGGTTCGATTCTTGTGACGATTGCGTTGATTTTCTTTGTGTTATCCACTGTACTGGTTGTTGTTTTCTACGGGGCGAAGCAGGCCGAGTTCCTGTTTGGCATGAAAGCGTCTTACGGCATGCAAGTCGTTTATATCCTGGCCATCGTGTTGGGGGCGGTCGGAGCAGCAGAAGTGATTTGGGGCTTCCTCGACATTATGCTTGCGGCGATACTCATTCCAAACGTCATCGCCATCCTGCTGTTAAGCAACAAAGTAAAAGCACTGACCACCGAGTTTTTCACATCGGATCAGTATTATAAGAAGGACCAGAAAGAGAAGAAAGCCAAAAAAGCTGCGGCTAGAGAGAGTTACGAGTCTTAACTGGATTTCTGTTGTATGGATGAGTGGAAAGCCTTGAATTTCCCAATAGGGAGGTTCGAGGCTTTTTGGTGTATAGAGACTTCACCAAAGCCAAAGAAAGGGAAAGCAAGAAAGGTTTAGAGATGGAAATGAAGGGAATAATGTAGATACGGAAATAATCAATTTGAATTGTTGGAGGTAAGGAATATGAATAGAACAAACCAAGGAACGATGGCGGAAGCCCACACAACAGATAACCAAGTGATCTTTTTCAAAAGCCAGGATGAATTTGCAAAAGCCTTGCGAGAAGGCATTGGCGCTTTTGAAGAAACAGGCTCTGTAGAAGAGTTAGCAGAAATGGAATAATGAAGTGAGGCAGCTCCTAAAGGGAGCGCTTTTTCATTTGCGGGAAGTTTGTACATTAGAAGACATTCAAGTTGAAATGCGGTTTCTTTCTCATGCCATTTCTTTATGGTGAATCCGGCTGGATACTTGGTGTCTAGAAAGGAGGATATGATGGAATTAAATACACAAGCAATTGAAGAATTCTTAAACGCAGAAGAATTGGAAGAAGTCACAAGTTATTTCGATGCCAACGAATCTGGAATAAGAAAAGAGTTAGCGGAAATCGATCAACACATTGCCTTGCGTCCTTTAGCGGTGATTTTTAAAGAACCGAACGAAGAATTGCATCGGAACTACCCGACCATGAGTTTTTCGGAAGAAGTGAAAGAAGATGGAAGCACGGGGATTTACGCGGAGCTAGTTAAATGAGGAAACAAAGCAAAGAACGTCCAACAGGGGCGTTCTTTTTTATATGGAAAATTTACTGAGAACAAAATCATGGAATTAGAATCTGCCAAATAAGTTGAATAACAGTATGTATTTTCTGGTAATTTAGTGATAGAATTCACTTAGTTCTTTTTACTTAATAGAAATTGGAGGAAAAAACATGACAGTAAAATCTGCAATTCTTCGGAAGCTTACCATTCCCACTGCTTTATCTTTTGTCTTAGCCGCTTCGGTGATTGCATCACCTGTTTCGGCGGCAACTTCGTTCTCGGATGTATCGGAGCGTTATGAGCAGTCGGTCAATTATTTGGTTAACCAAGACATCACAAACGGGATTTCCAAAACCAAATTTGGGATTGATCAAAACATCAAACGCGGAGATGCGGCCATCATTTTAGCACATGCGCTTGGTCTGACGGAAAAAGATGCTCCGGCTTCGGGATTTAAAGATGTGCCGACGCGTGGAGTGGTCGCGATTAATGCGTTGAAAGATGCAGGAATCGTCAATGGGAAATCCTCCAAGAGTTTCGGCTTCAACGATTTGATGAAGCGCGGTGAAATGGCGTTGATGCTCACTAAAACAACTGCCTATGATTTAGAAAAAAACCAATCCACGCTTAGTTTTACGGATGTCAATTCCCGTTATGCGGAAGCTGTAGGAATGTTAGTCGAGAGTAAGATCGCCACAGGGAAGTCGATTGATAAGTTTGGAACAGACGATCTTTTGAAACGCGGGGAATATGCGCTCTTCATGTACAAACTTGAGCAAACTCTAGATAAACCCGATGTCATGCCTTATGAAGCAGCGGATTACCAAGGGCTATGGGAAACAAAGAGAGCAAATGATCAAGACGCCTACTTGTCTGTTAACCTAACGAATGTAAAAGGAAACACGGCGACCGTCCAAGTAGATTCGATGTCTTCTGGCGCAATGTACATCGGTTCAGTTGAAGGCGAAGCAAAATTCGTCGGCAACAAAGCCAGAATCTATTACACCGAAGATGGTTTTGGAGGCAGCGGCGTGGTGACGATTGAACTTTTGAATAATGCAATAGCGGTTACCGTTGTGAAAAGCAATGAGATTGGCTATCTCTTCGAAGGAAAATACAAGACCTACAAACAATAGGGTGATGAATAAGTAAATCATTGGGGTAATGGAAAGCTTTTATTTATTCAAATGGAAATATCTATGGTTTTAAAGAGGCGTCCATGAATCACTTAGATTCATGGACGCTTCTTTTGTTAATATTTCTTTGAATCAAAAGTATGGGTAAATATTGTTCTGTCCAATTACTTTTGGCATCCTCAAATTTTCCTGTGCAAAATATAATTGGTAATACTGAATAGAAAGTGCCTGAAAAACATATTAGTAAATTAAATACATTAAAAGTTAAAAATAGTTAGACAATTAGGTATATATGATTATATAATTAAAGTGAAAGAAAGCAGTGAATACAAATAGAGATGCTTCAATGGAGTGCAGGGTACTTTTGTGTAGAAAATGTAAGAGGAGGAATGATAAACATGAACACCAGCTATGTGTTCAGAAAAAAGCCCGCTACAATCTATTACTCAATCGTAGAATTAGTAACAATGCTCGGAAATGAAAAATTGGAAGTAGGTACGGCTGATCAAGCGCAGGTTCAAGAAATCCAGCATTCGTTGTTTGACAAAGTCTTGGCCAACCAATTCTGCCTGGCGCCATTGGTCGCGTCTTCTGAGAAAGAGAAGTTGGCTGAAGGGAAACCGACCCAACTAAAAATAATTGACGGCACACAGCGCATTGAAGCTTTATCTCAAGTGATCAATCGGGTATCAAACAAAATCACCAGCAAATCGAAAGAAGAGCGCAGACAAGGCTGCAACTTGCTGAAGCGACTCACAACAACAGAATTAGTTGTGCACGTATTCGAAGGGCTGTCTCCGGAGGACGCAGATCAATTGCACATCGCTCTTAACACTAATCACCGAACTTAATCTGCAATTTGTAGAACGGCATGTGATGGATTATGGATTGGCATTTTTACCCCTCCTTATCCGATAAGCGGGTAGAAAACCCGCTTCAAGAATAAACAATCGAACAATGCCTAATCGATTCGCAGAGTGGCCCAAAGTATGGGTTTATTTAAAGCTGTGAGTTTTATTATTTGTGTTGGATGAAAGCTCACAGGATTTGTTTTATACATAGAATGCCGATTTAAAGAGAACGGGATAGGTAAGCGAAGGGTGATTCTTCGTTCGTAAGAGGACATGCATTTCAATTGGTGCATGAAGACGACAAGGAGGTGAGTACGGTGTGAACGCGGCATTTGGTCCAAAGAGAAATCCCCAGATGTGAAAGTCTGGCCGACCATCATCTGGGGATTAGGGTTGGAGTATACCAACTAAGGTTAGTATACTCCTTTTTTGTTGAAAAATTAAGTTTTAACTACAAAGGAGAAGAAAAGATGAAAAAAAGAAAAGCAACGCAAGCAATGAAACATGAATATGCCATCAAACCAGACACCACGGTGATTTTGCCTCATTATGATGCAAACGGTGTTTTGAACGCGTTAATCTGCAATGCCGAAGGATTTTATCAAGTCGGGTTAACTCCTTATGATTTGATGGACCTGAATCTCCGGTACCGGGGCTCCAGTATGCGCGGGGCAATGGATGGTGCAGAAATTCTTGTACACGGGAAGATGAATCCCATTGTGCTGGATAAAGAAATGAACATGGTATTCTTTCCTTCCACGTCTCCACGTAAATCTGATTGTGTCTGGTTTTCGTTGAATTGTGTACTTTCTTCTATTGCAATAGATAAAACACATACCCAAGTAAACTTGAGCAATGGCAGTGCAGTGACGGTCAATATCAGCAAACGGACATTTGACTTGAAACTGAACCGGGCTTATGAACTATTATATAAAATCCGCCAACGTAGAATCGAGTTCGAGGATCCAGCAATGCGGTTCCACAGTACATACCATTTATGCGTCAAAGAAAACGGCGTGAATTATGAAGCTGGTCATATTTCCTGAATGGATTTTATAAATGGATCTAAAAAACCTCCGCATCGATTAAACGATGCGGAGGTTTTTATGCTCGTTGTTTACTTTACAACAAACAACTAAGAGGAATTATTTCGTTTTCAAGTTAAACGTGTACTCAGCTTCTGCGTATGACTCTTCATAAGGAACAACAAATAGAACATCTACTGTGTTGTTGCCAAGTAGAGAAGCGATAATTGCTTTTTTGGCCGTTTGGGCTTCTGCAGTCAAGTTGCCTTCACCGTCAGAAATTTCGTACTCAGTTCCGTTAACTTCGATAGCTGGAACACCTAGCTCAGCCAATCTGTTGAAGAATCCAACACCGCCGTCGCTTTCAACTGTCTCATCAGATCCGATGATGTTGAATGTGTTCGGAGCTGTCTCATCTACAACAACTTTAAAGCCAAGTGAAGCACCAACAGATGCAAAATTACTCATTGCTTTTCTGAAGTCTCCAAGTACATCGCCGCCTAGGTTAAAGGCTTCTGCACGGTACGTAAAGATTGCGAAATCGCCGCGTTTGATCGAGTTGTCTGTACCGTATTTCGTAGCAGAAGTACCTTGAGTAATGCCGTGTGATAGCAATCCGGCTACAGCTTCGCTGTAACGGCTGCTGACATCAGTGAACTTCAAGGCTTTTACATCGCCTTTGAAGTTGTATGCATTCGCGTTGCTAAGGATCAAGGCTACTTCACCGCGAGTGATTTTGTCCTGGAATCCAAATTTTGTTTTCGTTTTACCTTTGATGATGCCGGCAGCTTTCAATGAGTTGATCGCTACAGCTCCACGTTTTGGTACATCTGTAAATCCAGCAGCTGGAGCTTTTTCATCCATCAGACCCAAAGCTTGAGCCAAGATGATTGCAGCGTCTCCACGCTTGATGTTTTCGTTGATGCCGAATTGCTTCGCTGTCAACCCAGTTGCCAAATTGTTAGAGATCAAGTAATCCACTGATGTTGCGTAACGAGCCGGTACATCCGTGAACGCTGCCGGGGATACCGTGTTAGCAGAAGCTGCTGGCACGATGGCCGTAGCGATCATTGCTGCCGCTGCCGTCGAAGCTAAAAACTTCTTCATTTTCTTTGTTTCAAATGCCATGTAAAAAATTCCTCCTTCTAATGTATGTATTTTCCTTTCATTTACATCTACTAAATTTAATTAGTATATAATGTAAATAAAAGAACATTGATTTATTTATACCAATAAAGCCAGTATATTACAAGAATATTTCTACCTAAATCTAGAAGTTTACAGAGCAAAAAGATGTGTTTTCATTGTGCTTTTGACGGAGGCTGGTTATTATTCGGGGAACTGGCAAATAAGAAGGCAAATCAAGAATTAAGAATAGATGAGAGAGGTTAATGATAATGGATGCTGATGTTTTTATAAGCAGTAGATGAACGCCTAGATTGATTAATTAAAAAAACATATCTCTGGATCCATTAAAGATAGAAAAAAGTTCTTTTAAACTTCTCTTTTAGTAAAGCCCTTAGCTTCCAAAAAAGCTAAGGGCTTTTTTGTGAATCAACACATCAATTAATCGTCCGACATAAGCATGGTAAGAGTTCCAGGCTAATCAACTCCAATCTTCATTAACAAAGAGAAAATGTATTTTATTTCTGATATAGAAAAGGCATTTAATGAAAAGTAGATATTTAGTATTAAGAAAGCTGTATCTAAAAATTTCTTATTTCAAGCGGATAATTGTGAGACAAGAGGATTTTGTGAGTTTTTTTCATTATTTCCTAAATTTTTTAAATGTAAAATACTAGTATTTAGTTACTAATTATGGGTTTTTAAAATGATTATTTGTAATTATTACTAATATTGGAATATGAAATTCGCGTATGATATTCTAATTTTTAACAAATGAATAAAAGGATTTTTAAATGTTTAAAAATATTGTTTGAAAAAATGGAGGAATCTAAACATGTCGACCAAGAAAACAAATTCATATCGTCAATTTGTGGCCCTAGCGGCGTCTACTTCATTAGCGGCAGCTGCAATGGTTCCAGCCGAAACTGTGCAAGCCCAAAGTCCTTTTACAGATGTAGGTGACAGATACGAAAAAGCCGTGAATTATCTCGTTGAAAATGAGATTACAGATGGCGTAACACCAACCAAGTTTGGAACGCTGGATTCGATTGTAAGAGTCGATGCAGCAGTTCTTCTTGCTAAGGCTTTGAAAGCTCAAACCAATCCAAACGATAAATCGACATTTACAGATGTTCCTCAACGAGCACAGCCTCATTTAGCTTATTTGCAACAAGAAGGCATCATTTTTGGTAAAACCGGAACTTCTTTTGATTCTTTTAGCAATATTACAAGAGGCGAAGCGGCACTCATTCTAGCTGAAGCTTTTGAATTAAAGGGCAAGCCGGAAAATGTAAAATTCACCGATGTATCCGATCGCTACAAAAATGCAGTAGCCGCCTTGCTTGATAATGGAATTACAGTCGGTAAAACCGAAACTTCTTTTGGGACAGAAGATCCTATTACAAGAGGCGAGTATGCCATCTTCCTTTATAAAGTATTAAGCGCAGTTGGAGATACTCCAGGCGAACCAGGAAATCCAGGTGATCCGGGCAATCCAGGGAATCCAGGGAATCCAGGGAACCCAGGTGATCCAGGCAATCCAGGCAATCCAGAAGATCCAGCAGTGCCATCAGCTCCAACGGTGAACCCGGTCGACAATGACGATACGACGGTGTCGGGTGAAGGTGAACCGGACAGCGATGTGATCGTGACAATCGGCGATAAGGAATATACCGGTGTCGTTGACGAAGACGGTAAGTTCGAAGTGGAAATCCCGGTCCAAGAAACGGGGACGGAAATTGAAGTGGTCCTGACGGACGAAACCGGTACGGAAAGTGATTCGACGACAGTTGTGGTCATCGACGCATCGGATTCACCGGGAACACCCGACGCGCCAGCGGCCCCAACAGTCGATACAGTCGACAATGACGACACGACAGTAACGGGCGAAGGCGAAGCTGGAAGCGACGTGATTGTGACGATCGGCGACGAGGAATACAGCGGTGTTGTCGACGAAGACGGTACGTTCGAAGTGGAGATCCCAGTTCAGGAAACAGGCACGGAAATCGAAGTGGTCCTGACGGACGAAACCGGTACGGAAAGTGATCCGACAACAGTTGTGGTTATCGACGCATCGGATTCACCGGGAACACCCGACACGCCAGCGGCCCCAACAGTCGACCCGGTCGACAATGACGACACGACAGTAACGGGCGAAGGCGAAGCCGGAAGCGACGTGATTGTGACAATCGGCGACGAAGAATATACGGGTGTTGTCGACGAAGACGGCACATTCGAAGTGGAGATCCCGGCTCAGGAAACAGGCACGGAAATCGAAGTGGTCCTGACGGACGAAACCGGTACGGAAAGTGATCCGACAACGATTGTAGTCATCGATGCACCGGATGCACCGGGAACACCCGACGCGCCAGCGGCCCCAACAGTCGACCCGGTCGATAATGACGACACGATAGTAACTGGCGAAGGCGAAGCCGGAAACGACGTAACCGTGACGATTGGCAACGAGGAATATACGGGTGTTGTCGACGAAGACGGCACATTCGAAGTGGAGATCCCGGCTCAGGAAACAGGCACGGAAATCGAAGTGGTCCTGACGGACGAAACCGGTACGGAAAGTGATCCGACAACGATCGTAGTTATAGATGCACCGGATGCACCGGGAACACCCGACGCGCCAGCGGCCCCAACAGTCGACCCGGTCGATAATGACGACACGATAGTAACTGGCGAAGGCGAAGCCGGAAGCGACGTAACCGTGACGATTGGCAACGAGGAATATACGGGTGCCGTTAACGAAGACGGCACATTCGAAGTGGAGATCCCGGCCCAGGAAACGGGTACAGAAATCGAAGTGATCTTGACGGATGAGACGGGCGCTGAAAGTGACCCGACAACGATCGTAGTCATAGATGCACCGGAAGCGCCAGGGGCTCCAGCAGCACCGACTGTGAACCCGGTCGATAGTGACGATACGGCGCTAACAGGAACCGCGGATCCTGGATCTACTGTAACCGCAACAGTAGGCAATGAAGAAATTGGTTCAGTAGTCGCTACGGACGATGGAAACTTTACGATTGTCATTTCGCCACAAGCAGCCAATACTGTCATTGAGGTCACGGCTACTGATGAAGCTGGAGTTGAAAGTGAATCTACAAGTGTAACCGTGACGGAAGCAGCGGCTGAAGATGGCAGAGCCGAATTGGAAGAACTGGTAGAGCGATTAACAAATGACTTGATCGAAGAGTACTTTACGGATGAAACTTGGTTAGTGTTTGAAACTGCCTTGAATGAGGCAAATGCAGTGCTGGCGGACAACAATGCTTCGCCACAAGAAATTGAAACCGCCTTTAACGAATTGACTGCTGCCTATGAAGGGTTGGTATATGTTGGGATTCCATACACCATCAGCGACGGCGTATCTGCAAGTCAAATTACCTTGACGTTTACCGAAGCTGTAGCGCTTGATGGACCGATTGATGCAGTAGGCGGGACAGTTGCTGATGCAACAGTAGATGTTTCGAACGATGGGCGTGTCTTGACGGTTTCCGCTCCAAGCAGTGCTGAAGCAGGAGATACAGTAGAATTCGTTCTTCCAGTTGGAGGGAAGCCGGTATCGACAACGTTGACTTGGAACGGGAATTCCTGGACAGTAGAAACAAATCCGGAAGGGGTGTTCATCACCACTGTGCCAAGTGATATTGGATCGGTGATTGACTTGTCGCTTCTCGATAATGATGGAAATATCATCAATGGAGAAATCAATTTGGATCAGCTTCTGAACAATCCAAATCTCATCCGATTGAGTTTATTGCCAACGAGCGGCTTGGTAGCGGGAGATGTTATCCGGTTGGGCACTCCACTGTTCGAGCTTTTGAATGTTGAATTGACCGAAGAAGATATTAGCCGCGGATTTGTCGATGTGGGCATCACCTCCGACTTGTTGAATGAATTGTCGGGAGGAGAAACACTTGACTTGGAAGCGCTTGTGACGCGTGATTCCATCAATGTTGTAAATGGCGTAGTCGGCGTGTTGCCATTACCGTCGTTCTTGTCAGAGCCGGTAATCGACTCGTTAAGTGGAATTGGCGAAGAATTGGCTTATATTTTAGGCGGGGATCAAGCGTTAAAAATCGATATCCCAACGCTCGGTGTTGACCGATTTAAAGCGGGTGATCAAGTTCAGATTGAACTTTTCCGTGACCGACTGCTGTTGCCGGACATCACTGAAACGACAGAACCTTATATCCTTACACCAGAAGATATTGAAAGAGGGTATATCAATTATACGTTTGACGACAATAATTTAATTTTACGTCTGTTGTCCTCTTTGACAGTAGGGTCAGAAATAGATGTCACACCAGTTATTCTTGACGAAGAGCGTGAAGTTCGAGGGGAAACGCAGACAGCTGTCATTTCTCAAGGGGTTCTTTCCATCTTGCTTCAATTGTTGGGAGACATCATTTTGCCTCGATAAACCACTGCTCGCATCTTGGAAAAAATGAGTAGACATTAATCTTGAATTCACTATAGATTTAAAGCAAAATGAATGACAAAGCCAGCGTTCGATTTCAGTCGGACGCCGGCTCTTTTTTGCTGTACCAATGCTTTTATATTCCATTTCATATCTGACAAACTAAGAGGCTATTATGCTAAAAACACAGCAATCCGTAAATTTATGTTATGATAAGTATAAGTGCATAATAATATAGTTTCTGCAACTTCTGTCATTTTATAGAAGAAATAGTGTTGCAGACACGAAACTAAAATGAGTAGCAGGTGAAGAGAATGCAAGTGAAAAAAGCGATTATTCCGGCTGCAGGCCTTGGAACACGATTCCTGCCAGCCACGAAAGCCATGCCAAAAGAAATGCTGCCGATCGTCGACAAACCGACCATTCAATACATCGTCGAAGAAGCGATTGCGTCCGGTATTGAAGACATCATCATCGTTACAGGGAAAGGCAAACGTTCCATCGAAGACCATTTTGACCATGCCTTCGAATTGGAAGCGACTTTGCGCGAAAAAGGGAAAATGGATATGCTCGACTCGGTCCTGCAGACGTCCAAAGTGGAAATCCACTACATCCGCCAAAAGCAGCCGCTTGGTCTGGGCCATGCCATCTGGTCGGCCCGCAAGTTTATCGGGGACGAACCGTTTGCGGTACTATTGGGAGACGACATTGTCCAAAACGACGAACCGTGCTTGGAGCAGTTGATGAACCAGTTCGAACAAACGGGCAACAGTGTCATTGGCGTCCAGCAAGTGCCTTCAAAAGAGACACACCGCTACGGCATCATCGATCCAATTTCCGTTGATGGCAAACTGATTGCGGTGGACCGGTTTGTCGAAAAACCGGAAGCGGGAACGGCGCCATCGAATTACGCGATTATGGGTCGTTATATCCTGACACCGGAGATCTTTGATTTCCTCGGGGAACATACTTTAGGGGCAGGCGGCGAGATTCAATTGACCGATGCCATCCAAAAACTGAACGAAGTGCAGCCGGTATACGCATACGAATTCGACGGCCACCGTTTTGATGTCGGCGAGAAATACGGCTTTATCGAAACGACGATCGAATTTGCGTTGCAGCGTCCAGAACTCCGTGATCAGCTGCTTGAGTTATTTGAACGAAAGCTTCAGGAATCGTATACGAATAAGAAATAATTTCCAAAGGACAACCAGAAATGGTTGTCCTTTTTATTTGCTCATAAATATCAAATAGCGAAGAAATACTTCGTCCATATTACTTAAATGCTGCTGCAAGTGAATTTTAATAGTTAATGATTAAAAGTGTAATGAGAAAGCAGTCGTTGTATCTGGTTTTTCAAAGCTAATTGAGTATAATTTGTTAACGGTGTGACTTCGTAATATAAGTTTAACTTCTTTTTAACCTCACGATATTAGGATAGAAGTATTAAAAGAAATGTGCCCTTGAATCATACATAGAAAAGAGGAGGGAATAACAATAGTATTAATCGCTCTAAACTTCTAATGCTGTTATGAAGAGACGAGAAATAATTATTGAAAACTTATGAGTACTAGAAATGATTTAGAAATCATCCATAGTAAGGCAAGAGACTTGTTTATATAGAAATCGATGGATTACAATACTGAATTTTTGATTTTATGACTTTTAGTTAACTAGAAAAATTACTGAATAATCAGATTTTAGTATCATTTTGTTAAGAAATATTTTATTATAAAGCACATGAATAGAGGACAAAGAATTTATACATTCTACAATGGAAGTCGCTAATGGGAAACTATATCTACTCCACTGATATATAGAAAATTGAAAAGCCAATATAATTGAGGAGTTGATGAACGGGTTCAAACTATAATATGAGAAAAACTATTGAGATTTAAAGATACCAAAATTCTTATTCTCTTTATCTTCGAGTGCCGTTACGATGACTAGCGGTAAAGCTTTTAACTTTTCTGGTCAAATAATAGTATCTACAATAGCAACTTAAAGGAGCTGCTAGTTCTATGGAAGAATCAATCAACTTAAAGAACATCTATAAAATAATACGTAAAAATTTCCTCCTTATTGTCATTACTACAGTTATTTCGATATTTATTACTGCTATTATTTCATACTTTGTGCTAACCCCTGTTTACGAGATGTCAACAGAAATTCTGGTTAATCAAAACTCGTCAGAAGAAGGTCAGTTAATAAACCAAAACATCCAGACGGATCTCCAATTGATTAATACTTATTCAGGCATTATCAAGAGTCCTGTAATTCTAGACCAAGTCTTGAATGGGATGAATCTTGAAATGACATCAGATGAGTTAGAAGAAAAAATTACCGTCAGCAACGATGAGCAATCTCAAATAGTAAATATTGCTGTACAAGATGAAAATCCAGAAGTAGCAGTTAAATTAGCTAATACAATTGCTACTGTTTTTGAAAAAAACATTAAAAATTTGATGAATGTTGATAACGTTACAATTCTTTCTGCGGCAGTTTTAAAGAAAAGTTCACTCCCAATATTTCCAAACCCTAAACTTAACATGGCAATTGCTACAATAATTGGTTTAATGCTTGGAGTTGGAATTGCATTTCTTCGAGAGCACTTGGATACCACTATGAAAGATCAACAAGATATGGAAGACATCCTTGGAGTTCCGATGCTTGGTGTCATTTCACCGATTGTCGAAAAATCCGGAGTCATCCAAAAGAACAAAGTGTTTTCAAAAGGAAAGGAAGAGATAAGCAATGGCCAGGAAGAAAAATCTTCTGCAGCAGACAGCACGTAAGCTCGTCACCTTTACGAATCCCCATTCCTTTGTAGCCGAACAATTTCGGACGTTGCGTACGAATATAACCTTTTCATCACCGGATGCAGACATACGTACAATAGTCGTAACCTCAGCAGGACCATTAGAAGGTAAGTCGACAACTTCAGCAAACCTCGCAGTGGTATTTGCTCAGGAAGGCAAGAAAGTTATCCTAGTAGATGGTGATATGCGCAAACCGACGACCCATTATACCTTTCATATTGAAAATAGGACTGGTCTTTCAAGTTTGCTTACGAGGCAAACCACTATAGAAAAGGCGATCCAGCGAACTTTAGTGGATCAATTGGATTTGTTGACATGTGGCCCTATTCCACCAAACCCAGCGGAATTGTTATTATCGAAATCGATGGATGCACTGATTCATCAATTGTCTAATATGTATGATTTAGTGATATTCGATGCTCCACCAGTGTTATCAGTAGCAGATGGTCAGATTCTTGCGAATAAGTGTGACGGCACTATTCTTGTCATCAATTCTGGATATACTAAGAAAGAGATGGCCTTAAAAGCGAAAGAAGCGATTGAATTTGCGAATAGTCGTATTATCGGCGCTGTATTGAATAATTTCATACTTTCAAAAGAAAGCGGCTATTATCAATATTACGAGCAGAAAGACTGAAAAAGGATACTCTTTTTATTTTTATATTATTTATATATCATCTAATGCTTGGCGATTATACGAAAGAAATTTATTTTATATGTAGTTCTACGAAAAGCCTAAATACACAATGAAAATCATTAGAAAAAAGAAAATGCCTTTCTGATAACAATTCAGAAAGGCATTTTTTTTTGGAAAATCTCATCTAAGAGATACTTACTATTAATTGAAAAGATAGGCAGGACTATTTCTGCATAAATATAAAATTTTGTAGAAAAATTACAAATGATTTTACAGCTGAAAGTATTATTTCTAAAGATAGTAGTATTTATTCAGTTTAGAACTCCTAAATTTTAGAATAATGTCGTGCCTTAGGTACAATTGTTTAAATTTAGAGAATTTTTAGATAACTTTTTAGTGACATGGTAAAAAAGGGGTGTTACCATTAGCTTAATTTATTATATATTTTGGTTTCTTCAGAAAAATATCATTTCGCATAGAAAGGAATGATGATATGACTTTAAAAAGCAGAACTTCCATACTTGCATTAGTAGATTCTCTAATTGTATTCTTTTCTATTTTTATCGGATACTTCGTAATTCATCCCGTGTCCAATCCTTTAGAGAACAATTTCTTGATTGCCAGCGCGTTAACAATCTTTATTGCGCATCACGCATTTGCTACTCATTTCGGTTTGTATAGGAAAGTATGGGAGTTTGCAACGATTTTTGAATTACTACTGATACTCAAGGCGGTAAGCTTCTCAATTGTAGCTGTCGGACTAGTACAATATCTCTTACTTGGTGATGCACTGCTGCGTACACTCAGCATCACATGGATGCTGCATCTTCTGTTAATTGGTGGATCACGGTTGTCTTGGCGCATCTTTCTTAATTCTACACCACATATAAAATCGCTTGATTTAAAACCGGCAATTATTATCGGTGCAGGACAGGCAGGCAGAATGGTTGCGAAGCAATTGCTGGACAATCCGGAAAACGGCCTTATCCCAGTACTTTATATAGATAATGATACAAAAAAACAAGGATATGAAATCTATGGTATTCGAGTGGCAAATGCAGGATTTGAGTCCATTAAAGAAATAGTTAGAGACAATGAAATTGAACGTATTATCGTCGCAACTCCTTCTTTGAGCCGTCAGGAAAATACAGATCTCATGAAGCACTGCATTGATACTGGCATCCACACACAGACTATCCCTGCGATAGAAGACATCTTAACTGGGAAAGTGTCTGTAACCGATATCCATGATGTGAAAATCGAAGATCTTCTCGGACGTGATGAAGTTCAGCTTGATATGGATATAATTGCCGATCAATTGACTGGCAAGACAATTTTAGTTACAGGTGCAGGCGGTTCAATAGGTTCCGAAATTTCACGTCAGATAGTGTCCTTTTATCCAAAAAAACTTTTGCTTCTCGGTCATGGAGAAAATTCGATTTACTCAATTGACATGGAATTGCAGAATAACATAACACCTAATATTGAAATTATCCCAATTATTGCAGATGTTCAGGACAGGGAGAGAATCTTTGCAATCATGGAAACTTATAAACCGGATGTTGTCTATCACGCAGCGGCGCATAAGCACGTACCTTTAATGGAAGACAATCCAATGGAAGCAGTCAAAAATAATATCTTTGGCACAAAGAACGTTGCAGATGCAGCCCATGTTAGTGGCGTAAAGAATTTCGTACTAGTTTCTACCGATAAAGCGGTCAACCCGCCAAACGTTATGGGAGCAACTAAACGTTTTGCGGAAATGCTGGTACAGAATCTAGCAAAACGTAGCGAGACGAAGTTTGCAGCAGTGAGGTTTGGTAATGTGCTCGGATCACGAGGAAGTGTTATTCCATTATTTAAAAAGCAGATTGCTGCTGGAGGACCGATTACGATTACTGATTCCAGAATGACAAGATATTTTATGACGATACCGGAAGCTTCTCGGCTTGTAATTCAAGCAGGGACATTGGCAGAAGGCGGGGAGGTATTTGTGCTTGATATGGGGGAACCGGTAAAAATTGTCGACTTGGCACGCAATTTAATCCGATTGTCCGGTTATACCGAATTAGATATTCCAATTAAAGAAATAGGAATGCGTCCGGGTGAGAAACTGTATGAAGAGCTGTTGAATGAAGATGAAATCCAAAGTGAGACGATATTTCCGAAAATTTATATAGGAAAAGCAAATCCATCTGCTGAATTGGAACTGCTGCTGCTGATAGAAAAGTTTCCGGAAATGGATAGTGAAGAAGTCAAAAGATTTTTAATTGGGCTAGCTAATCGGAAGAATGCTGAAGTTGAACCTGAGAAGTTAATAAGGACGAGCTCAAGTTAAAAAATATGCGTAGAGAAAAAGGCAAGGTGAATTATGTAATGCTTGGAAACATTTATTTTGCAATGCTACATATGGGTGATAGGGGCGTAGAGGTGAAGTGTGCATTAAGAGCATTGAACTAAACTGGAATACATTTTTAAAAATTAACCTCAATGTATTACCAGACTTATAAAATAAGTTGATTGAAAGCTATACGGCCTTTTACTTCTAATTAGTCAAAAATTTAAGCTCACAAAAAATTCAGGAGGAAATGCTTAAATTAATCATGAGAATTATGTGGTCTCTATTTTGTGAGTAACGAGAAAGGAGGGTTCCTATTGACATTAAAGTTAATGTACATTACCAATGAAGAAAAAATAGCGAAAATAGCCGAAAATAACGGTGTTGAATGGATTTTTATTGATCTTGAAGTTAATGGGAAAGAAGAAAGACAAGGACATTTAAATTCAGTTATTTCTCGGCATAACATACATGACATAAAAAGAATTAAGCAAATTCTAAACAAGTCGGAAGTATTGGTTAGGGTTAATCCAATATATGAAGAGTCAGAAGAAGAGATTAACAAAGTCATAAAAGAAGGCGCCGATATAATAATGCTGCCATTCTTCAAAACACCTGAAGAGGTTCAAACTTTTATCGACTATATTGATGGTAGAGTAAAGACTTGTCTGCTGTTAGAAACAGTAGAAGCTGTGGAAAATATTGATTCAATTTTAAATATTGAAGGTATTGATTATATTCACATCGGATTAAATGATCTCCATTTAGGCTATGGTATGAAATTCATGTTTGAACTTTTAGCAAACGGAACTGTAGAGTTTCTATGCAATAAGATAAAAGGAAAAGGCATTATTTATGGGTTCGGAGGCATTGCAAGGATTGGACATAAAGTTCTTCCAGCTGAAAATATAATAACAGAACATTATCGTCTAGGATCAAGTATGGTTATACTTTCTAGAAGCTTTTGCAATAGCACCATTGATTATCATTTAGGTCATGTTAACGATTTGTTTCACTCTGGAATTAACGAGATTAGAAATTTTGAAACGACTCTTGAAGGTCAGTCGGATTCATATTTTATTATTAATAAAAATATTATTAATGAAAAAATTTCAAGTATTATAAATCCAGTTTCTAGTAATTTTTAACTTTATGCAAAGAGGAGGCGGATAGAAATATATGATTATTGATTTTGAAAGATTAAAAGAAATTAGTGATATACATGGTGATTCATTTTATTTACTGGACTCGAAAAAATTTGAACAAAATTATAAAGAGTTACAAAAAGCTTTTAGAGATATTTATTCTAATACCTATATTGCTTATTCATACAAAACAAATTATATACCCAAATTATGTAAGATAGTAAATGAAAATGGTGGCTTTGCAGAAGTGGTTTCTGATATGGAGTATCAAATTGCTTTGAAGATAGGGGTAGAATCACAAAATATTTATTATAACGGTCCGTATAAGAATCCAAGTGCTGTTGAGAAATTATTGCTAGATGGTGGAATAGTAAACGTAGATTCTCATTATGAACTGGAAATCATTAAAATTATAGCCTCTAAATATCCAGAGAATCTACTTTCTGTTGGTCTTAGATGCAACTTCGACATTAATGATGGGGTGAAATCCAGGTTCGGTTTTGATGTTGAATCCGAAGATTTTGTTGATGTAATTAATTTAATTAACGACATCAATAATATTGAACTAACGGGGTTACATTGCCACTTTGCCTCCAGATATATAGAAACGTGGACAGGTAGACCTGAGAGAATGCTTAACTTGATTAGTAAGTACTTTAATGAGCCACCTAAATTTATAAGCGTGGGTGGAGGGCTATTTGGTAAGATGGCTCCATCATTAAAAGAGCAGTTTGACTTTGATATTCCTTCTTATGAAGATTATGCCGAGGTCGTAGCAACCCAGTTTAGGGATTTCTTCGAAGACATGGAATTTTCTAAGCAGCCTAAATTAATTATTGAACCCGGAAGTGCTTTGGTGGGAGATGCTATGAAATTTGCGGCAAAGGTTATCAATATCAAAGATATAAGAGGCAAAAAAATGGCAACATTAGCTGGGAGTATCTATAACATTAATCCGACGCTTAATAAAAAAAATCCACCTGTAAAAGCATATCATAATGTTGAAAATGAAGATAAATTACGGATGTATGAAGACATAGATTTAGGCGGCTACACATGTATAGAATCTGACTACCTTTATAGAGGGTATACTGGTGAAATGTCTGTAGGAGATTATATGGTTTTTGAGAATGTTGGATCTTATTCGGTAGTGTTAAAGCCTCCTTTTATTTTACCTAATTTCGCTGTAGTAGATTATAACGAAGAGACCAATTCTATAGAGATAATTAAACACAGAGAAACATTTGATGATGTCTTTAGAACTTATGAATTCTAAACTACTTTAACGGAGGAATAGTTTTGAAATTCTTACTAAAGAGGTTAATGGATATTGTAATTTCATCTGTAGGCATAATTGTACTCTTACCTTTTTTTATAATAATACCCATAGCTATAAAATTAGATACAAAAGGATCTGTAATCTTTAAACAAGGTAGGTTATCTAAAAAGGGTGCATTGTTTACTATGTATAAATTTAGAACGATGGTTGAAAATGCTGAAAGTATGGGCACAGGTTTATTTAATTATCATAATGACTTTAGAGTGACCAAAGTTGGCAATTTCTTGAGGCGCACAAGCTTAGATGAACTTCCTCAACTATTCAATGTGTTAAAAGGAGATATGTCGGTAGTCGGCCCCAGACCTCCAGTATCATATGAACTTGGAAATTATGAAGATTTAAATGGGCATTATAAAAATAGATTTAATGTTTTGCCTGGAATCACAGGATTAGCTCAAGTAAGTGGAAGAAACGAATTAGAATGGGATGAAAAAATTAATTTTGACAATCGTTATATCGATTTATTTAAGAAGTATGGTATTTTAATAGATATCAAGATAATTATTCTGACTATACAGAATATTTTTGTGATGAAGAACATATACGAAATCAAAGATGAGGAAAGCGCTTCTGTTCCTGAAGAGGAAATAGCATCAAAAGCTCAAGAAGCGGTAGAAATAAAAGCTCGTTCATTAGAAAGAAACAAACATAAAACAGTTTAATAACTTTCAAAATCAACTAGAAAAAGATGTCGAATATCTTTGGGGGAAACGAAATGACCAATAAAAATAGATTTTTATGGCTCGGTGGGAAAGTAATGCATATTGAGGATGCTACTGTAAATGTTTTATCTCCAACAGCGCAATTTGGTGCCAATGTGTTTGAAGGTATTAGATGTTATTGGAATGAAGAGATGCAGCAATTATATGCATTTCGTTTACCTGAACATTATAGAAGATTGAAAAATTCTATGAAGATGTTCCGAATGGAGGACAAGTATTCCATTGAAGAATTGGAATCAGCTTTAATAGAGGTTATTAAAGCAAATGAGTATAAAGAAGATATTGCGGTAAGGCAGACTGTATTTATAGACGGATTTGGATCATGGAATTCGACGGGACCAGTAAATATGTTTATCGCACCTATTCCAAAGAGCCGTATGCTAAATTCCTCAAAAACAGGATTGAAATGTTGTATAAGTTCTTGGGAACGAATTAGTGATAAAAATATATCTCCAAAAGTGAAAGTAGGAGCAAATTATATCAATAGTAGAATGGCTCAAATGGAAGCAATTGAAAATGGTTATGATTCTGCACTACTTATGAACAATCAAGGAAAGGTAGCAGAAGGACCAGGATCATGTTTATTTATTATTCGAGACGGTGTACTAATTACTCCCCCAATTACTGCCTCGATATTAGAGAGTATAACAAGATTTACAATTATTGAGCTAGCTAGGAATGATCTGAATATCAAAGTAGTAGAAAGAGACATTGATAGAACAGAATTGTACATGTGCGATGAAGCATTCTTATGTGGATCAGCTATGGAGGTTACGCCAGTTTTAAGTGTCGATAAAATAAGTATAGGGAATGAGCTTCCAGGTAGTATTACTGAAGCAATAAAAGAAATTTATCTAAAAGTGGTATCTGGTGAAATTGAAGCATATTCTAAGTGGTTAACCCCTATTTATTAAAGTTTTATAAGAATTTAAGTATGAATTATATTCATTATACAAAACTAATATTAAATTCTTAAACATTTGAGTGTAGTCAGAGGAGTGTGGGGGAATTGGCCAAAAATTTCACCAATGAGTTAGTGTCAGTAGTCATACCGATTTACAACTCAGAAAAGTTTATCATTAAATCCTTAGACTCTGTAAATAATCAAGATTATAAACATATTGAGATAATCTTAGTAGATGATTTTTCTGCTGATAATTCAAAACAAATAATAGAAAATTATATGGAGAATAATGACAATATTGTTTACTTGCGCCTTCAAAGTAATTCTGGCGCAGCTGTTGCAAGAAATAAAGCGCTTGAGATAGCAAAGGGAAGATATATTGCTTTCTTAGACAGCGATGATATATGGTATCCAGAAAAAATTAGCAAGCAGTTAGAACTTATGACAAAAGAAAATGCTGGAATTTGTTATACAGCAATAGAAATGATTAATGAAGAAAATATTTTAATCAAAGATAAAAGAAGAGTACTGGAGAAAGTAGATTATAATTTCCTATTGAAAAATACAATGATTGCCACTTCTTCGGTTGTTATTGATAGAAACATCGTAGGGGATTTTAAAATGCCGATAATAAGATCCGGCCAAGACTACGCTACCTGGTTAAAGTTAATGAATAACGGAACTATAGCATATGGAATCAATGAAGCATTCGTACAATATAGAAAAAGTAGCAATTCACTTTCTAAAAATAAACTAAAAAGCATACAACAGGTTTGGTCTATACAAAGAAAATATGAAAAAATAAATACTTTTCACGCTTTTTTTAATACAATGTTTTTCACTATTAATGCGATAAAAAAACACTATTTATGATTAATTTATTCAATGTTACTTACCGTTAGAGATAAAGAAAAACTAATGAAAATCGCCTATATAATGAAAAAAATACACTGTCATCACCATGTATTATTTTTCGTAATAAGAAAAGACGCTAAATATTGATATATATTTGTCATTTAGTTTTGTTTATTCTTTTAATGAAAATCTGAGGATGAGGTAAACTATGAAAATAACAATAGTAGGAACAGGATATGTGGGTTTATCTAATGCAGTCTTGTTAGCTCAACATAATGAAGTAATTGCTCTTGATATTATTCAAGAAAAAGTAGATATAATTAACGATAGGAAATCTCCAATCATAGATACGGAGATTGAAGAATTCTTAACCACAAAAGAATTGAATTTAACTGCAACAACCGATAATCGAAAAGCGTTCCAAGAGGCCGATTATATAATCATTTCAACCCCTACTAATTATGATCCCGAAAAAAATTATTTTAATACAAAAACAGTTGAATCTGTCATCGCTGAAGTCTTATCTATTAATCCATATGCGCTAATGATTATTAAATCAACAGTTCCAGTAGGTTTTACCGAGGAAGCACGAGAAAAATTTAGCACAGAAAATATTATATTTTCTCCAGAATTTTTAAGAGAAGGCAAGGCATTATATGATAATTTGTATCCTTCAAGAATTGTTGTAGGAGAACAGTCTATGAGGGCTAAAATTTTCGCTGATTTATTAGTGAAAGGTGCAATTAAAGAAAACATTGATGTACTATTTACAAGTTCAACCGAAGCGGAGGCTATTAAATTATTTGCAAATACTTACTTGGCGATGAGAATCGCATTTTTTAATGAACTAGATTCTTATGCAGAAATTAGAGGTTTAAATACTAAACAAATAATTGATGGTATAGGTTTGGATCCTAGAATAGGTAATCATTACAATAATCCTTCTTTTGGCTACGGAGGATACTGCTTACCCAAAGATACTAAACAACTATTGGCTAATTACGAAAATGTCCCCAACAATATTATGACAGCAATAGTAGATGCAAACAGAACGAGAAAAGATCATATCGCTGATATGATTAGCAAGCTAAACCCTAATACAATTGGAATCTATCGACTTACCATGAAAATGGATTCAGACAATTTCAGACAGTCTGCTATTCAAGGAGTAATGAAACGCTTAAAGGCAAAAGGAATTGAAGTAATTGTTTATGAGCCAACTCTTGATGAAAATACATTCTTTAATTCTAAAGTAATCAGGGATTTTAATGAGTTTAAAAAAATTTCCGATGTCATTGTCGCAAATCGGATATCAGATGATTTGCTTGAAGTAAAAGATAAAATTTATACAAGAGATTTATTTAGCAGGGATTAAAACCAAGGGAAGAGTAAACTAAACTTGTGATGACTATTGATGCTAGGAAACTTGGTACGAAATAGTCAACTAAGCGCAATTTCCAAAGCCTGTATTCCAAAGCAAAAACATGTTGAAAAAGTTTTAAGCTAATGAGATATAACAATACTATTATTATCACTTTAATTATCTGAATTTTTAGTTTTTAAAATGAGGATTTAAATAAATATTCCTATAAAATGCTCATATTTAAAGCAATTTAAATAAATTATATCTTTGCTTTGTTCTTAACTCTATCTTAACTATTGCTCTTTAACATTTTAAGAAGTTGTAGAAACTTTACAGAATTAAAAAGTTAGGTCGAAAGTCGATAAATTTTATCGCTTGTAATTCAAAAATCAAATAGGTTTTAAGAAGGGGATGATAATTTGATGGATAAATTGAAAGTAGAATTTCTTATCTCAGCAATGAATCAAAAAGATTTTTCTATTGTTAAAAAGTCGAATATTAAATCAGATGCCCTTCTCATAAATCAAACCGATTATGAAGAGAAATCAGAGATTCAGATGGATGATTGCACACTCAGAAGAATTTCAACTCAGGAAAGAGGATTAAGTAAAAGCCGCAATTTAGCTATCGAAAATGCTCTAGGTGATATATGCGTTATTTGCGACGACGATTTTTTTTATAATGAAGAAAGCAATGGAATGATCGAGAAGGCCTACCGAGACAATCCCGAGGCAGATGTTGTAGTTTTTGCGTATCACTCGAAAGGTCAATCGGAAAAAAGTTTCTTTGCAAAGAAAAAAAAGTTAGGGTATTTAAATGCGTTGCGAGTAAGTTCTTGTCAAATTACTTTCAGGCGTAAATCTATTAAACAACATGGCATCAAATTTAATGAAGATTTCGGTTCTGGTTCATTGTTATACAAGTCCGGAGAAGAACATCTCTTCTTATTTGAGTGCTTGAAGAAAAATCTCGCTATACACTTTGATCCGTCTTATTTACTAACTGTTGATTTTAGTGGAGCCTCTACTTGGTTTAATGGTTTTGATAAAAAATTCTTTTATGATCGTGGAGCTATATTTACAGCCCTAAGTAATAAGTATTCATGGCTGCTTATTTTGCAGTTTGCCATTAGGAAATATCGTTTATACAGTTCAACCTTTACATTCTTTCAAGCAGTTCAAGAGATGTGGAAGGGAAGAAACGATTATTTAGGAGGTGGTAAAGATGGAAGTACCAATAAACAATGTCCTAGTTAGTATTGTAATTCCAACCTATGGAAGGCCAGAAAAATTAAAACGGTCCATTGAATCAGCGTTATCTCAAACCTATCCACATATTGAGGTTGTAGTAGTTGATGATAACAATCCAAGTACAGAAGCTCGGTTAGAAACAGAACAATTAATGTCTCAATATACGCTTAACGAGAATGTGGTTTATGTAAAGCATAATAAAAATAAAAATGGAGCAGCAGCCAGAAATACCGGAGTCAAGAATAGCCGCGGTACTATTATCAGTTATTTGGACGATGACGATTATTATTTACCAGAAAAGATTGAAAAAGATGTCTACTATTTGATGGAGAACCCAACTATACAAGGAGTGTGCTGTGGAAGAATTACTAGAGGAAAAGAAGTTCCTCCTCCGCAGGAAGGAGACTTGTCAAAGGCTATATTATTAATGGAATTCTCGCCAACCACCTCTACTCTTATGTTTTACAAAGATGCTATTCAAGCAATAAATGGATTCACAGAATCTTATAGAAGACATCAAGATTACGAATTTTTATTAAGATTTCTTAAAGTATTCAAGTTAGGAAGGAATCAGGAATGTCTTGTTGTAACTGGCGTCAATGAAGGAGAAAATCATTTGCATGGTAATGAGCTAGAAGAATTAAAGCTTAAATTTTTTAATCAATTCGAGCAAATTATAAAAGAAATTGACTTTAAAACCCCTGGATTTAAGAAAGAACTTTACACAAAACATTATGTACCTGTTTTTTGGGATCATATTAGTAAAGGCTATGTAACAAAAGCGATGAAAGTATACATGCGTTTCGTTTTCTGGAGTCCTATGAATTTTACTCGCAAAATTATTCAATATTTCTTTTCCTATATAAGATTTTTATTAGGAAGTGTTGCTCATCGTGGAGATTAAAAAAAATATAAATGAATTTTTACTTATATTTTATTTATGGAGTTTCACATTATTGAAACCAGTTCTTGGGGTTTTTCAAGATTACAGCACCATCATCCTGTTTATTGTAACTTTAATCATCGTATGCTTATCGATCATATATAACCTTTTTTGGAGAATAGATAATAGCAAAGTATTCAAGTGGATTCCTTTTGTCAGTACGATGATGCTAATTTTTATGCTGGATATAATATTAAGACACAATACATTTATTTTTTTAGTTATATATGACTTTGCTATTTTTG
Organism: Planococcus liqunii; assembly: GCF_030413595.1. Lineage (NCBI taxonomy): Bacteria > Bacillati > Bacillota > Bacilli > Caryophanales > Caryophanaceae > Planococcus > Planococcus liqunii. The sequence continues at coordinate 2,976,055 of NZ_CP129238.1, read as the reverse complement.
GAGTCATTCCGATTCTGCTTTATGCTCAAGTAAAAGACCATGAAAAGATGCTGAAATACTATGTTAATTTTTCAATCATCATTTTTATTGCGTATGGTTTAGACCCTTTTAATGAGTATTCTATTTTTGGCGATTATATGTCATATGGGTACGGAATGGCTATGCCTGCATACTTCGGATTATATATTGGACGGCGCTTTTTTAAAATTAGATGGGTGCTAATATTAGAGGTTTGTTGTTTTATCCTAATTATAGTTTTCGCTAATAAGGGTGCTGTTTTATCAGTTGTTTGTTTTATATTACTTATGAATATTTTGATGAATAAAAAAGATCTTAAAGTTATTCTTTTGTATTTTTACTCAGGACTTGCTGTCCTTTTCGTTTCCTTTAATATGATGAAGATTATTGATGTATTGATAGAATTTACAACTAAGCGAGGATATTATAGTTACTCTTTACAATCTGTAAAGGAAGCATTGTCGGGATCTTCGATTTCCATCTTGTCTGGAAGAGACATGATATGGCAAGATGCTTATCAAATGATTACGGAACGTCCGCTAATCGGATTTGGTACCGGTGCCTATAATAATGTTTCTCGTTCGCAGGATTATACTCATAATTTTTTTCTAGATGTTTTAATCCAATATGGTTTTATAGGTTTGCTCTTTTTTATCTTGTTGATTACTCGCTCTTTATGGAAAATTCTATTCCATTCGACTGGCTATAACAAGATTATAGGAATCCTCTTTATCTCTTCAAGTTTTCCAAAGTTGATTTTCAGTTCAATTTATTTAAAGGAACCTTGGTTCTGGCTTTTTCTCTTTTTTGGAATAAAGTACCTATCAATAGTTTGGAATGATAGTAGAGTAGTCTACTTCCGAAGCAACGATAGAAAGAAAGGAAAGAAAGCCTTTGAAAATTCTGTTTGAAAGCTATAGTACTGTAAAGCAAAACGTAGCCGGAGGCGTTAATGCCAAAATTAAATTATTATATGAAGGATTACAGCAAAAAAATATAACTATTGATTTTTTTAATAAATGGGAAGATAAATTAACAAACTATGATGTGCTTCATATTTTTCGCCTATCTGAGGAAAATTATGCTTTGGCAGCCACTGCTAAAAGTAGTAGAGTTCCTATTATCATTTCTACTATTTTACAAGTGGACAAAAAATGGATTATTTCTGCAAATTTATGGTTAACCAAGTTGTTACCGATTCATACAGGATACAGTAAATATAAAGAAATGCTTGGATTAGCAGATGCAGTTATTACAGAAACAAAAAAAGAAGCCGAGTTCATTGCTAAGGTTTACAAAGTAGATAGAAAAAAAATATCCGTTATTCCGGACATTCCGTTAGTCAATGCAAAAGATGCTGATCCCTCACTTATTCAACAACGAATTTCATCAAAGAAAGATTTTATTCTTCAAGTTGCTCGGTTTGATCAAAATAAAAATCAACTAAACGTAATTAAGGCAATGAAGGGGTCAGATATTCCAATAGTTTTTATTGGAGGAGAAGATCATAATAATCAGAACTATTATGAGGAATGTAAAAAAGAGGCAACGGACAACATGCATTTCTTAGGTTGGTTGGACGCCTCTGATCCATTGCTATCTTCTGCTTTTTGTAGTGCTAAGGTAGTGGTCATGCCTTCATTTCAAGAAACAATGGGAACAGTTGCTATTGAAGGAGGTATGGCAGGAGCTAACTTAGTGATAGCAAAAGATTTGCCTATATTGGAAACTGGGATAGAAAAGTATTGCAAACAAATTGATCCGCGAAATATTAAAGAAATAAGAAATTCTTTAGTAGCGGCTTATGAAGAAAAGTTAAATAGAGAAGAAGTAAGAGGGCAATTCGAGAAAATTTTTTCTCCAAAGGTTATCATGCAAATGCATATAGACATCTATGAAAAAGTACTGTCATTCTCTCACCAGGAACAAGTAAAGAATGGAGAAGTAATAGAATTAAATGATTAATTTTACTGAAATAAGAAAGTACAAAGGGTAACATAGGGAAACTGAGGGGAGATGTTTGAAATCAATCTCTATAACAACATTGCGAAAGCATCTTTTTGGTCTTTTTTATCTGAAATTGTCGCTAAGACAATAGGGCCGCTGCTTTTTCTTGTGATGACAATGCTCCTTTCACCGAAAGACTTTGGTTTGGTTGCTGTAGCTACAGTTATATTAGGTTTAGTAACGGTCATTAGTGATATGGGCATGAGTAAAGTGATTATTCAAGAAAGTGGCACTGAAAAATACTTGAATCAATTATATAATGTCAGCTTTTGGTTCAATATAGCAATGGGAATTATTGTTTTTCTAATCCTTTTTTTCTTTTCAAGTCCAATTGCAGAACTTTATGGGGAACCAGGAGCTTCGGTTATCCTTCAAGTTATGTCACTAGAAGTCATATTTTTCTCCCTTTCATCTATCCAAAGTGCCATCAAAAAAAAGTTTTTAGATTTTAAATCGTTATTTTATATTCGATTAGTTACCGTTTGTACGCCAGCTATCGTTTCAATTCCTCTAGCCTTTATGGGAGCGGGATTTTGGGCGATAGTATGGGGGAACGTATTCGGTTCCTTTGCAACTACCATTGTTCTCTGGAAAAAGTCTAAATGGAAGCCAAGATTTTATTTCAACTTGGATATCTTGAAATACATTCTTTCAAAGGGGATTTGGAGCACTTTTGAATCTCTTCTTGTATGGGTGCCCGTGTTGTTAGATACGTTTTTAATTACCAAATATTTGTCGTCTACCAGTTTGGGATTATATGTAACCAGTAAAAATCTTTTTACTGTAGCTGTTGGAGTTCTTTTAGGACCGCTAATTCCCATTTTGTTCAGTTCACTTTCTATTCTCAAAAATGATAAAGCAGCTCTAAGTAGGGCTGTACTTTTTTCCCAAAAGATGATATTTGCTGTTTCTGCTATGATGGGTGTCTTTGTTTTTATCTTTCATGACCTAATTGAGAAAGTAATATTTACGTCTGATTGGAATGGATTAGGACAAATATTCGGTATTATATTTTTGGTTTTAGGATTTGAATTTTTTTGCAGCTCAATTATAGAAGGGTTCAGAGCGAAAGGCATGTTCAAAGTACTGGCAATTAATGTGTTGGTTTGTACTATAATATCAGTCCCAATCTTATTTTATGCAGTACAATCTAGTTTGGTTAGCTATGTAACAGTAAGAACTTTATTGCTTTTTTTACAATTTCCTATTCTTATTTTCTATTCTTCTAAAATATTAGACTTGAAATTTTCGGATTATCTGATTAATATCAGGTCGACACTCTGGATAGTTATTGCTCTATTAGCTATAAATACTTCTTTTTTGTTATTCGATGTAAGCATAGAAGTTAAATATGCAGCGTTATTTGTTGTTTTTATATTTGCACTCTATTTACTGGTATCAATTGAAAGAAAAAGTTTTTTGAAAATCATAGAACATTTAAGTTTTGAGAGATTGTTAGGAAAAGTTATTCGGAAAAAGAAGGAGGTATAAGGAAGGTGAAAAAAACTATAAAAAAAAGCATTCTTTATACCATGAAGTTACAAAAGAAGGCAAAATGGTTTATTGAATATAAAGGTGTTAAGACAAAATATCCAATCCTTCAAGCAAATGATGTTCACTTATTGGCTTCAAAAAAAGTTTTGATGCTGATTCCTCATGCAGATGATGAATTAATCGGCGGCTCTCAGTTGATTAAAGTTTTCGGTTCTAATTTAAAAGCATTTTATTTCGGTTTCCTTGGACCAATTCCTCCTAAAAATAGTGCACAAATCAGATTGTCGGAGCTTAAGAAAAGCAGTGAAAAATTAATGTTAAAGTTTTATGCTTCGACAGGAAATCATTCTAATGAGTTAACGGAAGTAATCAGAGATATGAAACCGGAGATTATCGCTCTCCCATTTCTAATTGACTGGCAACCGGAACATTTAGAAAGTGGGAAGATTCTTGATCAAGCATTACAGAAAACTCAACAGGATTTTCCGTCATATCATCCACAAATTTGCATGTATCAAATTTCAGTACCAATTACAGAAGAATTTATAACACATTACTTGCCGATGTCAAAAGTGGATCATACATTAAAATGGAGATTATTTAATGACGTATATAGCTCACAAAATTACATTCCTGCTCCACGGTTTATGTTGCAAGAAAGACTTTCAGGACAATTTCTTGGGTATTATGCAGCAGAAGTATTCACACTAACATCGTATAGCGACTGGAGAGTTTGTTTAAGCAAAGTTGTAGAGTACGATATAAAGAATTTTTACTTAGATAAAAAAATTGGAAATATTAAGAAGATAAGACTTGCTTCTCAATATTTAAGCAAGGAGTTTCTTACCTGAATACATCAAATTTTTTTAATATAATAGTTTTATTTTGATATCTCTTTCCTTTTATTCTCCGTATACCTTTTGAAAATCTGCTTATTTTATGAGTTTGGTTGCTTTAATTCTGGCTTTCTATAGTTAAACTTTTAAGGAAATATATCATTTAGAAAGGAGTGGGGGAATGACATTAACAAATAATATTTTGTTATTTCGTTCAGTAAGTTTTTTTATTATATTCTTTTCATTTTCTATCGGAGATTTTCTAATCCATTCCTTATCAAATCATAGAGCCGTTAAACATCAATTTTTTTAAAAGAAAGAGGTGTAGATTTGGGTAATATTGAATCGATAAGGCCTTTAATAAGTATTATAATGCCAGCGTATAATGCAGAAGAATATATAGAAGACGCTATTAATTCAGTACTATCGCAAAGTTATAAAGAGTGGGAACTAATTATTATTGATGACTGCTCTAATGACAAGACATCAAAAATTGCTGAGAAGTTTGGACAGAGAGATGCTCGTTTGCGTTTGATAAAGAACAATGAAAATATGGGAGTTTCAGAAACTAGAAATAAAGGGATAAATCTAGCTTTAGGTGAATGGATTGCTTTTTTGGACAGTGATGATCTATGGGAAATTACAAAGCTAGAAAAACAACTTTTATGTGCAAATGAAGAGGGCGCAAGTTTTGTTTTCACAGGATCTTCTTTTATTAATAAAGAAGGTAAACCTTTTAAAGGGATATTAGAAGTTCCTAAAACTGTTGATTTTAACAAGTTGAAAAAGCATAATATTATATCCTGTTCATCGGTTTTAGTGAAAAAAGAATATTTTACTACTATAAAAATGGAACATGATAATATGCACGAAGATTACGCAACATGGCTAAGAATTTTAAAAACAGGAACATTGGCTTTTGGAGTAAATGAACCTCTACTAGTTTATAGACTTTCTATAAGTTCCTTATCAGGCAATAAGCTCAAAACTATCGGGGTTACTTATAAACTATTTCGACTTATCGATTTGAATCCAGCTAGTTCTATTTACTTTACAAGTATGCATCTTATGAATTCGGTGAAAAAATATAATAAAATTTTATTTAAAAAATGATTAAATATAATGACAAGGGTGACTCTGGTAGTTAAAAGATTCTATGACTGTATCGTCCAAAATGTAATTTTTTTTAAATTAATGCCATATAAAGGTTCTGTTAAAAGCTAATTATTTCTCATAATAAGCGAAAGTGAAAAAAAGAATTGCTAATCGAATTAAGTGATTGAGTCTATAAAATAGTTAAGAAGCTGAAATGCAACCCTTCCACTACTTAAGTGAAACTAAAATGAACTCGGTTCCATAAACGTTAAGATACTATTGGTTCTGTTATAGACTTATGAAAATGTGCGCCGGCATATAAGGCAAATCCATTCATAAAATATCCAGTTTTATCGGTGGAAATTGATGAGAAGTAATACCCGGACTAGATTGTTAATAAGCTGCTGAAGAATTTCCATAGTAATAACCACCTTAATTTATTGATTGAGTCAAATAAAGTGGAAAGCGGGTGAAAAAATGCAAATTAAAAAAGCAATTATTCCAGCGGCAGGTCTTGGTACTCGTTTCTTGCCAGCAACAAAAGCCATGCCAAAAGAAATGTTACCGATTGTCGATAAGCCAACCATTCAATATATTGTAGAAGAAGCGATTGCTTCGGGAATTGAAGACATCATCATTGTCACTGGGAAAGGCAAGCGTGCAATTGAAGACCATTTTGACCATGCCTTTGAGTTGGAAACAACATTGCGAGAAAAAGGAAAAATGGATATGCTCGATTCTGTTCTGCAGACATCGAATGTCGAAATCCATTATATCCGTCAAAAGCAACCTCTGGGACTAGGGCATGCTATTTGGTCAGCGCGTAAATTTGTTGGTAATGAGCCTTTTGCAGTACTACTTGGAGACGATATTGTGGTTAATGATGAACTTTGTCTAACTCAATTAATGAATCAGTATGCGAAAACTGGCAATAGCATCATTGGTGTTCAACAAGTTTTGCCCAAAGAAACCCAGCGTTACGGAATTATTGATCCGATTTCAGTTGATAACAAACTGATTACGGTAAATCGTTTCGTTGAAAAACCAGAAAATGGTACAGCGCCATCTAATTATGCCATTATGGGACGTTATATTTTGACACCAGAAATTTTTAGATTTCTCGGTGAACAGACGCCAGGAGCCGGCGGTGAAATTCAATTGACTGATGCTATCCAGAAACTACACCAGGTACAGCCGGTATATGCATACGAGTTTGATGGCCGTCGTTATGATATCGGAGAAAAATACGGCTTTATCGAAACAAGCATTGAATTTGCATTGCAACGTCCGGAATTGAGAGATCAGTTGTTGGAGTTGTTTGAGCGTAAGTTGCAGGAATCGTATTTGAATAAAAAGTAATAGCTGTGGATGACCAATAATGGTTACCCTTTTTTACTACTTATAGAATACTGGAGTCTTGACAAACTTAGGATATTACAAGTTAAATATTTACAAATCAATCGAAACCGATTGACGATTGTTGGCTGGCGGATGTGGCGGAATTGGCAGACGCGCTAGGTTCAGGGTCTAGTGGTGGAAACACCGTGAGGGTTCGACTCCCTTCGTCCGCATACTCAAAAAACTAAAAGAGTAAGAGGGAGTTCACCTTTGGTTAGGTGGGCTTTTTTAGCAGATAGAAATTGTTAGAGTCTGCTTACTTTTCACAAAAAGATCATGTCCGGAATAAGGTGGAGCGAACCGGATTGGTTTCCATCTATTCAGAAGATGCAATCAGCCCAATTCCATTGTTTGCGGAAATACCAGTGGCTATCGAACTAGAACCGTTACAAGAATCTGAGCGGTTAAAGAAAGTGAATTGATAGGATCTTTTATAGCTATTTGAAAGGTTAGACCTAGAGCACTCTATTTTACGTAACCATTTTAAGTAAAGGAGATTCCCTTTTCTTAAGATGGTTTTTTAATTATGTTTCACGTACTTTGACAGGAGTAAAAGTTTGTATGGAAAATTACTACAAGTTCAAGAATTGATTTTCTCAATCCTCTATTAAATTAATATGCCGGATGATATATTACGTATAACAGAAAAGCAATCCGTTTTACTTAGTAAGGGGGACCAAATATGGACATTATCTTAATCGGAGACAGCGGCCACGCGCGGGTCATCACGGACAATCTGGTTTCCTCCGGTCATCAAGTAATCGCCAAGCTCGACGCCAAGTACAGCGAACTTACCAAAGAAGACGGCTGCTGGTTTGGCCCCATTTCGGAAGTGCATGCGTTGATCCAAAAAGAAGGAGCAAAAGTGATTGTGGCGATTGGGGCAAATGCGGTGAGAAAAAAGATTGTGGAACAACTTGGTCTTTCTGATGAGCAATACGCAATCGCAGTCCACCGGGAGGCAATCGTCAGCCCGAGTGCGGTGCTTGGCCGGGGGACTGTGGTGATGCCCGGGGCAGTGGTTAATGCAGAAGCTCAGATTGGCAGCCATGCCATCATTAATTCACGGGCTGTGGTGGAACATGATTGTGCAGTCGGCAACTACGTCCATATCTCACCGGGTGCTACGGTGGCGGGTGTCGCTGCGATTGGTGAAGGTGCCTTGGTCGAGGTAGGGGCGAGCGTCATTCCTGCTAAGCATGTCGGGGAGTGGAGCGTCGTACGGGCAGGGTCTGCCGTACTGGAAGATGTCGAAGCATTTACGACGGTCGTCGGAGTTCCAGCGCAAGTTGTAGCGAAAAAAGCGAGTAAGATTGAATCCGCCAATTAGTAAAGCAAAAGTTAATCAGATGTTATTTACAAGACGACTCCAGTTCTTTGGAATGGTCTTTTTTCTTTTGCCCTAAACTTTTGTTTTAAAATTACTTTTTATTCAGACTTCTTAACCTTTATTTAACCTTTTGCTCATAAGATAGGAGGACAACGGAAAGCTTCTGAAGAATTTAACACCAAACAAACTTCAGGAGTCTGTGCCGCGCTTATGTGAGTCGGCATTTTCTAAATACATCACAAAAGGGGAATTATCTATGGGGAAATTATCAAAAATCGGCTTTTTACTGATGTTGGTGTTGACCATGTTTTTGGCTGCCTGTGGTTCGGAAGAATCGAATGGCAATACTTCTGGGGGAGATTCAGGCGGGGAAGAGAAGAAAGAGCTTCGTATTGTAACGGATGGGGCTTATGCGCCGATGGAGTATATGGAAGGCGGCGAGGTGGTCGGCTTCGGGATTGATTTCGCAAAAGCGGTTGTTGCGGAAGCGGGCTATGAGCCAAACATCGAAGTCATTGGATGGGATCCGATTTTCGCCGAGATTGAAGGGAAAACAGCGGATATGGCAGTTTCTTCGATTACGATCAACGACGAACGAAAACAGACCTATGATTTTTCCGTGCCTTATTATCTTTCTACCAACAAAATCCTGGTGCCGGAAAACAGCGATGTTAAAAGCGGCGCGGACTTGAAAGGCAAGAAAATTGCCGTATTGAACGGATCAACCGGCCAGGAAGTGGCGGAGAAAATCGTCGGCGAAAACAACCGTGACATTTTGAAGTTTGCAGACAACAACTTGGCGATCCAGGAGCTGCTTGCGGGCGGCGCAGATGCGGTCATTGCGGACAACACGATCGTTGAGTATTACACAAAGATGAATCCGGATCAGAAATTAAAAGCAGTCGAGGATGAAAGTTTCGCGGATGAGTTCTACGGCGTGTTGTTCCCGAAAGGCAGCGACTTGAAGCCGGAAATCGATAAAGCGATCAATACCGTTTTGGATAACGGCAAGTATGCGGAAATCTACGAGAAGTGGTTTGGTTCACAGCCGGATGTGGAAACATTGAAAGCCCAACAATAAACATAAAAATCTTAGCTGAATTGCGTAACTCTAGTGTCTAGTGTTACGCAATTTTTGGTACAAAAACTTCATGCGGATTAGAAAGAGAGGGCAGGCTATGGATTTTCGTTTTGATTTGATCAGAGATTACTTACCTTTTTTCCTGGAAGGGACCTTGTATACAATCGGCGTTTCCCTTCTCGGTATTTTGTTCGGAACTATTTTGGGTTTGGTGATTGGTGTCGGAAAAATGCTGAAGAACAAGCTGCTGGCGTTTCCGTTTAATTTGTTTATTACATTTTTCAGGGGGACGCCGTTATTTGTACAGATTCTATTGATCCACTTTGGATTGATTCCATTGGTCATTGGGGAGACTAACGCGATTGTTGCCGGGGTGGTGGCTCTGACCCTCAACGCTTCTGCTTATATTGCGGAGATTTTCCGTGCCGGGATCCAGTCGATTGACCGTGGGCAGATGGAGGCCGCGCGTTCACTCGGCCAGACGCATCTCCAAGCGATGCGCTACGTGATTTTGCCGCAGGCGGTCAAACGGATGATTCCGCCCCTTGGTAACGAATTTATCGTGCTGTTGAAGGATTCCTCGCTGCTCGCGGTCATTACGGTGCCGGAATTGATGTACTGGGGACGGGCGTTCCAAGGGCAATACTATAAGATTTGGGAGCCGTATTTGACAGCGGCGCTCATTTACCTGATTTTGACCTTATCCATGAGCTTTATTCTAGACCGTATAGAAAAGAGGTTGGCGACAGAATGATTAAAGTTGTGAACTTAAAGAAAACATTTGGTGAAAACGAAGTGCTGAAAGACATCAGCGTGGAAGTAAAACCGCAGGAAGTGATTGTTGTCATCGGTCCGTCGGGGTCGGGTAAGTCGACGTTCCTGCGCTGTATCAATTTGCTCGAATCAATCACCGACGGCCATGTCTATATTGAAGGCGTCGACATCACCAATAAAAAGACGAACATCAACAAAATCCGCACCGATGTCGGCATGGTGTTCCAGCAGTTCAATTTGTTCCCGCACCGGACCGTGCTGGAGAATATTACAATGTCTCCAGTCAAAGTGAAAGGCGTCGACGGCAAAGCAGCGAAGGAAAAAGCCATGGCTTTGCTGAAGAAAGTCGGCTTGGTCGAAAAAGCCAATGTGTACCCGGATTCCCTGTCAGGCGGGCAAAAACAGCGGGTGGCAATTGCCCGTGCGCTCGCGATGGATCCGAAAATCATGCTGTTTGATGAACCAACGTCTGCCCTCGATCCGGAAACGGTCGGCGAAGTGCTGGAAGTCATGAAGCAGCTGGCGATTGAAGGCATGACGATGATCGTCGTGACGCACGAAATGGGGTTTGCGCGGGAAGTCGGCGACCGGGTGTTGTTTATGGACGGCGGCTATATCGTTGAAGAGAACACGCCGCAGGAATTGTTTTCGCGCCCGCAGCATCCACGGACGCAGCTGTTTTTGAGCAAGGTGCTGTAGAGAAAGGTATCTTAAATTTGTAAAAATTATTAGTTCATTGGAGGAAGACTATGGATTTCGGACAAATGATGAAAGATCATTTATCAAATTATAAAGTGAAGAAGCTTGCAATCACTCGCCCTGAAAAATGGCGGGGAGGTCATCTGGATTATCATTACATTCTGCCAGCCAACAAGCGGGAGTTAAATCTTCTCGATAATTATAGGCAGGAAACTCATCAGTACATCAACGATAACGCAGTTAAGCTACATCAATATTTTCATCACCTAAATTCTTCTCAAGCTGTCTGCTTTAATTTCTTTTATCCGCTAATTGCAGAAAACCAACTTCCTTTGTTACTTAAGGTTTTGCACTTAAAGGATGAAGAAATTAGTGAATGGAGTTTTGAGAAAATGTTGGGCGAAGGAGAACGGACGAATTTTGATTTTTATCTAAAGTTGAAATCAGGAAAAGAAGTGCTATTTGAAATTAAATATACCGAAGATGGTTTTGGCAAAGTTATGGACGATTTGAGGTATCAAAAACAGTACAAAAATGTCTATCAGGAAATGCTTGCAGATAAAATCCGGTCAGGCATTGACGTGTATGCTGTCCTTTTGAAGAATTACCAGTTGTTGCGGAATATCGCTTATGTGAAGGAAGATGGCACAAGAATTGTGGTGTTCATCTGTCCAAAAAACAATACAAAGCTTCTTAAGGAATTTAATCATGTAATAGATCATGTTGTAGATCCACGTATCCATCCTAATATTCTTATGCTTACCTGGGAAAGCATGCTTGGGGAAGTTACGAACCACTTAAAATTAGACCCAAAAATGTCTGGTAAATTAATTGAGCATTACCGGGAGTTTGAAGATAAATATTTTCCGAATTAATAATTTGAAGGAGGAAACGGATGGGGAAGCGGATTGCGGTAAGGTATATGGTATTGCCGGGAATTAAAAAGGGAGTCAGCGGGTTTTATGAATACGTAGGCGACTCGAATTGTGTGGAACCGAATAAACCATACGAAAGTGGCGTTTGTCATACGATTGGTGACGAATTGGATATGCTGGCGCTTCTTGTAGGTTTTCAGACAAGAGAAGACTTTGCAAAAGAGCACAGACAGGGCAGTTGGCTAAATGCATACGGCGAGAAATTGTCGGAGCATGTCAAATCGGCATTGGAAACAAAAGGGATCGGATGGATGATCAATGATGAACTTGTCCATTTCTATTCACCGCCTGGAGAATTTGTGCTGTGGCCCAAAAGCAAATATCAAACTGAATTATCTTAAGGAAGTTGCCGCTACTCTTCGGCCAATAACTGAAGAAAGCGGCTTTTTATGTTTCACCGGTGTTGCTAATAGGTAATGTACTTAAGGTAGGATTTCTTTGACAGGTATCGAAAGAGTCCGAGAAAGGGGAGGAATAATTTGAGCATGAAAAACATCCAAGCGAACGATTTGGTAAGGGACGAGTACGGGAATTATTATGAAGTGGTGGGCGTACATATGGACGGCGAGACCTTAAAAGCACTTGAGGTGTCGAATTTATATTTTGAAACTTCGTTCCGCACAGCGGCGGATGCTGGAAGTCTGGGCGAGGAATACAAGAACAAGCCAATCGGTGTTTACTTACAGGATCAGATGAATGCGTATATTAGCAACGTGCAGGCAAACGAGCGGCCGATATACGGCATCCGTGATTTAATGGTCAACCGCATTAAAGTATATGCAGTAGATATCACGCAGCCACATCCGAAACGGAATCAGACCGTCTAATTTCAATTGACACTCTACAATTTGCATTAACCCTTTTCCGAGAATCCACTAATTCTCTCCGGAAAAGGGTTTTTCTTTCTTATTTTAAAAGATAGGTAGATAAACTCATTCACGTTAAGGCGTAATAACTATAATAAAGAAAAGGAGCAACCATATTTTGGTTGATTATTCATCAATTTATTCATAAGAAAGAAGGTGACTGAGTGGAGAGAAATGTTTTGAAGAAAAGCTTCTTGTTTCTTGTTTTGGCTAGCTTGTTGCTATTTGGCAATGGGGCGACAGTATTTGCTGATACTTCGGGAGGTACTAACACTGATGTAGCTGATAAGGTATTGCCAAGCGGGTTGAAATTGAGTAAGGCTTCTTTAGCAATTGCGACAAATCAAACCTATAAAGTAGCAGCGACTATTGCGCCAGCAAATGTGGCAGATTCGACCGTCATTTGGAAAAGCTCCAACCCTAAAGCAGCAACGGTTGATGCGAAAGGTACCATTAAAGGAATCGTTAGCGGCAAAGCTGTCATTACCGCTACTGCAAAAGCTAATCCGGCAATAGCCAAAACATTGGCGGTAACGGTTTCTGCGAAAACAGTAAAATTGAATAAAGCCAGTGTATCCGTTGTTGCGGGACAAGCGATTACATTAACGGCGACTGTTTCCCCAGTAGACAGTACGCCTAAAACTGTTACGTGGAAGAGTTCCAATGCTAAAATTGCTACAGTTGACGCTAAAGGGAAAATTATTGGCAAAGCCAAAGGTACCGCAACAATTACCGCCTCAGTGAGCGGAGGCAAAGTGGCAACTGCAAAAGTGACAGTCACCTCTCCGATTGCAGCGCAATCCGTAAAGCTGGATAAAACAAGCCTTACATTGGCCGCTGGAAAAACCTATGCGTTAAAAGCTTCAATCAGTCCGAGCACCACAACAAACAAATCACTGAAATGGAAAACCTCGAATGCTAAAGTTGCCACTGTCGACAGTAAAGGCGTCGTAAAAGCAGTCGGTGCCGGATCGGCTAAGATTACGGCGACGACAGCGAACGGCAAAACGGTTACGGCAACGGTTACTGTTCCGTATGTGAAAACCCTGTCTGCAGGTACTTGGAAAGGAGGCACGCATATTGCAGCGGGCCGTTATAAAATTACGACTAAATCCGGTGCAGGCAACTTGTTCATAACACCCGCAACGGGTGATTTGTATATCAATGAAATTCTTGCTGGTCCCAACGAAGATTGGGGAGTCCAGATGGTGACGACTGATATCAAAAAAGGAGATAAAATTGAAATATTAAGTCTCGACAGTGTTCAGTTTACGAAAGTCACCAATGTAAAATCGAATACATTGCATGCAGGCAACTGGACAGTGGGCAAAGATATCGCAGCAGGCAGATACCGAGTCACTACGCCAAGCGGTGCAGGAAATTTAGTCGCTTGGCGAGGTTATAGTTTGGTGGTTAATGAAATGCTGTCAGCGAAAAAAGAGCCTTATTATGTAACAAGCGTAACCCAAACATTTAGCAATGGAGACCGCATTGAAATTTCGGGCTTGAACAAAGTAGTATTCACTAAAAGCAAATAGTCGATTTTACTTTTAACCGCCGGAATTTCAGGCGGTTTTTTATTTTGAGTCCATCAGTCTAAAAGATAAGATTCTGCTATGTTTAATTCCATTTTGATAGGGAAAAGTACCATATCCTAAAAATAAAAATGGAAAATATAAACTATCAGGAAGAAGGGTTTCAATTTGGGCATGAATCCTATTGTATTGGTAATCATTATTTTCTTGATCAGCATCGTTTATGTGACCTTGTCGACGGTCCGGATGATCTTGATGATGAAAGGCTACCGCTACTTGGCTGCTGGCTTATCGATTATCGAAGTCATCATCAATATTTTAGGGCTGGGGCTTGTACTCGAGAACATTTCAGAGATCCAAAATCTGATTTCGTATGCGGTCGGTTTTGGTGCCGGTGTCATTGTCGGTTCGATGATCGAAGACAAGATTTCGCTCGGTTATGTTACCGCAACGGTGGTGTCTCCGGAAAACTCGGATCACTTATCGAAACAATTGCGTGAAAAAGGCTACGGGGTCACGGACTGGGAAACGAACGGACACGAAGGACCACGCCGTTCGCTGCAGATTCTGACGCCGAAAAAACGAGAACTGAAGCTGTACCAGACCATCAAAGAACTGGAACCGCAAGCTTTTGTGGTGGCCAACGATTCGAAGACCATCCACGGCGGGTTCTGGATTCGTAGGGTGAGAGGGAGAACGATGTCGCATCGGTAATTGAAGAAGAAGCGAGAGCTGCTGGACTTGTGATGAGTTCCGGCAGCTTTTTTAAGTCTTTTTGGTTTAACGCTAAATAGTTTAGTGTTAAACTAAATATAATTTAGAGTAGAAGGAGCTGTTTTGAATGGGAAAATTAAAGGATAAAGTGGTCATCATCACCGGAGGAGCCGGAGGCATTGGCGGCGGGATTGCGAAAGAAATGGTGAAAGAAGGAGCGATTGTTGCAATCGTCGATGTCAACGATGAGACGGGCAAAGCGATGGCGCAGGAGCTGCAGGCAATATCTCCAAAATCGATGTTCTTGAAAGCGGATTTGATGGACCATGAAAACTTGGGTAAGATTGTGGAAGCGGTCGTTTCGAAATACGGTAAACTGGATGTACTGGTCAATAACGCGCATGCATCCAAACAAGTAACGCTTGAAGAAACTACACAGGCGGATCTCGACTTGTCGTTCGGTACAGGCTTTTACCCGACGTTCTATTTGATGCAGGCGGCCTTGCCGCATTTGAAAGAATCGAAAGGCAATGTCATCAACTTTGCATCCGGTGCAGGGCTGGCTGGACATGAAACGCAAGGCGCTTACGCGGCAGCAAAAGAAGCAATCCGCGGCATTTCACGCGTCGCTGCAAACGAATGGGGCCGTTTTGGCATCAACGTCAACATCATTAGCCCCATTGCAGATTCACCTGGTGTACAGGCCTGGGCAAAAGCGCAGCCGGAATATTATGAAGCGGTGAAAAACAAAATACCGCTTGGCCGTTTCGGAGATGTCCAGGCAGATATCGGGCGGGTGGCTGTGTTCCTCGCTTCAGACGATTCCCAGTACATTACCGGGCAGACACTGATGGTCGACGGCGGCTCCATCATGCTCCATTAATCGAGGAGGATTTAATTGAAACAAACGACGATTTTCCGGCTGATCCAAATGGTTGAACAGATGAACAACAGCAACATCATGCGATTCACAAAAGCTTTCCGCTACCCAATCGGCATTTCGCCGATTCTGGCACTGTCCGAATTAAAGACAAAAGGCCCTCAAAAGCAGGCGGAACTGGCAGAGACAGTAGGTGTTACAAAAGGCGCTATGACGAGCATCGCAGCTAAGCTTGTGGAGTTGGGCCTGGCAGAGCGGCTATACGATGAAAATGACCGGCGGACGATTCAGCTGAGTCTCACAGCCGAAGGCAAAAATGCGTTAGCCGAAGCCCAGGAAATCGGCCAAGAAGTCTATATGGAGTTGTTTGGTGTGTTGAGTGAAGAGGAAGTCGGGCAATATTTGTCGCTTCAGGAAAAGCTAATCCGGGGGATTGAAGAACGGAAGATACAGTGATCGCTGAAACAGAATAACTTTGGACCACCTGCAGCGGAATTGTCCGATTCCTCGTTGCAGGTGGTTTTTTAGTTACGGTTTTTGATAGAGAATGGGGCTGGTTTAAATACTTTATCGACGCTTTTCTGCGGTTCTATTAGTGGGTTTTTAATTTCTTTCGACGTTTCTCGGCTCTCTACCAGCTTTTTTCAGCTTTCTATCGACGTTATGCACATCAAGGAATTTGAGAGGCTATTTTAATCAGCCAGTCCTAGGGACAATAGCTTAATAATAAAATTTAAAATGAAAATAAATAATCATTTTAAATTTTATTATTGAAAGTCAGTTGTCAAAATGATATAGTTCGATTAATAAAATATTCAAAAAAGAAAAGGAGGCCGGTTCGGTATTCGGCTGCAAGCAGCAAGGGCATTGATCATTACATACAGATGGGGAGTTTTCGCATGACGGTTTTAGAACAAATCAGCAAGAAATTAATCGTTTCCTGTCAGGCATTGGAGGACGAACCGCTTCATGACCCATACATCATGAGCAAAATGGCGCTGGCCGCTAAACAAGGCGGAGCATCGGGCATTCGCGCTAATACGGTTAAAGATATTCAGGCAATCAAGAAAGAAGTGGATTTGCCGATTATCGGAATCATCAAGCAGAACTATCCGGGCAGCAATGTCTACATCACGCCAACGATATCAGAAGTGGACGCGCTGCATCAAGAAGGCGTCGACATCATCGCGTTCGATGCGACGAAACAGGAACGGCCGGACGGCAAGACGTTCGAGCAATTCTTTTCGGAAGTGAAAGCGAAATACCCGGAGCAGCTGTTCATGGCAGATGCCTCGACACTCGAAGAAGCGATAGCTGCTGAACAGGCAGGCGTCGACATCGTAGCTACCACACTAGGAGGCTACACGCCGTATTCGGAGGGAACGGTTCCGCTCGAACTGCTCGAGCGCATGGTTGAAATTGTTAAGGTTCCCGTGATTGCGGAAGGCAATTTTGACACGCCGGAAAAAGCCAAAAAAGCATTGGATCTCGGAGCTCATGCGGTCGTGGTTGGAAGCGCTATCACCCGCCCGCAATTAATCACTGAGAAATTTGCAAATGCGATCCAGGAAAAAATTAGCAACACCCAATAAGAAAGGGACAGGTGGCGACATGAAAGGTTTATACACAGCATTGATGTGCTCATTTGATGAGCAAGGAAACATAAACGAACAAGGCTTGCGGGAAATTGTCCGCTACAATATCGAAGTTTCAGAAGTTGACGGCTTGTACGTCAACGGCAGCACAGGAGAAAACTTCCTCATCTCGACCGAACAGAAAAAGCAGATTTTCGAAATCGTCAAAGACGAAGTCGGCGACCGGGTGAAACTGATGGCACAAGTCGGCTCACTGAACGTCGACGAAGCGGCGGAGTTGGCGCAATTCGTGACGGACCTTGGCTACGATGCCATTTCTGCGGTGACGCCGTTCTACTACAAATTCGATTTCGAGGAAATCAAAGATTACTACAACACGATCTTGGAAGGCGTTGACACGAAGCTGATCATTTACTCCATCCCGGCGCTTACCGGCGTCAGCATGAACTTGGAGCAGTTCGGTGAGCTGTTTGAAAATGAAAAAATCATCGGCGTGAAATTTACGGCCCCGGATTTCTATTTGCTTGAGCGCCTGCGCCATGCCTACCCGGACAAACTGATTTACTCCGGCTTTGACGAAATGCTGTTGTCAGCGAGCGTCTTGAATGTAGACGGCGCGATCGGCAGCACATTCAACGTCAACGGCAAACGTGCAAAGCAGATTTTCACTTTGGCACAAAGCGGCCGCATCGACGAAGCACGCGAAATCCAAAAAGTGACAAACGATTTGATTTCGGAAATCCTTGAAAATGGCTTGTACCAGACCATCAAAGAAATGCTTGAAACACAAGGCGTCCATGCGGGCTATGTGCGCAAGCCGATGAAGCAATTGTCGGAAGAAAAATTACTAAAAGCGAGAAGCATCGCGGAAAAATATCTGTAATCATTCACTGGGGGGATAAGCCATATGGCGGGGAAATTTGCGTTTATTGATTATGTCATTTTATTTGCGTACTTGTTGTTCATTTTGTATATCGGAATTGCGGTTGCGAAAAAGGAAATGAAAGGCAAAGAGTTCTTTAAAGGGGACGGCACGATTCCGTGGTGGGTGACTTCGGTCAGTTTGTTTGCCACACTCCTGAGCCCGATTTCGTTCCTGTCGCTTGCCGGTAATTCATATGCCGGCACGTGGGAACTGTGGGTGGCGCAACTCGGGCTGTTTATTGCCGTTCCAGCGGCCATCTATTTCTTCCTTCCGGTTTACCGGAAGCTGAACTTGGACACAGCTTATGAATACTTGGAAAGACGGTTCGATAAGCGCATGCGGATTTTGGGAAGTTTGCTGTTTATCGTCTACCAGATCGGCCGGATGTCGATCATCATGTACTTGCCGGCAATTGCATTGGCAGCGGTTACAGGGATCAATACAGTCGTCATCATCCTGTTCATGGGTGTCATCGCGACGATCTATTCATCATTTGGCGGCTTGAAGTCCGTACTATGGACAGACTTTATCCAAGGCGTCGTATTGATCGGCGGCGGGCTCTTCGCTTTGATCGTATTGTTGTTCTCGATCAATGGCGGTCTTGGGGAAGTTATCAGCGTCGGAACATCTGACCAGAAATTCTTCAGCGATGTGGCTATTTTTGACGCCAATTTGGTCAACAACAGCTTGTTCATCATTTTCCTGGGTGCGGGTTTCTCTACGCTGTTCTCGTATATTTCCAGCCAGGACATGGTGCAGCGTTATTTGAGCACCGATGACTTGAAGGAAATGAACAAAATGACGTATTTGAACGGATTCCTGTCTCTCGGGACAGCGACCTTGTTCTTCTTGATCGGTACGTCGTTGTACGTATTCTATCTTCAAAAAGGCGGCGTTTTGCCGACAGGAAAATCCGATTTGATCTTTGCAAACTTTATCGTCAGTGAACTGCCTGCCGGTGTGTCAGGTCTGTTGATCGCTGGGTTGTTTGCAGCGGGACAGTCGACGCTTTCGACGGGATTGAACAGTGTAGCAACAAGCTGGACTTTAGATATCCAAAAAGTATTGAGAAAAGACATGAGTGATGAAAAAAGCACGAAAATGGCACGTACGGTATCGGCTGTGGTCGGAATTTTCTCCATCGCATTCGCAATCGTCTTGGCTTATTCGGATGTTGGCTCTGCGTATTCATGGTTTAACGGTTTGATGGGGCTTGCACTTGGAATCATCGGAGGTACTTTCACTTTAGGCATCATGACTAAGAAAGCGAATTCAAAAGGCGCGATGCTTGGATTTATCGCCACTACGGCAGTAGCGATCTACATCTCGTACTTTACCGATATCACGCTTTGGGCGTATTCCGTCATTAACCTGGTGGCATCGATTGTCTTTGGCTATGGCTTCAGTTTGCTGTTTGCAAAAAAAGACGAAGAGGAAGACGGCAAGGAAGGCCTTACGTTCTTCGACTACAATAAATCAACTCTTTGAAAATAGGAGAATCAGTTGTGCGCATTAACCGAAAAATCAAGACGGATGTATTGGTTGTGGGAAGCGGTTTGGCCGGCATTAAAGTAGCGAAAGAACTGGCAGACCAACACCATGAAGTATTGATGGCAACGAAGATGAAGCTGGCTTCCGGTTCCAGCTTCTACCCGTTAAAAGCGTCTCTTGGCACACAAGTGACAAAAGACGGCAGCGATAAACCGGTGTTCATGGCGGATATCGAAACAGCAAGCCGGGGGATGCACCGGCAGGATCTTGCCGAAGTATACGTCGAGGAAATTGCGGAGCGGGTCCAAGAATACGGCGACATCGGCGTCATCTCCAAAAAGCTGGAGGGCGAGCGGAAAGCGTGTTTTGCCGAACATCCACGGGACATTTATCTGCTCAGCAATTGGGACGGCATCCGGGAAAACGTTACGGAGATTTTTGGCGGCTACGAAAAGTTGAACGTCATGGAACGGACCGTAGTCATTTCGTTGATCCAGCAGGAAGAGCGAGTGGTAGGGGCGCTCCTCCTCGATCGGGACAATGAAGTGATTGTTGTCGAATGCAAAGCGGTTGTTTTGGCGACCGGCGGTTTCGGCAGTTTGTACAAACACAATTTGAATCCGAACGACGTGGACGGCTCTGGCCATGTGCTGGCGCTTGAAGCCGGAGCGAGCCTCGTCAATATGGAGTTCATCCAGTTTATCCCAGGCATTACGACCCCGCGCTACAAGACCTTATTCGGCGAACACACTTTGATGTACTGCCGGGATATTGTGAAAGACAGCGGGGAAAGCTTGCTGGATCCAGTACTCCCGGAAGGGCTGTCCCGGAAAGAATGCCTGGAAATCCGCAGCGGCCACGGCCCGTTCACCGATTCGCTCGAGTCGAAATGGGTGGACATCGCGATGATGAAAGAAATCATCAGAACCCGCAGCGAACAAGGATTTGAGCTGTTGTATGATCCGGAGCTCTATGAAAACGATGAAGAGTTTTATACGGTATACTTGAATTGGCTAGAACAAAACGGCATCCATTTGGTGGGGGACGAAGTCCGGATTGCGCCGTTCGCGCATGCCAGCAACGGCGGCGTCTACATCGATCCAGACGGCCGCTCCGGGGTGCCCGGTCTTTACGCCATCGGTGAACTGTCCTGTAATATCGAAGGGGCGAACCGCCTCGGCGGCAATTCGACGGGGGCCTGCATGGTGTTTGGGAAACGTGCGGCCGCTGATTGTTCCCGCTATATGCAAGAAGTGGAACCATACGAGATTGGTTTAGAGACAGCGGAACTTCAGTTGAACCGGTTGTTTAACAAAAAGGGCAAATGCACAGATGCCGAGGCAGTCCATGAGGCGGTTGATAAAGTCCGCGAAATCCTATGGTATGCCGGCAACGTCGTCCGTTCAGAACAACAGCTGCTCGCAGCAATAGAAGAGATCAACGCTTTGGAAAATGGGCTTGATTTGGCCCACTTTTTCAAGCAGCAAGCCACACGGAAATTGGCAATCAAGGCAAAGAACTTCTTGAAATTGTCGCAGCTTCTGCTGCAGGCGATGCTGGAACGAAAAGAAAGCCGCGGCGCTCATTACCGGGAAGACCATCCGCAAGAAAAGCCGGAATTCGCAAAACGGCTGTTTATAAAAGAAACGAAACCGGGAACTTTATCTTTTGAGTTCCTGAACCAATAAAGAGAAGCGATTAAAAAGAGAAAAGCCCATCAACGCGGTTTTTCTCTTTTTATTCATAACGAAAAGGGGAACAACACATGCAGCTTGGTGTAATTGATATTGGCGGCACTTTCGTCAAATATGCAGCGGTGGATGAAGAGGGCGCGTTTTTGTTTCACGGCTCGGTTCCGACAGAAGCGGCTCAAGGTGG
Organism: Planococcus liqunii; assembly: GCF_030413595.1. Classification (NCBI taxonomy): domain Bacteria; kingdom Bacillati; phylum Bacillota; class Bacilli; order Caryophanales; family Caryophanaceae; genus Planococcus; species Planococcus liqunii. The sequence goes on along the minus strand of NZ_CP129238.1, from coordinate 2,954,504 downwards.
AGAAGCGCTGGTCGCAAAAGTGCAGCGCCTTTGTGATGAGTTGATGGGAAAAGTTCAACTGGACGGCATCTCCATCAGCTCCGCTGGACAGATCGACAACGTCAACGGCCGGGTCGTTTTTGCAACCGACACCTTGCCGGGCTATACTGGTACTGAACTGGCTCAACGGATTTCCGCACATACCGGCCTGCCGGCATGTATGGAAAATGACGTCAACTGCACCGCTCTCGGGGAATACTGGAAAGGGGCGGCAAGAGGAACGAGGGACTTCCTTTGTGTGACCATCGGCACCGGCATCGGAGGCGCTTTGTTTTTAAACGGTGAACTTTACACAGGAAGCCATTTTTCAGCTGGAGAAATCGGGCACATCAATTTGTATCCGAACGGCACACCGTGCACTTGCGGACAAAGGGGCTGCTACGAACAATACGCTTCCAGCTTGGCATTACAAAGACAGGTAACTGAGCAGTTCGGAGAAGGATGGGAACTAAAAGCGTATTTTGAGCAAGTAAAAGCAGGCAACCGGGATGCCGTCCAGCTCTTTGAACACTGGCTGGATGATCTCACCACCGGCCTGCAGACACTCGTCCACCTCTTGAATCCGGAGCTTATCGTCATCGGGGGCGGCATCTCTGCCCAAGGTGACTTCCTGCAGCAAGCCGTCCTGTCCTCTTTGGAAAACAAGATCATGCCGAATCACCGGCAATCCCTGCAGATTAAGATGGCCGAACACGACAATAAATCGAATTTGCTTGGTGCCGCTAAGAATTTTTTGGATAAGAGCGGCATGGAGTAGGTTAGCAATTAGGCGATTAACGTATAATTCATACGAGCTATGGACCATTGCACAGACCAAAATTAAGACTTGAAGCACCAGTGGAATATTTCAACTGATTGGGGGCCAAATGATGGATTCGAGAACAATTGCTGGACCGAAACCTTCCCTATTAATGGAACAGCACAAGCACAATTTCACAAAATCCGAACATAAAATCTACGAATACATCCTGTCGAACCCGAACCAGGTCCTCTACCATTCTTTGACGGAACTATCTGAGCTGAGCGGTGTTGCCGAAGCGACTGTCTTGCGCTTTTTCCGCAAGCTCGGCTTTAAAGGGTTCCAGGACTTTAAATTCCTGTTTGCCCAGGAAGTGCCGGCTGCGGATCATTCCGAAAACGACGAGTCCTTTATTTACCGGATCCGCAACAACATCATCCAGGCGGTCGAAGATACATCGGATGTCGTCGATGCTGAAACTTTGGAAAAATGCATACGAGCCATCAACGATTCATCGGATGTTGTCATTTTTGGCATCGGGTCATCGGGCATTGCCGGGCTCGATATGCAAAACCGCTTGATGCGCATCGGCAAACATGTCAGCGTTATTACGGACTCGCACTTCCAGATTATGCGGGCGTCGTCGCTCAATGAAAATTCCGTCGTAATCGCCATCAGTTTGACGGGAAGCACGAAAGACATCATCGATGCAGTAAAGATCGCCAAAGAAAAGAACGCAGCCGTTATTGCGTTAACGACGTACGTGAAGTCGCCGTTAACAAAATACGCCGACCATATTTTGCTGTCATCGGCAAAAGAAAGTCCGTTGGACAGCGGATCGCTTGTGTCGAAAATTGCCCAATTGTATTTGATTGATTTGATTTGCACGGGACTCACAATGAATAACTTCAAAGATGCAGAGAGTGTAAAGCGGGAAATCACGGAGCATATTGCAAGCAAGTTATATTAATCGATAGAGGTGGAAAAATTGCAACTTGTTAAAGTGGACAACTACGAGGAAATGAGCAAAAAAGCGTGTTCCATAATCATGGAGCATATTCAAGAGAGCCGGAATCCAGTCCTCGGACTGGCGACCGGATCCACGCCTGAAAAGCTGTACAGCTGTTTGATTGAAAAATACAAGCAAGGCAAAGTGTCATTCGAGAACGTGACGACCTTCAATCTGGACGAATACGTCGGGCTGAAAAAAGACGATGCGAACAGCTACCATCACTATATGAAGGAAAAGCTGTTTGACCATGTCAATCTTAGAGCGGACCAGATCCATCTTCCCGACGGGCACTCTGAGGATTTAGAGCAGGATTGCCGGGCATACGAAAAACAGATTCAACGTGCAGGGGGCATCGGCCTTCAAGTACTTGGAATCGGATTGAACGGCCACATCGGCTTTAACGAACCGGGAACGCCGTTTTCAAGCCGGACGCATGTGGTAGAGCTTTCCCCATCAACGCGCCGCGCCAATGCCCGTTTTTTCCCAGGGATTGAAGAGGTGCCGACGCAAGCCATCAGCATGGGCATTGCATCGATTATGGAAAGCAAAAAAATCCTCTTGCTGGTGTCCGGCGAGCAAAAAGCGGAAGCGCTGCACCGTTTGCTGAACGGCGATGTGACGGAAGACTTTCCGGCATCCATCCTTCAGACACATCCGGATGTCACAGTCATTGCAGATGAACTGGCGCTTGAGCCTTCATTGTCAAAATCCTAAAAGAACCGTGTGCCAGCTTCTAAAGGAGCCGGTACACGGTTCTTTTTTATTAATATGGATTCAATAAATACGGGTCGCAGCTAGGGGCTGTGCCGTTGTTATAGCCTAAGAGAAACGCTTTGTTCCGTTCCTGCGGCGTGCCGTGTGTCGGATTCGGATCGTTGGGGTCCTGTCCGAGGTCGGTTAAGGTCCGTTTTGCTTCATTGAGATCACTTGCATCGAGAAGCCCGCGGTCATTAACGGAACGGGTCCAGACACCTGCGAGGCAATCGGCGTTCAACTCGAGGCTTCGGGACGTCGCCAGCGGTTCTTCTTCTTCGTAAACCGGCAGCCAGCCGAGTTCGGTCTGAAGGTTATGGGCATATTCATGCGCCATCACAAAAGCAACGGAAAAGTCACCGGCCTTGTATGTGACAGGTGCTTCGTAATTGGTCCGATAGGTGCCGTCCCACAACTGCCTTGCCATTTCCTGTGTCAGGACAATTTGGTCGTCAAAGCCGCAGTAAAAGGCTTGCGCCGGGAAATCTGCCGGCTCTTCAACGGCGCAATTGGTAGCAACCGGCACGCCGGGAGCCGGGAAGGAATATGTGACGGCAGGGTCAGCGTAGCCGTCCCCGACCATAATCGGTGACCAAAATGCATCCAGGTCTTTTGCTAAATAAAGGAGGTAGTCATACATCGAATGGCCAGGCGGCAAATCTTTTACATAATTGGGCTGCGGGGCCGCTGAAGCTGAGTTTTCCAAATGGGCCCATCCAGCTAGAAAGAAAGTGAATAAAAAGATGAACAGAACTTTTGGGATGTTTTTCATATGCATGCATCTCCTGAAGAATAAAATGTAGTTTCGATATAAAATATATTATCAGAATATTCTAACTTAATCTATACTTTTATTAATTTATCATTAAAATAATATTTTTTTGATTTCAGTTTAAAGACATGAATGGGTTGTGCAAAGCCTATTTCAGCAGTCAAAAGAGAATTTTAGGGTTCCCATCACCATTCGGGAACGGCTCGTTTATTGCTATGTATCCCCGGTGCAGGTTTCTAAGCAGAGAATCCACCGATAACTTGAATTGAAAGAATTTTTAAACTAATATAGAGGAACACGGCTAAATAAAGGGGAGAAAAACAAATGGCTCAATATAACTTGACATGGGATCTGGAATCTATCTTTAAAGGCGGCAGCACGTCGCAGGAATTAAAAACCTACATAGCTAAGTTTGAAGCGAATCTCAACGAATTGACAGAACTGGTGGACCGTTTGGCTCCACTCGATTCCCCGGAAAAAGTGCAGGAGCTGTCGCTGGCTTTGGAATTGCTGGACAGCACCACGAAACAGCTGCGGGAAATCGGCGCGTTTGCAAGCTGCCTGACAGCTCAGGACATCACCGACCATGAAGCGAAAATCCTTTCAGGAAAACGGAGCGAACTCGGTGCTGCGTTTGCGTCGGTCATGGCGAAGCTCGATGAGAAATTTCTGCAGGTGGATGACGCTGTGTGGAAAGGCATGCTGGAACAGCCGAGCCTGGAGCCGGTCGCCTTTGTGCTGAATGAAAAACGCACGCAAGCGAAAGAGAAGCTGCCGATTGAACAGGAAATCCTGATCAACGATTTGTCGGTCAACGGCTATGCGGCCTGGAACCAGATGTATGCGAGCCTGGTCGGCAAAATGAGCATTGAACATACGGAAGACGGCCAAGTGAAAAAATTGTCGATGGGGCAGGCCGCAAACCGCTTAAGTACACCTGACCGGGCAGCCCGCAAAGAAGTGTCCGGCAAAATCAGCGCCGCCTGGCAGGAAGACGCGGATCTCTTCGCCGAAACCTTGAACAACCTCGCTGGATTCCGCCTGCAGACTTACAAACACCGCGGCTGGGGCAATGTCCTGAAAGAGCCGCTCGAATTGAACCGCATGAGTGAGAAGACTTTGGATACGATGTGGGAAGCTATCAGCGATCAAAAAGCGCCTTTCGTGAAATATTTAAAGCGAAAAGCGGAACTGCTGGGTCTTGAAAGATTGCACTGGCACGACTTGAATGCGCCGTTGACGAAGTCCACACAAAAAGTCAGCTACGACGATGCCGCGGCGTTCATCCTGGAGCAATTCGGCAAGTTCAGCCCACAAATGGCCGAGTTTTCGAGAAAGGCGTTTGAAAAGCGCTGGATTGAAGCGGAAGACCGGGCCGGCAAGCGCCCGGGCGGTTTCTGCACCAGTTTCCCGGACAGTGAACAGACGCGCATCTTTATGACATTTTCGGGGTCGGCTACAAATATTTCCACACTGGCGCATGAACTCGGGCACGCTTATCATCAGCACATCATGAACGATACGGAAGCGCTCAATCAGCGCTATGCCATGAACGTGGCTGAAACAGCTTCCACTTTCGCGGAAATGGTCGTCTCGGACGCGGCGGTGAAAAATGCCTCTTTCGATGAAGAAAAAATTGCGCTTTTGGAAGACAAGATCAAGCGCAGCATCGCGTTTTTCATGAACATCCATTCCCGCTTCCTGTTCGAAAAGCGTTTTTATGAAGAACGGAAAAACGGAGCAGTATCGGCAGAGCGCTTGAACGAGCTGGCGGTGGAAGCGCAAAAAGAAGCCTATTGCGAAGAACTTGCAAGCTACAGCCCGACATTTTGGGCGTCGACGCTGCATTTCCACATTACCGGCGTGCCGTTCTATAACTTCCCGTACACATTCGGCTATCTCTTCAGCCAAGGCATTTATGCCAAAGCGTTGGGAACGGAAGGCGGTTTCGAAGAATCCTACAATGCACTCCTGCGGGATACCGGACGCATGACGGTGGAAGGGTTGGCGCAGAAACATTTAGGCGTTGATTTGGAAGAAGCCGCTTTTTGGGAAGATGCAATTGCGGTGTGTGTGAAAGATGTCGAGGAGTTTTTGGAGCTGACGGAAGTCGCTGTGAAGTAAAAATTTCGCCGTCTGCAGAATCGGGTTGATTCTGTGGGCGGTATTTGTTTGTTTATTGTCTACGAGTTTTAAGAGATTTAAGGAGAATATCGATAGAAAGTCAAAAAACACCGATAGAAAGTTCAAAAACATCGATAGAAAACGAAGAAACACCGATAGAAATTGAAAAAGCACCGGTAGAAATTACGGGAAATGCCGGTAAAGGTTTTCGGCCGGTTGCTTTTTGCCTGAGCAAAAAGTGAGTTGGATTTTAGGGGGCATTCGCTTTGGCGAAGGGCTTTTTCAATCGGTTTTTGACCTGTTATAAAGGTGTTTTTTAGTAGAAAGGGGCGTTACGATGAAAGTATTGGAACTGGAAAACGTCACACGCCGACGGAACGGCAAGAATGTGTTAGATAAGGTGAACTGGCAAGTGGAGAAAGGAGAGCACTGGGTGCTGTACGGCTTGAACGGCGCCGGCAAGACGTCGCTCCTCGACTTGATCAATGCCTATTTTTTCCCGACCGAAGGGAAAGTCAGCGTCCTCGGCCTGGAATTCGGCAAAACCTACCTGTCTGAGAAACTGCGCAAGCAGATCGGCTTTGTTTCTTCGTCGCTGCAGCAGAAAATCAGTCCGTACGACAATGCCTACGAAGTGGTATTGAGCGGCGCGTATGCTTCCATTGGTTTGTATGAAGAAACGACCGAAGCGATTGACCAAAAAGGCGTGGAAATCTTGAAAGAGCTGGGCTGCCTGGAATATGCAAACCGAACATACGAAACCTTGTCGCACGGCGAGCGCCAAAGAGTGCTGATTGGGCGCGCCTTGATGGCGGAGCCGGCACTGTTGGTGCTCGATGAGCCGGCTAACGGACTTGATTTCATTGCCCGGGAAATGTTGCTGGAAACGATTGAAGGCATTGCAACGAAACCGGATGCACCGACGATCATTTATGTCACCCATCATATTGAAGAGATCTTGCCGGTGTTCACTAAAACCTTGCTGCTAAAAGACGGAGCGGTGTTCGCCTCCGGCAATACAAACGAATTGGTGACAAGTGAAAGGCTGTCGGCATTTTTTGGAATGCCGGTGGAAGTGGGCTGGAACCAAGGGAGGCCTTTGTTGTCGAAAGTGAAACTCTAACTAAACCCGGTACTCGACCACAAAAATGGTCGGGTGCCGGGTTTTATCATTCTTTTATGGCCGGCATTTCTGCCAGCTGAATATCATGCTGGAGAAATGAACTGGCAATAGCGTGGCGGATCCGGCTTTCAAGTTGTTCTTTCATCTCGATATCGACGACCCGGACCTCAATTGCAAAATCAAGCGAAGAATCCCGGAAATTGATAAAGCGGACATCCGGCGCTTCGTTCGGGATTCCAGGAAATCGCTGCATTTCTTTTACGGCAGCATCATGGAGCAGTTCTTCCACCCGTGCGGTGTCGCTGCCAAAGGCTACACTGACGACTACCCGGGCAAACAGTTTAGCGCTGGAACGGTTTTTGACGATTTGTTCGATGAAGTATTGATTGGGGACGATGAGTGTCCCGTTCTTTAAGGTTTCAATGATGGTGGAACGAAGCGTGATTTTTGTGATTCGGCCAATATTTTTATCGATTTCGACCAGTTCGCCGACTTTCATCGGCCGCTCAAACAAAATAATAATGCCGGATACAAAGTTCGCAGCGATGTTGCGCACGCCAAAACCGATGCCGATTCCGAGCACTCCGAAGATTACGCCGAGCGCCGTCAAATCCATGCCAACGGCGGTAAACCCAATGGCTAAGGCGATTAACATCACGACATAGTAAATGACCCGGTTGAGCGTGTAGCTTAAGCTTTCATCTACGCCAAATTGCTTGTAGAAAAACGGCATGATAAACCGGTTGAATGCTTTCACCAAATGGCTCGCAAAATTTACCACAATGGCGACGACTACAACCAAAAAGACCGATACTTTGACGCCGTCTGTTTCATAAAACGGATAAAACAGCCATTGTTCTTCCGAGAAATAAAACAGAAAAAACAGGATGGCACTGTAAATGGCCAGCCAATTCATCAAGTCTTCGAGCATCGGGAAAATTCGTTCGTTAAACCGTTTGGAGGAACCGAGCTGCTTTACTAAAAACACAAGAAACGACCGCAGCGCAAAAATTAAGGAAAGGTAAATGAAAAACATGAAAAATTCCAGAAGGGAAAGGGTCTTCAGAAATTCAATGCCATCAAATAATTGAGTGTTTTCCATTGTTTGTCCCTCATTTCAATATGCGGGTTATAGGTTAAATTTTCCCTTTCTACGCTTTTTTAAATCCTTTATTCGGAATAAGAATTCAGCGGCCCAAATAGTAGTTTCCATTTCGGAATAATTACTTATAATAGAGAAAGATGGAATGGAAGAAATTACAACACGACAGGGGCAGATGATTATGGAAAAAATCGCATTCGAAATAGAAGAAGCAACGATTAAAGTCATTCAGCAAGCGTTTGAAGAAGAAGTGCTGACATCCGTTGAACTCGTCCAGGCTTATTTGGACCGGATCGAGATGTACGATAAAAACGGGCCGCAGATCAATTCGGTGCTAAGCATCAATCCCGATGCCCTGAAAATTGCTGAAGAACTCGACAGCATGCGCGGACAGGAAGGACAGGGGCCGCTGTACGGAATTCCCGTCCTGGTAAAAGACAATATCAACACAACAGACGATATGCCGACGACGGCTGGCGCTATTGCATTAAAGGACAACTTTGCGATTGAAGACGCCTTTATTGCTTCCCAGCTGCGCCAGGCCGGCGCCATTATTCTGGGCAAAGTCAATTTGAGCGAGTGGGCATATTTCATGGCAGATGAACAGGCACCGAGCGGCTATAGCGCCCTCGGAGGCCAAGTGCTAAACCCTTACGGAGTGGGCGTGTTTGAAGCAGGAAGCGTCGGCGGTTCCAGTTCCGGGACCGGGGCGAGCATCGCTTCGAACTTTGCGGTAGTCGGAATCGGTACGGAAACATCCGGATCCATCTTAAGTCCGGCGAGCGCCAATTCCATTGTCGGAATCAAGCCGACCGTCGGTTTGGTGAGCCGGACGGGCATCATTCCGATTGCGGAAAGCCAGGATACGGCTGGCCCGATGGCACGCACCGTGGCAGACGCAGCCATTACGCTCGGCGTTCTGACAGGAGTGGATGAGCGGGATCCGGCGACAGAACAAAGTGTTGGGAAAGGCTTGACGGATTACACCGCCCATTTGAAAGTGGATGGCCTGTCGGGAGCAAGAATCGGCATCGATTACAGCTACTTGAATGACAAAGAACCGGAAGAACGCGCCATCATTGAAGAAGCGATGGCGGAGATGGAAGCGCAGGGGGCAATTGTGGTGGAAGTGGCCATTCCGCAGCAGGAGTTCGAGTCGGATGTCATGTGGTATGAGTTTAAACGAGGCGTCAATGCCTATTTGAGCACGGTTCCGGAAGAGGTGCCGGTGAAGTCGCTTGCGGATGTCATCGAATTCAACAAGCAGGACCCGGACGTCCGCATGAAATTTGGACAGGCGATTCTTGAGAAGGCCGAGTCGCTGAGCGATGACCCTACAGACCCTGTTTATTTGAAGCACCGGGAAATCGATATCAGAATGTCCACTACGGAAGGCATCGACCAGGTGATGGCAGAGTACAGCTTGGATGCCCTTTTATTCCAAAACAACCGCGGTGCGGCTAAACCGGCAAGAGCCGGCTATCCGTCCATCACCGTGCCAGCCGGTTATACGACTAAGGGCTTGCCGGTAGGAGTAACCTTCAGCGGACTGGCTTGGAGCGAGCCGCGTTTGATTGAACTGGCTTACAGTTATGAGCAGGCGACGAAAAAACGGGTTGCACCGAAATTTGAATAATAGATGTCCTGATGCAGCCTCGCTTAAAATCCAATGATTTGAGCGGGGCTGCATTTTTGATGAAGAATTTTAAGACTTAGGGAGCAGTTTATGCAAAATAGAAGCGGGAACAATATAGGTGTAAATTTAAAGGAGGTGGCGGATGAATCCAGTCATTGAACCCTTTAAAAAAACAATCCGCATGAATAAAAACTGGTTGTTTTTGGTCCGGTAATTCCAGAACGGTCTTGAAGAAGCTGAAGGTTTGTTTAGACGATTGTTTTGTTTTGCATCTTGAACTTTATGAACAACGCTTACGGCTAGTTGGAAAAACTACAAGGAGGCAGCAAATCATGAAAGTAACAGATATTATGACAACAGATGTACAAACTTGCACAATGGATGACACACTTCAGGAAATCGCCGGGATGATGCAGGAATGGGATGTTGGTTCGATTCCGGTTATGGAAAATGACAGATTGGCGGGAATCATTACCGACCGTGACTTGGTTATCCGCGGCATTGCATCACAGTTTGCGTTGGATACGCCTGTTCGCCAGATTCTCTCATCGGACTTAGTCACCGGCAGACCGGATATGGACTTGGAAGAAGCAGCCGACTTAATGGCTGAACACCAGATTCGCCGCTTGCCAATTGCAGAAGGCGACAAACTGCTCGGCATTGTTTCCCTTGGAGACGTCGCTGTAAAAGATCCATCCGATATGCATGCGGGGGCAGCCATTGAAGATATTTCGAAACCGGCTGAACCAAGCTGAAAAATGAAAACAAGATGTTAACTACTATAGGAAAAACCACGCTCAAGTTCAGCTGAGCGTGGTTTTTGTCTTTTAACATCCTTTACGCGGTAAACCGGCATGTCGGAAAAGACGAACAGCCCTTAAAATTGCCGTGTTTTCCGATTCTGGAAATAAGTGGACTTCCGCAATTCGGACAGGTGTTGGCGGAAAGTTGTCTTTTTTTCTGCTGCTGTGTTTCTTTAATGGTCTGGACGTGCTGTTTCTTCGCTTTGAAATCTTTAATATTAGATTTTTTCAAGTGCTCAGCAAATGCAGCTATCGCTGGTTTGGTTAAGAGAGTTTCTTGATAAGATTCAATTGTCTGCACAATACTACCTGTATGGAGAACGTATACCGCTGGAGAATGAATTTCTGCTATCTTTAATGTACTATGACTTGAAAAGCTGATGATGGAAACCATCGGATGTTTATAACCTGGGAAATAATGTTCAAGCATTTTGATATGTCCAAAGTTCTGGTGGATCGGGTTATGGAATTTCCGTTTCGATTTGTAGAAAGTTTGCGTCCATTTCACACTGTTTTCGGAACCAAAAATCCAACCCTTGTAATTTTTCGTTTCAATTACAAAAATACCTGTCCGGCCAATGACTACATGGTCAATTTGAGCAGTTTTTTTCCCATCGCTCAATGTAAGGTTGTGAAGAACCCGGAAGTCATCTTTTTTTAACTTTCCTAATGCTAAACGGACACCCAGTTCACCTTGCCAACCTTTTACAGCTCGAGAGTTTAATAATATAACTATAATCATCATGAAAAACAAAGAAAAAAATGGCATAGGCACCTCGTAGGAATAATGTTTAGTCCTATTATCACATTTTATTACTTATATTGGAAGAGTTTTTGGTAATTTTTGAAAAATTTTAGGAGGGAAAGCTGATGAATCAAGAATAAATGAAGTGACTAAGAAGGAAGGAGCAGTAAAAGAGCAGAGGAAAAGTTATTACATAGGGAGAAAAAGCAGTTATTACATAGAGAGAAAAAGCCTATTCCCATAAGGAATAAGCTTTTTTCATAGTTGACTTTTATGTGACCTTACCGCACATTCATTTCATTTGGATGCGAGCCTTTGCGGCGGTCTTTGTTCAATCCATTGATCTGATCCATTTCCTCAGCGGACAGTTCAAAGTCGAATACTTGGAAGTTTTCTACGATGCGCGAAGGTGTCACAGATTTTGGAATAACGATTGTGTTGTTTTGCAGGTGCCAGCGAAGAACGACTTGTGCCGGCGATTTGCCATGCGCTTGTGCGATTTGCTGAACGATTTCGTCCTGCAGCACTTCGCCGCCTTGGTCAAGTGGGCTCCAGGCTTCTACGAAAATGTCATGTTTTGCGCAGAATTCTTTCAAATCGTTTTGAGCCAGGTACGGATGGCATTCAATCTGATTCAAGACCGGCACTACTTCGCATTCAGACAGCAAGCGCTCCAAATGTTCAATTTCAAAGTTGCAGACGCCGATCGCTTTGACGCGGCCGTCTTTATAAAGCTTTTCAAGCGCTTTATATGTATCGACGTATTGGTCGAAGTTCGGCGTTGGCCAATGGATTAAGTAAAGGTCGACATAGTCGAGTCCCAAACGCTCTAAGCTTTCATCAAAAGCACGAAGGGCATTGTCATAGCCTTGGTCGCTGTTCCAGACTTTTGTCGTGATGAACAGTTCCTCGCGCGCTACGCCTGCATTTTTGATGGCTTCACCGACGCCTTTTTCGTTTTGGTAAATCATCGCGGTATCAATCGAGCGGTAGCCGGATTCGATGGCTTTTGCTACGGCTGCAGTTGCTTGATCATCCGGCACTTGCCATACGCCAAAGCCGAGTTGCGGCATTTTCAATCCATTGTTTAACGTTACAAATTCCATTTTGTATACCCCATTTCAAATAAATTGACCTGCAATATTGAATACCCTACTCATTTAGGGATTAATCCAACTATAGCTAATTATTTCGATATGTGAAATGATTTGGATCCTTCCGAAAATACTTTAAGCATAAAATAAAGATAAAGAGGTTATTAATTTTTAAATTTTGTAAGTAAAGAAGGGATAAAGCCCTTAAACTTAGCAAAATGGATATTGATTTTTATTTGAATGAGTGAGATATTATTTTCAGTTGATGAAAAATTCTGTCATTATTATTATAGTTTTCTCCTATTTATATTCAAAATTCTTAAGTGATTTTATAACATCTTTTTGAGAAGTTGCGGAAGCGAGGTTTTCAATATGCTGGATCTATATTTTGTGGAAAATTATGGGCGTCTTTATGAAGGAATTGAGGGCGGTACGTGTGAAGTATTTGAATTTGAAAGCCCTTTGGGAAAGGTAAGACATTTATTTCTTAAACGTAAAATACCTTATATGATTCAGGATGAAGTATTTTATGACGCCGTTACACCCTACGGTTATGGCGGACCGCTCGTTATTCAAAGTTTCGGTGATAAGGAGCAATTGACTGCACAATTTATGAACGCTTTTGAAGAATATTGCCATCAACATAAGATCGTATGCGAATTTGTCCGTTTTCATCCGATTTTTGAAAATGCATTGGACTTTCAAGAACGTTACCAAGTGGATTTTAACCGCAACACCATTCAGACAAATCTTGCAGATTACGATGATCCTATCTTGCATGAATATTCCGCTTCCTGCAGAAGGGACATTCGGCATGCGCTCAAGGAAGGAGTGACATACGAAGTTATTAGAAACCCTTCTGATTTAAAGCCGTTTATCCAAATATACCATTCCACCATGAAACGCAATTCAGCAGAATCCATCTATTATTACGATGAGCATTACTTTAAGAAATGCATCGAGCTTTTTGGTGAAAATCTGGTGTTGATAGAAGTTTCATATCAAGGGGAAGTCATTGGAAGAAGTTTAAACTTTGTATGGGAGCATTTGATTCATGTCCATTTGACTGGTACGCTTCAGGAGTTTCATCACCTGGCCCCTGCGTACGTGCAACAGTACGCACTCGCCTTATGGGGAAAAGAAAACGGTATAACACTTATTCATCACGGCGGAGGCAGAACGAGGGAGCCGGATGACAAATTATATTTGTTTAAGAAGAAATTTGGCAGAAATAGCGAGCGGCAATATTACACCGGCCGAAAAATATGGAACGAACAAGTATACACTCAATTGTGTGAGGAAGCCGGAATTACTGGAAATCTGGATTTCCATGCATCTTTTTGGAGAAATCTGCAGCTGGTTACAACAGAAACCAAAGAATGACTTTTCATAAAACAGCTTACCTTGAAGAATATAAGGAGGCTGTTTTCATTTTAAAAATAAGCTGTTTGAGAGGAGTTTTTTTAGCAGGTACTTTAGTATAAGAGCAGAAGAGCATGGCTTAAGGGATTTAAAAGCGGGTATAAATAAAGATATATATCTAATCAAGAGTTAACGAAGTGAAGGAAAGGGAGTTGCGACATGAAATACAATTTTGATGAAATGATCAACCGCCGAGGCACGTATTCCTTAAAGTGGGACGGCGCTGACTTGATCAAAGAATTCGGCTTAACTGAGCGCTACGATGAAGACACAATTCCGTTGTTTACAGCCGATATGGACTTGCCGGTGCCGCAGCCTTTGGTGGATGCCTTACATAAAACCGTGGACCACCGGATTTTCGGCTACACGGTATTTCCGGAAGAATATTACGAAGCGATCGAATCGTGGTTTCTGAAACGCCACGACTGGAAAGTGAGCAAGCAGGACATCGTTTTCAGCCCCGGCACGGTTCATGCGCTGAATGTTGCGGTCAAAGCCTTTACGAAGCCTGGCGACGGGATCTTGATCCAGCGGCCGGTCTATCCGCCGTTCACCGGTGCAATTGAAGGAAACGAACGGGTCGTTGTCAACAGCGCGCTTGTGGCAGGAAACGACCAGTACTATACCATCGATTTTGCGGATTTTGAAGAAAAAGCGAAAGATGACAATACGAAGATGTTCATCCTTTGCCATCCGCATAATCCGACGGGACGTGTCTTTACCACAGAAGAACTGCGCAAAATGGCGGAAATTTGTGCGCGCCATGGTGTCTTGATTGTGGCGGACGAAATCCACGGCGACCTAATCCGCCAAGACCAGAAGTTCATCCCGATGGCAAAAGCCGCAGGCAATACCGATAATTTGATCACTTTGACGGCCATCAATAAAACCTTCAATGTAGCGGGTCTGCATTGTACGAACGTCATAATCCAAAATGAAGATTTGCGTGCAACGTTCGCCACTGAAATGGGTATGCAGCTGCCTTCTCCATTTACAGTTGCGGCTTTGATCGCCGTCTATAATGAAGGCGAAGACTGGCTCGAGCAGCTGAAAGCGTATATCGACGGCACGATGCATTACGTCAAAGACTTTTTCGCGAAGGAAATGCCGCAAGTGAACGTGTATATTCCGGAAGGGACGTATGTTTTATGGCTCGATTTCAGCGGCTATGGCATCAATGCGGAGGAAATCCACGACCGCATCTACAACAAAGCCAATGTGCTCCTCGAAGACGGCGGCATGTTCGGTGAAGAAGGCCTGTTGTATCAGCGAATCTGCATTCCGTCGCCGCGTCCGCTGATCCAGGAAGCACTTGAACGGATTGCAAAAGAGTTCAAGGATTTACCGGTGAAAAGCACCGTCGAAAACTAATGGAAAAGCGGTTCTCAAACGATTAGTTGAGAGCCGCTTTTTTGCGCCTTTAGTAGCAAGGGAATTTGAAGGGATTGTGCTAAACTGAATAAAAGGAAGGTAATAAATAGAATATTCATTCTTTTTAAAGGTAAATTTACCCGGCGTCATTACTTCGTTTATTCAAAGGAGCGGATGGGAGTATGCAGACAAGCAGACTGGTTCAAATTGAACAACAGGCGTTAAAACGGTATTTGCAATTTAATGCAGAAAAACAAAGCGCTCAAGCGACAGCCGATGCGCAGTCGCGCATGATGAGCCGCAGCAGCGTTATCCATGTGCACGACAATTTGGCAATGGAGCGCATCATCAATCGCAGCGATTTGTTCCCGATTGCCCATCTTCAGGCAGGGCTTGATGTCAGTAAGGCAGTATGCCGCATTTCTATCCGCAACCGGAGCGGACAGATCGAAGGATACGGTACAGGCTTTATGGTGGCGCCATCGCTTCTTCTCACGAACAATCATGTGCTCGATACATTTGATTTGGCGCAGTACGCCGTAGCCGAATTCAATTACGAAGACGACGTGAATTTCATGCCCAAGGAAATCGTTTCTTTCCGGTTAGCGCCCGAGCAGCTGTTCATCACGGACGCAGGGCTTGATTTCACCTTGGTTGCGGTCCATGAAGTGGACACAGAAGGCGTTAGGCTGTCTGATTTCGGTTATTTGCCATTGTTGCCGCAAACCGGAAAAGTGCTGGAAGGCGAATACGTGAGCATTATTCAGCATCCGAAAGGCGGACCAAAAGCCGTCACCATCCGGGAAAACGAAGTCAAGTCGATTTCCTCCGATTATGTTCATTACGTCAGCGACACCGAACCCGGCTCATCCGGTTCGCCGGTGTTCAACGACCAATGGGTGGTTGTTTCCTTGCATCATGCCGGCATCCCGCATCCCGAAAACGAAGGAGAATGGATTGCCAACGAAGGCATCCGCATCAGTTCGATTTTACGGTTTCTCCGGCTCCGCCGGAATGGCGTGGAAGACGGTGCCGGACGTAAATTGCTCGACGCGCTGTTGGCGGCTCCTGATCCTTTAGTTCCCGCCATGGAAGTCGGGACACTGGAAGTTGAGTGGTACAGTGGTGCAGCTGGCTATAATCCGGTATTTCTCGATCCGGACGCTGAAGTGCCGCTTCCTTTATTGAATGAGAGCCAGCAGGCGGATGTCACGGAAACGGAAGACGGCAAAAAAATTCTCGACTATATGCATTTTTCGATTGTCATGAGCGGGTCGAGGAAACTCGCGTTTTACAGTGCCGTCAATATTGATGGCACACAGCTGATTGAAGTCCGGCGCGAAAATGACAAATGGTATTTCGACCCGCGGATTCCGGAAGAATTCCAAGTCGGGCCGGAAGTTTATAAAAACAACGACATTGACCGCGGCCATCTGACGAGAAGGCAAGATCCGAACTGGGGAATCGATGCAGTGAAAGCGAATGAACACACCTTCCACTTCACTAATTGTGCGCCCCAGCACAAGAACTTCAACCAGAAGACCTGGCTGGATCTGGAGAATTATTTATTGGATAACGCCGGTGACTATGGCTTGAAAGTGACCGTGTTCACCGGTCCGGTATTCCGTGACAGCGATGTGGTATACCGCGGCTGCCAGATTCCTTCCCAGTTCTGGAAAGTGGCCGTTTTGCAAAAAGCAGATGGCAGGCTTTCTGCGACGGCTTATCTGCAATCACAGGAAAACTTACTCGGAGATTTGGAATTTGTCTACGGTGATTTCCAGACTTATCAGGTGCCGGTTACGCAGATAGAAGAGCTGACCGGGCTTGGTTTTGGGGAATTGCGGAATTTTGATCCATTAGCAGAAACGTCGGTGAAAGTTGTGATTGCCAGCCGGGAAGATATTCGATTGTAATGTATGGTGAGAATAGCGATAGAAAGTTAGGAAACTTCGATAGACAGGTTAGAAACTTTGATAAAAACGCAGAAAACATCGATAGAAACTTAAATCACATCGATATAGACAACTTGAAACGTTGATAAAGGTTTTAGGTTGCTTGCTTTTTGCCTCAGCAAAAAGCGCTTTGGCTTTAAGGAGTCCTTCGCCTTGGCGAAGGGCTTTTCCAATTGTATTTTGAGCTTAGGAAGTGGATTTCATGGATAGGAAGGTGGAAAACATCGATAGAAACGCAGAAAACAACGATAGAAACTTAAATTACACCGATAGAAACAACTCGAAACCCTGGTAAAGATTTTGGGTTGCTTGCTTTTTGCTGAAGTGAGCAGCCCTTTAGCTGTTTCGTTTGGTTTTTAAAGTTTGGAAACGTAAAATCCACTATAACCAGTTCTCGATTGAAAGAATTCTGAAAGTTCTATAATCTTATGTTAAGAAGATTTCTAAAGGAGTGGGATGCAATGCCTTTCAAATCAAAATCAGGGAAACTATTCGGCAACCGCCCAAGCAAAAGCGAGCTGGATACGCGCAGCGATATCAATTCGACGGATGGTACATACAACGTGAAATGCTTCGGCGCCAAAGGAGACGGGACATCGGATGACTGGGAAGTACTGCAGGAAGCGGTTGACGTGATTTACCGGCAGCTGGGCGGCGGTGCACTCTTTTTCCCGCCGGGCTTGTACCGGATCAGCCGGCCATTGGAAGTGCCGGACACAGACAATGCAGTTTCCTGGATCGGCCATAGCTCCAAATCGACCGTGATTGCCCCGTCCGAACCGATGGATTATCTGGTCCGGATGCGAGGAGAAGGCGGAAGGATCGAAGGTATCAAGTTCCGGGGGACGGATCCGTTGAACGGCTATGCCCAAAACGCCAAAGTCTGCATGCTTGCGACCAATATCCGGGACAAGGCATTTTCAAATGCTGCATTTGTCTGGGGAGCGGTGCATGGCCTGCAGATTACCGGCGAAGGCAATAACAATTTATGCGTCTTCGACCGGCTTTGTGTTTTCTCGCAAAATGGCACGATTGTAAAAGGAAGGGACGGCAGCGGTTCCGCGGATACGGTTCAATTCCGAGGTTTCAATCCGGAAAGAAACGATGTGCATGTCGGCGCGTATTTGAAAATTGGCAATGGGGAAGGCTCGGTTTACCACATCGATGCAGTCACTTCAACTAGCATCACCGTATCGCCCGACTTGAAAGAGCCTCTTAATGAAGGCAGCGAATACGCCATTCATATCGGCTGCGGTTTGCAGACAGACCGCGGCAGCGATAATAATGTCTACGGCATCTACGACTGCCATTTTGTCGGCAATGCCGGCGCCGGCCTCATGGTGCGTGGTCTTTATGGCCACCACATCCAAGGCGGCAATTTCGATTCAAACGGCATCGCCGGCATCCATATCGGTTCCGGCATGATCAATACGACGCCTGCTTATTCCAACACCATCAATCATTCTTATTTTGAAGCCAATGGCTATGCCAACGTCATTTTGGATTATCCATCCGGCCTGACGGTTCTGGATCCGCTGCTGGCAGAACCGGTCGACGGAACGGCGGGAGACGTCGCTTCGATCACGTCGCTGCGCAGCTATTATTTCGATTTTGACTCGACGAGTATCTCGTATAACGGGCGGCAGTATGGCTATGTGGCCGAAACAGACTGCGACGCTCCTTATGAGATGGAAGGAACTTCGCAGCTGGCCATTGACCGTCCGGCAGGTGCAAGAAGACCGGCCATTATCCAACTGCCTCCAGTGCCCCGCCACCAGTTCGGAGAAAAGCTTGAAATCTTTGTGGAAGACAGCGGTGGGCAGCCTGTCCATTTGGTCTGTGAACATACCGGGGTCAACAAGCAGCCCGGGGAGCGCGGAATCTTTGTTCCGGCAGGCATCGGGTTTGTCATTACCGTGTTTTACAGCCCGAGAAATTCCTCCTGGATGGTGTCGCATACTTTGCCGGTCCAACTATAAAAATTTGAAACCTGGAAGTCACTTTGAGAAAAGGGACTTCCAGGTTTTTGATTGGCAAAAAATTAGAACCCTTGCATCACGTTTTTTCCCGCAAAAAGAGGTAATATAAAGAGTATGTTTTATTAAGATTTTATTGAATCAAATAAAAAGACTATAAAACAGCAGCCGAAACTGAATTTTAAAGTGGAAATCCAGGCGGCGAAAAAGGAGAGAACCAGCAATGAAAAATCAATCTTGGTTGAGAAAAGCGGGCCTGGCCAGTGCAGCAGCGGCTTTGGCGCTGACGGTGACGCCGCTCGGAGAAGGGCTTCCTTTTAACCAGACAATTCAAGCGGAAGCATCCACAAATACATATCAGACGATCGAAAACTTGAACCTTCGCTCCGGAGCTTCGGCAGAAACCGCAGTGGTGACAATCATTCCGAAAGGAGCGCAAGTCGAACTGGTTTCAAAAAGCGGTTCTTGGGCGGAAGTGCGCTACGGTGCCGAAACAGGTTATGTAAATTCGAAATTCCTGTCAAACATAGAACAACAAAAACCGGCAGCCCAAACACGTGTAACGATAGATAAATTAAATCTGCGCGAAGGTGCCGGAGTGCAATACAACATTATTACAGAAATTCCGGAAGGCGAGCCAGTCCGACTGATTTCCGGGGAAAGCGGTTGGGTCAAAGTTTCTTATGGCGATCGGACAGGGTATGTGAATTCGGCTTATTTAAAAGCACTTAAAGCTCCTGCAGAGGAAGCGGAAAAATACCTGGCACCTGCCATTGAGGCACCGGGAACTTATATCGATGGCATATTGATTGTCAATAAGGAGTACGCTTTGCCGTCCGACTATAACCCAGGCATGGTTCCGGAAGCAGAACTAGCCGTTTCAGATATGCTGCAAGATGCAAAGGAACAAGGCCTCTCAATCAAAACCGTCAGTGGATTCCGTTCGTATTCCTACCAAGCTGGCTTATATGATAATTATGTGAATCGCTACGGCAAAGCTCAAGCGGATACAGTCAGCGCGAAAGCCGGACATTCGGAGCACCAGGCGGGACTGGCATTTGATTTTGGCAGCACCTCCAACACCGGATTGAGCAAGTCGTTTGCCGATACGGCAGAAGGCCAGTGGCTTGCAGACAATGCACATAAATACGGCTTTATCCTGCGCTATCCGGAAGGCAAGGAACAAATTACGGGCTATCAGTACGAGCCGTGGCATTTCCGTTATTTAGGCACTGATAATGCTGTAAAAGTGAAAGACAGCGGCAAAGCGTTAGAAGAGTATTTGGAAATCAGCGGTAAATAAAATTTAATGGAAAATCCAGCTACTTAGTTAAATCCGCATCCAACAGATGCGGGTTTATTTTTACGTTAAATATTTTGAATAATTAGTAAATAAGTAAGGTTTTAATAAGCTTTTGTTGTTAAAATGAAAGCAATAAGTAAACAAACTGTTGAAAGGAGAATCTGTATGAAAAAGCTGTTAAGTCCTCTTGTCCTTGTAATGTCTTTATTGCTTATTTTTCCTGTTGCCGCTGCCGCACCGGATTTGCCAAAAAATCATTCGTTCTACGATGAAATGACTTATTTGATGGAGAAAGGTGTGATTAGCGGATACGTGGATGGAACAGTACGTCCCGATGTGGAAGTGACGCGTGCTCAGGCTGCAGTAATGATCGGGCGGTTGAAGGGCTTGGATGGCACAAAAAAAGTGACGCCGTTCCGAGATGTAAAGGCGGATTATTTTGCTAGCGGTTATATTGCAGAGGCTGCAGAAGCCGGCTATCTTAAAGGGTATGGTGATGGAACATTTCGTCCAGATGCCCCAATTATCCGCGGGGATATGGCGCTGATTATCGAGAGGGTTTTTGATCTGGCTTTTACATTCTCTCATTCGTTCAAAGATGTTCCGGAAAACGCTTATTATGCAGAAGCCATCCGTAAAATTTTAGCTGCTAATATCACAATCGGATATGCAGACAACACATTCCGCCCACGGCTAGAAGTGACTCGCGGGCAGTTTTCTGCTTTTTTAGCGAGAGCTTTAGAACCGAAATTCAAAAATGACGCGACAATTGCCCGATCGTATCAAAAAGACAAAACGAAGACGTATACCTATCAAATGTCTGATGGGACTAAAGCGGTTCACCGTTTTGTGAATGTACCGAATCGCGATGGATTAGCCTACGGATTTCTGTGGACTGTACAAGTCGGTAATGATGTTTATGAATACTTGGAACTTGAAAATCATCAACTTTTCGCTTTCGGTTATCCATATTCGGAGTATGATTTAGCGCTTGTTTATCCGGTTCGCGTCGGCAAAACCTTTAATACCGGACTTGGTGATGAAATCATAACGAACACGATCACCGGAATCAATAAAACCGTCAGAACCTCATACGGAACTTTTACGAACGCTACGGAAGTAACGACTGAAAGCGGCTTAAAGTATTATATGGTGGAAGGTTTTTCTACAGTAAAATCAATTAATGCACAAGGAAGAGTCGAGAGTGAGCTGGTGAACGTTAAGTAATTGATATGTTGGCTGCCGGCAAAGCATTACAAACTAAGGGGATGGAGGACATGAAAAAGGCATTGATTCCCGTTGCCATTGTGTTGTCCCTGTTTTTAAGTTTACCTGCAGCAAATGCCGCCACGGACTTGCCGGAAAGCCACCCGTTTTATGAGGAAATCGATTACTTGATGGAGAAAGGCGTTATTGAAAGTTATCCCGATGGGACGGTACAGCCCGACGCCTTCGTGACGCGGGCGGAAGCGGCTGTCATGTTCGGCCGCTTGAAAGGTTTGAGCAGTACAAAAAGGGCTACTGCATTTCGGGATGTTCCGGCAGAGCACTTTGCCAGCGGCTTCATCGCAGAAGCAGCCAAAGCGGGCTATATCCTTGGGTTTCCGGACGGGACATTCCGGCCGGATGAACCAGTGAACCGCGGCGATCTGGCGGTCATGATCGAGCGGTTTTTCGGATTGAATTTTATTTTCCATTTCGGCTATAAGGATGTCGCGGAAAAAGCTTATTATCACGATGCTGTTTGCCGCTTAGCGGCTTCAAGCATTTCGTATGGTTATTCAGACAATACATTCCGGCCG
Source organism: Planococcus liqunii (assembly GCF_030413595.1). Taxonomy (NCBI): domain Bacteria; kingdom Bacillati; phylum Bacillota; class Bacilli; order Caryophanales; family Caryophanaceae; genus Planococcus; species Planococcus liqunii. The sequence goes on along the minus strand of NZ_CP129238.1, from coordinate 2,932,733 downwards.
CATCTTCAAGCCACGCGCGGGGAGTTTTCAGCATTGCTTGCCCGTGCACTGGAACCGGAATTTAAAAATGATGTGAAAATCGGACGGTCCTACCAGCGGGACAAAACAAAGACCTATACGTACCGGCATGAAGATGGACAACTGGCAGTGGACCGATTTGTCAGTGTTCCTGCCGTTATCGGTCCAGGAACGGAATTTGTCTGGGAAACCCGTATTGGAGATGCCGCCTATCCGGAACTGGAGTATGAAAACGATGAGCTTTTTGCAAATGGTTTTCCTTATTCAGAGCAAAGTTTTTATTTGGCGTATCCGGTTCAAGTCGGCAAAAAATTTACAGCGAGCGATCACTCGTCCGGCCCAGACTTTAATACCATCACAGGTGTGGGCGAAACTGTCGAGACTGAGTACAAGACTTTCACCAATGCGGTTGAAGTTACAACGCAGGATGGCGGAAAATACTATATGGTGGAAGGATTCGCCTTGGTTAAGTGGATCGAAGCGGATGGGACGGTTTCCAATGAATTGATTGATGTTGAATAACGGATGAATTCAGCCCGGTTCCAGACGTATCTGGCAATTGGGCTGTTTCGTATTTGATTTTCAGGAGGTGCCGTATGTTTGGAAAAAATAATTTGGTTCTGGTGCTTGAAGATTATGAGCTGTCGTTTAATGTACGGTTGATCGATCGTGATGGATTGGTTTACAGCAGCAACCGATTTATGGAAAAGCCGCATATTTCAAAAATTCGGATGCTGGTTGGTACACTGACACAGATTTTTGGCAATTTCAACCGGGTCACTTACAGCAAGAATTTCAATCTGGTGTGGGACCATGAAGCGCGGCCGGACTCTTTCGGGAAATTTATGGCGGAGTTGTTTGCTTCGCACGAGACCGTAGACCCGCGCTACCATATGTGGGAACAATTCAGTGAGTTTCTGGAACAGCAGGAAAAAGAGTCGCATAGAAGCCGGCTGGAAGATCTTCCTTTTTAACTAAACAAAGTTTTAAAGGAATGAAGGACTTTCGAAGAGTTTATTGAATAAGTATCAATAGCATAACAGAGGGCCTTTAGTCGGTGAATGACAACAGGGGAGTGGGCATTTAGATGGCGTTTGGAAACAAAAAAGAGAAGCAGGCACTTGTGACAGCAAATAGATTGAGGAAAATGGCCGACGAAGTGACATTCAGTGAGCGGCCGGATAAGACGTTCAATGTCAAAGCCTTTGGAGCCAAAGGCGATGACGATGCCGATGACTGGCGGGCATTGCAACAGGCCATTGCTTTTGCCTATAACGCCAAAGGCGGCGGTACGCTGTTTTTTCCGCCCGGCCAGTACCGCATTTCCAAGCCGCTTGAAGTGCCTGTTACCGACGAAGAAAAAGCCGTGTCCTGGGTCGGCTATAGCGATAAGACGACCATCATCGTGCCTTCTGCTCCAATGGATTATATGGTCCGCATGCGCGGCGGGGATGGTCATATCAAGGGGCTGACTTTTAAAGGGAGCGATCCGTTTAACGGTTCGGTGCAACATGCGAAAGTTTGCATGCTGGCGAGTAATATCCGCAACAAGACCTTTTCGAATGTGTCGTTCAGTTGGGCAAAAGTCCATGGGCTGCAAATTACGGAAGAAGGCAATAACAATTTGTGTGTTTTTGACCAAGCCTGTAAGTTCGAACAAAATGGAACAGTGGTTAAAGGAAGCGATGGCAGTGGTTCTGGTGACAAAATTAGTTTCTCCAGCTTCAATCCCGAGTCAAACGATGTCCATGTCGGCGCCTATATTAAAATTGGCAGTGGAACGGGATCGGTTTACCATATCAATTCAGTTAGCAGAAACAGCGTGAGCGTATCGCCTGCTTTGAAAAATACATTCCGCGCCGGCACCGATTACCAAATACATATTGGATCGGGTCTACAGACCGACCGCGGCAGCGATAACAATGTCTATGGCATCTACGATTGCCATTTTGTCGGCAATGCCGGAGCAGGGCTGGTAGTCAGGGGACTGTATGGGCATAACGTCCAGGGGGGGAATTTCGATGCGAACGGCATCGCCGGCATCCATATCGGTTCCGGCATGATCAATACGACTCCAGCTTATTCCAATGTGATCACCCACGCGTATTTCGAAGCAAACGGTTATGCAAATGTGATACTGGATTACCCTTCTGGCCTTAGCATCATCGAACCACTTTTAGCAGAACCTATTGACGGAACAGCGGGGGGCATTGCTTCGATTACTTCCTTACGGGACCAGCCATTCGATTACGAGACAACCAGTGTCCTCCATAATGGAAGGCTTTATCATTTTATCAATGAAACAACGCGCAATTTTGCATCCAATACAGTGGAAACCTCAAGGATCACGGTCAATCAAGCCCGCAGCTTATTGGGACCTTCCATTGTTAATCTACCAGCTCCGCCAAAGCATCGCTTCAAAGAAGAACTTGAAATCTATGTGGAAAACAGTGGGGGACAGCCTGTTCAAGTAATTTGCGACTACGCTAAAGTGAACAATAAACCTGGAAGAGTGGGTGTTGAAGCGCCAGCGGGAGTGGGCTATAAAATCAGTGCCTATTACAGCAGGAGTATGGACAGCTGGATGGTGTCGCATACTACGCCGATGATTTAGTGTATAAAGCATCATAGGGATTGTGGTCATACTTTACTTACAATGAAAAACTGAAGTCCCGATTCAAAAAACAGAAGGCTGCCTAAGAAAAATCTTAGGCAGCCTTCTGTTTTTTAATATTCGTGAATCATCATTTGGTAATGAATGTAATCAAAAAAATGTGCCTGTTCTAGCATATCTTCTGTAGCAATTTCTTTAGCATGTTTAACGACTTCGAGAGCTAATTTCTCTTCGTTCATCAGTGAGAAATAGAAGGATAAATAATAATAGACAGCCAAAGACTCATAGTCAACGGCCGAATTTTGTGTTTCTCGATTATAGCGGCCATAGAGCTTATGGGTGCTATTCCATTCTTTTTTTATCCAATCTAAAAATAACATAGAAGGAACACCCGCTTGTTCCCGGTTTATGGCAATGAGCAATTGGTCAATCATATGGACTTCCTCATTCTGACTGTATTCGTGTAGACGGGTGTCGTAATATTCTGGAAATAATATTTTGCTCCCTTCAGTAGTTTGCAGCAAGCTAATTGAACTTTTTGAAACCAAATGAGCTTTATTTAAGTAACTTAAAGTAAGTCGCTGTGCGGGTAAAGAAAGCGTCCAATCATAAAAATCTACTGTATAATCTTCAACTTTCTGGGTGTTTGCTATAGTAGAGCTAAGCTCCTCAGCTAAATCATTATAATCTTCGATTCCGAAATGATGAGCGGCGCGCTCGAGAACGGAAATAATTCGCACATCGTCGATCAATGCATTGGTCGTAGCATTGTGATTCAATCGCCATTGCACAAATAGAAAATCATGTTGTTTTATCAAAAAATGATTTTTTAAGTTTTCGACTTGTTTCTGGAAAGCTTTTTGATCTTCGATTAGTAGCAAGTATTCCAAGTACAAACCTATGCTTTCTGACAAGTACTCAGAATCTTGGTCTTGAGGGTAAGCGTGAATCAGTCCCTCATCATTTTCATAAAATTGTTCCACATGATTTTGAACAGAATCCACTTCTTCGCACCCACCAATCAATAGTAAAAGAAAAAGAAATAGAAGAAATTTGGCTTTTCGCTTCATTATCCAATCCCCTTAAAGCGCTTTGTTTTATCCCAAGTAATTGTATTTCCGCGAATACGGCTCCACAAATAAATAGAAAAGCTTCGCACTAATAAAATGACGAACAACTGGGCGTAGGTAAAATACATGATAAAAATATACAGGACGTTTCTTAAAGAAACATTCCGGTCGACCACTAAGGCGCTTAATAATTGGCTGGTGTAGACGATATAACTCATGAACCAGAGAATTAACAGAGGAGCATCCATGTTTGGAAGCTCATATCCAGCAACGCTCATAATAAAAAAGATATCAGAGAATAGCAAAACTAGCACGAAAACAAGATAGGTCAGCAAATGCTGAAGACTGAGAAAGAATGTTTTTCCTTTCCAATGAGTCAGGTCTTGTATGGATTTTTCTAATAAATATATATTTCCTGTTAACCATCTTGTCCGCTGTTTAATAAATGTTTGAACCTGTTCCGGTTCTTGTTCCCATGTCCTTGAAGAAGGAACTACGGGCAATAAGAAGCCTTTAGCAGTTAAACGGACAGTCAATTCCGCATCTTCAGCTAAGGCAAATACATCGTAACCGTCTAATTGTTCAATCACTGATCTGCGCAATAGCATATTCGTACCTGCGAGTGATCCCAGTTGAAATGCCTTCCAACGGCCACATTGCATAAGCAGCTGAAATACTTGGAATTCCAAGCTGATCATGCGAGTCAGTATATTGGCATCGGAATTTTTCGTTTTCACATAACCGACTGCACCGGCAGCGCCTTGGGTCTTCTCAGCAGCTTTGACCAATTTTTCGAGTGCGTCTGATTCTGGTTCATTGTCTGCATCGTAAACAATGAAGTAAGCGGAATTTGAAATACTCAACCCATAGTTTAATACCCTTGATTTTCCTGAAGGTGTGCCGGGAGGTACAGGAATATAATGAATTCTTGAAAATACCTGAGCAAAATCTTGTGCGATTTCTGCAGTCTCGTCATGAGAGTTGTCGTCTAATACATAAATATCTAATTTGCCTTTGTACTGGAGCCGTGCCATTGCTTGCAATGTATTTTCAAGAACAATGCCTTCGTTGTGGGCAGGAATCAGCAAGGCTACACTTGGATAGTCATCTAAATCATCCAGATCCTTATAAGTAATTCGGAACCATATACCTGCTATTGTTAGAACGGAGTAAAAAATAAGTAACAGCCAGAAAAAAGCCATAATTATTAGAATCAATGAAGTCATGAGTTTTCTCCAATCAAATCGTGCAAATGGTTTTCATCTATTACTTGTTCTTTTATTGAAGTAAAAGGAGGTTCTATAAAATTTAAAGCTTCTTGGACCTTTTTACTAAGACGCTCTAACACTCGTTCTGCACCTTCGGCATGCGTATTTTTTAATAATAGATAGATGACTTCCTTATCACTGGTAATTAAGTCGAATTTCTGGCGGATTGTCAGTAATGCCAAGCGCTCAAGTTCTTCCTGAAGGTTTTCTTTCGTACGCTTGGCTGAATGAGTTATAACTATTTTTACGAACCAGGCTTCTTCTTTGTTCCGTTCGCTTGATTTCATTAACCACTGTGCTTGCTCGTTAAATTCAGTCATAGTCAGAAGCTTTGTTATTCCTGTATATTTTTGAAGCAATTGTACTTGCTGTTTTAACTCCGTATATTCATAGCCGATTTTTTTAATCAAGTTCATCAAAACCCAATACATTAAAAGGAAGCTTGTCAGCAATAGATGATTGTATATATACAGTAACTGTATCTCTGAAGCTCTTTGAAAAGCAAAAGCATGTATCGTTAGAAATGCTCCGAAGGAAAGGGTTACCGTTATGGCATATAAAAAAACTAACCTTTCATGGATAATGCTCATGATGACAATAGACAAACCCCCAATTAAGAGTACTGCTTGGTAAAAAGGCAATTTAAGAAATGCAATTGTCCAACCATTCATCAAAATACCCAATAATAAAGTTGCTATAATTAAATTTTTTTTCATGTTCAATCTCATTTCCTTTGTATTTTTTATGTATCCAATTATTTAATCCTATAGAAACTTTTTGGTTTTCTGCACGTTATAAATACTAGAATGGTTTTAGGTAAGGCGTATTATTAGAACTGTTATTGATTAAAAGCTGCTTTCGAAGAATGAAACATGAATGGAAAGTTTCTTATCTTAGCTACATCTAATTACCTACAGTAGCATGAGTTTAAAAGTTTATCATTAGATTTTGTAAAAAAATCTCTTTTTTTACAGGAATCATCATAAAGGAGGCAGTTGGAAGAGAGAAGCCGATAAATGTCAGGTCAATTCTCTTCGTTTAGCATATGAAAGAAAGCGCAAAGGTTTTGGCCCTAAGGTTCTTTATGTGAGTCAAGCGTCTTCTTATCTGTTAGATTTATGTCTCTCTATTTGAATTATGATATAATCTAGAAGGCTTGCAAAAAAGCAAGAAGAGATTTACAGTCTAGTAGTTGATTCTCTAAAATAGATAAAATTAATAAGATTGACGTGCTTAAAAGTCAGGAAAACAAAAGCATATTGTAATTTCGTAAGATTGATTTTATATAAGAAACAAGGTAATAGAGGGAGAGAAAATCAAATGTCTTTAGTAAATGTGATTGGGCTGGGGTACATCGGCCTGCCAACAGCGTTAATGTTAGCGAAAAGTGGAAATGAAGTGGTCGGAACGGATTTAAATTCAAAATTGGTGAATTCCTTGAACGCTGGGAAACTGACGTTCCAAGAAGACGGGTTGGAAGAACTGTTCCAGGCAGCCTTGGCGAACGGCATGACGTTCAGTACGGAATACCAAAAGAGCGATACATATATTTTGGCGGTACCAACACCCTATATCGAAGAAAGCAAGAAGCTCGATCCCAAATACGTTATTTCGGCCGTGAACAACGTGCTGGATGTCTGCGACAAAGGCGCCGCCATTGTCATCGAGTCGACGATTTCTCCCGGAACGATCGATCGCCACATTCGTCCCATTATTGAAGCGCGCGGTTTTGTCATAGGTGAAGATGTGCATTTGCTGCACGCACCGGAACGCATCATTCCTGGGAACATGATTTATGAACTCGAACACAATTCGCGGACAATCGGTGCAGACAGTCCGGAAGTAGCGGAGAAAATCAAAGCGATTTATGAAAGCTTTTGCCAAGCGGAAATCGTCTTGACGGATATCCGTTCCGCGGAAATGTCCAAAGTCATCGAAAACACGTACCGGGATGTGAACATCGCCTTTGCCAACGAATTGGCGAAAATCTGCCGGACAGACGACATCGATGTGTACGAAATCATCAAAATCGCCAACAAGCACCCGCGCGTTAACATCCTGCAGCCGGGGCCAGGCGTCGGTGGGCATTGCATCTCGGTGGATCCGTGGTTCTTGGTCGGCGATTATCCGGATTTGACGAATTTGATCCTTGCCGCACGCAAGATCAACGATTCGATGCCGCGCCATGTGCTGGGCCGCATCCGTGATATCATGCGCGAACACAATATCACCGACATCTCGAAAATTGGCCTGTACGGTCTTGCTTACAAAGAAAACGTAGATGACACACGTGAAAGTCCGACCTTGCAACTTTTAGAGCGTCTGGATGAACATTTGGCATTCGGCGTGAAAGTATTCGATCCATTTGTTACAGAACGCATGGTCGACCACCAGTTCATGAATTTTGAGGACTTCTTGAACGAGGTGGAAGTGGTAGTCGTGATGGTTGGGCATGACCACATCAAGCAGAATATGGACAAAATCGAGGACAAACTGGTCCTGGATACGAAGAACATCTGCACTTTTGAAGGTGCTTATAAACTATAAAGTAAAGTTGGGATAGTTGATGAAGAAGAAAATAATGGTGGTTTTTGGAACACGGCCAGAGGCTATCAAAATGTGCCCGCTGGTCCAGGAGCTTCAATCACGTGATGGATTGGAAACGGTTGTTTGTGTAACTGGGCAACACCGGGAAATGTTGGATCAAGTTTTGAATGTATTTAATATCGTTCCGGAATACGACCTTTCAATTATGAAAGACAAACAAACATTATTCGATGTGACCGTCAACATTCTTGAAAAAATGAAAAGTGTATTGGAAGAGGTCAAACCGGATGTAGTATTGGTTCATGGTGATACGTCTACGACTTTTGTTACGGCTTTGGCTTGTTTCTATCTCCAAATACCAGTAGGTCATGTAGAAGCCGGTCTTCGCACATACGACGTCTATTCTCCATACCCGGAAGAATTCAATCGTCAGGCAGTAGGAATTGTTGCTAAGTATCATTTCTCACCGACAGAAATGTCGAAGCAAAACTTGGTTAGCGAAGGTAAAAAAGTAGAAGATATCTATGTGACAGGCAATACAGCCATTGATGCCCTCAATACAACCGTGAGAGAAGACTATTCACATGCACAGCTTGACTGGGCAGCAGATAGCCGACTGATTATGCTGACAGCTCATAGACGAGAAAACCTGGGTGAACCGATGCGCCATATGTTCAAAGCCATCAAACGAATCGTTGATGAACATTCCGATATTAAAGTGATTTATCCGATTCACATGAATCCAGTAGTTCGAGAAGCCGCTAATGATATTTTGGGTCATACGGATCGTGTAAGAATCATTGAACCGCTTGAAGTCATCGATTTCCATAACTTCCTTTCGAAATCTTATCTGATCCTGACAGACAGTGGCGGTATCCAAGAAGAAGCTCCAAGTCTTGGCAAACCGGTATTGGTAATGCGTGATACGACGGAGCGCCCTGAAGGAATTGCGGCAGGCACTTTAGAGTTGGTCGGCACGAATGAAGAAACCATTTATCAAGCCTTCAAGTCATTACTTGAAGATGAAGCAAAATATAAAGAAATGAGCCAAGCAAGCAATCCTTACGGAGATGGCTTCGCAAGTAAGCGAATCGCAGACATTTTGGAAAAGTAAGCTGGCTGATATAAAATGTGCAATTAAAAGCTTAGGAAATCTATTGATTCCCTAAGCTTTTTCTATTATGAATTCCGGCATTATCTTTTATGGAAGAGATGATATAATCTATAAAAGCAAAAATTACTAATCATCATCTTAAAGAAAAGGAATTGGGAAATATGGCTAAACATAAAAAGCTGTCCTGGATAGTGGTCGTTCTTTGGATGGCTTTGATTTTTTCTTTGTCTCATCAGCCAGCATCTAAATCAAGTGAAATGAGTACGGGGATTACCGAAATGATAGTAGTGGCTGCAGAGCAAGTAGTGCCTGGTATAGCAGAAAATTTTGGGCAGCTTGAGCATATTGTTCGAAAAAATGCTCATTTTTTCATCTATTTGATTTTAGGGGTTTTGGCAATCCATGCTTTCAGCAAGAGTGGATTGCGTAGTTTTCGAGGCTTTAGTTTATCTGTCGTTCTTTGCGTGTTATATGCTATTTCCGATGAATTTCATCAATTGTTTGTTGATGGAAGAAGTGGAGAGTTACGTGATGTTTTCATTGACAGCTCTGGTGCAATTGTTGGTATTGCTATGTATAAGATTACAGAAAATCTACTCAAAAGAAATTCACAAAAAGCGTTTGAAGGAAAAGAAGTACAGGGATAAACTCATCCAAAGTTGGATGAGTTTTTTCTATTCCAAATTTTTTTCAAGTAGTATGCTATTTTCATCTAATTTTCTTATTGTAAGGGTATATTATAAATGTGTGTTAATTATCTCTTTATTCAGTCAATAAAAAATGATTAATATATTTAATAACTCCAAATTGTTCTTAATCATTTCCTAATATAGGCAATTTTAATAGACGGTTTATTAAGGCTTAGCAGAAACTCAAAATGTATAAGAATTTTTTAGAAAATGGTTGTGAAAAGAAAGGAGGAGGATTATGAGAGAAAGGCTGTTCTTTGTATTGATATGGTCTTTGATTATCCTTGTTGCTACTTGTACGAATGATGCAGCGGCTTTTTTGTTTGATCAAAAAATTGGATTCAGCTTTAATCTCACACCGGATTTTACAGAGTTTCTGCGATTTGACGATATTGATTTTAGCTACAGCTTTTATGCCATCCAAAAAACTGGCCACTTCCTGTCTTTTGCGTTGCTTTATGTTCTTGTCTTGATTTGGTTGAAGAAAAGAGAAACAGCTTTTATGGTAACGGCAGCATTTGGCCTTTTTACTGAAATTCTGCAATTGTTTTTCGAGCGGGACGGCCGGTTGTTTGATGCAGGAATCGATATTTTAGGAATTCTCTTAGCATATATTGTTTGCAGAATGTACGCAGATGGCAAGGCACCTGTGAAAAATTCTTATTATCCTTAAACGACTAAAAGAATGAAGGAGGCGATTATTATGGAAAATGTCATCATTAGTTATTTTGAAGTGGAAAGCGAAGCGTATCAAGCATTATCGGAATTGAAGAAGAAAAGCACAATCACCGATCAGTTTTTGCTGTCACAGGCAGCGTTGTTGAAAAAGTCGAATGGCCAAATTTTATTTCAGGACGGATTCGACACCGGAAAACGGACACGGGACGATACGTGGAAAGGCAGCTTGATCGGGGGGCTCGTAGGGCTTTTGGGCGGACCACTCGGCATGCTTCTAGGGGCAGGAATTGGCTCTGTAGTAGGACTGGCAAAAGACGTAGGTGAAGCGGAAGAAGAAGCGAGCCTGATTACAGCCATTACTTCGCGCATGAAAGAACAGGACGTGGTACTGGTGGTAGTTGCTCAGGAGCAAAATGAGGCATCTTACGACCGCCTTGTGGAGAAGTTTGATGTGGTTACGGTGCGCTACTACGCTAGTGACATCCTGGATGAAGTGGATCATGCCAGGGAAGTGGAACGGAATCTTCAAGAGAGAGCTAAAGAAGATATGCGAAAGGCGCGTTCAGAACACCGGCAGGGCAGAGTGAAAGAATATCGCAGCAAATTTAAAGCGGAATTTGAAGCTTTAAAGAAACGTTTTTCCTCTACAGATTGATGTCGTGTCTCGGACCAGCCATAGTAGGTTCTGTCCGCCAGTAAAACTACTCGAGAAGACAGACATCTTGTTAACGAAATAAGAGAAAATTGATAACTAAAATTAAAAATTACAAATATCTTAAAATTTTCCTGTTGAAAATACAATATAACCGGTGTATGGTAATAGGTATAACTAATTAATAAATCTAAATATTCGAAAAAGACGAGTCGGTAGCCCGGATAATCATGCAGGAACTTACTGCAATGGGTGCAGGCGACATATTGCAGGAATGAGGGATAAAGGACATGGATATATTTTTTGAAGAGAACTATGGAAGGCTTTATGAGGAAATTGAAGATGGCGAATGTGAAGTTTTTGTATTTAATCACTCACTTGGAACTGTTAGGCATCTTTTCATTAAACGGGAAGTGCCCGTGCAAATTGGTGGCGAGACCTATTTCGATATCGTCACTCCATACGGCTACGGTGGCCCTGTTATTATGAGTGGGGAAGACGCTGATAAAACAGAGCTAATTCAGGAATTTAAAATTGCTTTCCAAAAATATTGTTTGGAAGAAAAGATTATTTCTGAATTTGTCCGGTTCCATCCCGTGCTCGGCAACGCTAAAGACTTTACGGCTTGCTATGAAGTGATTTTTGCCCGCAAAACGGTAGGAACCAACCTTCGCGACTATGACGACCCGATCCAATCGGAGTTTTCCAAATCGACCCGAAAAAATATACGCCATGTGATGCGCAACGGTGTGGACTACCAGGTGACCGTGAATCCGAAAAGCCTGGAATTATTCAAGGAAATTTATCACATTAATATGAAGCGCATTGGAGCCGATACGTATTATTATTTTGATGAAGACTATTTCTCCAAATGCCTTCAGTATTTCGGTGATCAAATCGTATTGGTTGAAGCCTTATATGAAGGTCAGGTAATAGGGGCGGAGTTGCATTTCTTTTATAATAATATAATCCATACCCACCTATCCGGCACCTTGTCTGAATTCCATCATCTTTCCCCAGTTTACGTAATGACATACGGAATTGCCGTATGGGGAAAAGAGCACGGTGCGCATCTAATTCATGCCGGTGGAGGGACCAGCAATAGACCAGACGATAGCCTTTATCTGTTTAAGAAAAAGTTTGGGCAAAACACAGAATTTGATTTTTATATCGGCCGAAAAGTTTGGAATCAGGAGGTTTACGACAAAGTTTGTGGAGTTGCCGGAACAATTTGCGAAACGGAGTTTTTCCCGGCATACCGCTCCAGAGAGACTGAAGCCTTTAATGAAATCCAAAATGTGCAGGGATAATAAGAACCTTCCGCTTATTGATGCGGAAGGTTCTTTTACGTACATTAGCCTCTATACATTGGAAAATGTGAAGGATTTTTAATTCCTTCATTTTTCAATTTAATATCGGAAAGCAACTGATAAATTTTAAGGTTTCTAATTTTTTTGCCAGTCAATATATCCAGTGGTTCCGTTTTGGTAAAACCACGTTTGAAGCGGGAAAGGGCTTCTGTAGACGCACCTCCAAGATGCATTTCTTTTTTGCCGTTCTCCACGCCCCAACGGCATCCTTCGTTAATCAGTAAGCTGTTTCCAGCTAAGTGAAAATATGCCGGATCGTTTGCAGCCAAATGATAGTGGAGGTAGTCGCCGTGATGAACGAATAAAGCTGCAGAAATTGCCACACCTTCGTATTTTACATAAACGATGAATTGCTGAGCTTCGAGGAGTTTGAAAGAGTTTCTTAATAAATCCTCTGAGAACAAATAATACTCAGGCACATTGTTCCGTCTAGCCATAATCTGGTACAGGCGGTGGAAGTCAGCGATGCTTTCACCGGTAAAATCGTATTCGATTTGCACATTGTTTTTCAGCGCCCGCCGCACTTGTTGGCGAGTGGATGATTTGAATTCGTCCAAGAAAAAATCTTGGACCGTCAAGTCGATATACATCGTTATGCCCCGGTTATCGATGCTGTAAATATCTTTAAAGTCCTCAATGTTTTTTAGCCAAGCATTGAAACGGACATACTCCGCAACGATATTATTTTGCATGCAATAGGCTTGAAATTCTTGGTCAAACAAAGCGGTAAGTTCGGCTTTTTTGCCGGGCTTGCATTTAAGGATAATCGGACCGTTTTGCCCAAAAGGCGTAACAGTGTCGTAGTAAAGTGTTTCGCCAGCCAGAATCGGGATGGGTCTTAAGACAAACGGATAAAAAATATGTCCCATTGCATTTTTTACTTCAAATACTCTGCTTTCACCATGATCTTGGTTTTCATAAGCTTTGCCCCATTCCGGTAAAAAAAAGATATCCGGCACTTGTACCTTTGACTTGACTGTCATGTTGTTCTTCCTCCTTAAACCGATTCAATGTCACTAAACCAATTTTAGGAGGGAATTGTTAAAAAGAAGTTAAAAAAAGGATAAAAAAGTTGTGTGAGAAAAGAAAAATGCATTTGCTGCAAGAGAAAAATTAGAGTTTATCAAATTTGAATATTATTAGTTTAAAAATTCAGATAATAAGATTGACTTATGAAGGACGAATTGGTAAATTGGTATTAATTCCATATTAAATAGCATTATATTATTTATCTTTACTAGATAAAAATGGGTAATTAAACCCTCTTTATGAATGAATAATAGAATGTCTATGCCATATTATTGATTAATGGGAAGTTGCGCAAAAGAAATAGATTGAATGAGGAGGTTGTCTTAATGAAAAAGAAGGTTCTATTTCTTGGGGGAAATAACTCAGTCGCAAAGATGGTAGAAGAAATAAAAAAAATGGATATTTATACAATTGTGGCTGATACTACGATAAATGCTCCAGCTAAGAATTACGCAGACATTGTTTACGACATCAGCCCTTCAAATATTAAAAGTCTTTTAGAGATAGGAGAACATGAAAAACCGGATTGTATTTATGCGGCATTAGGCGATGTGACAACCTGGAATGCATTGGCATTATGCAAAAGACTTAAGGTCCCTTTTTATGTGAGAAGGGACAAAACGGAAAGTAAGCTTGTTTTAGATAAATTTAATGATTTCTGCAGGACGTTTAATGTTTCGGTTATTAATGAAATTTCCCTTTATGAAAGCGCAGAAGAAGCGAGCGCTTTAGAGTTTCCAGTGATTCTTCGTAGTTTTGAAAAAATGTCTATTTATGCAACAAATTAATGACCGTAAAAAATTTCAATAAATAATAAGTGAAATAAATCCTGGCAGAATTGGCTCATTCTGTTCAGGATTTTTTGTTTTATATTATCCAAAGTACATGAGTGAAAATATCGGTTTGAAATTCCTGTTTGGATTCTTCAATTAATTTTAACAATATAAATGCTTTAATTTAAATACTTTAATTGTAAAGATTTGTTTGAAGTTGAAATTGCTAAGGACAATTTAATAGAAAAAACGACAAATACTGTAACATTTTAAAACCATTTCTATATAAAGGCTTTTCTTTGATCTGATAGCCATGAGATAATCAAAAGCAAGGTTAAGAAATCAGGAGGTCTCCGAAGTGAAAATTGTTCGACTTTTAATGATGGCTATCATCATTGTATTAATGGTTGCATTTGTGTTTTCAAAAAATAATTGGGATGAAAAAATTGAACAGCATTCACAGCAGTCAATGGATAACGTAGCTCAAACGAAATCTATGGAAGTATTGGGTGAAAAGGAAATAGTTCAAGAAAAAGAGAGTACTGAGGAAAAAGCTGAAGTCATAGAAGATGAGGAAAAAGCAGCTTCTGTGAAAAGTGAGGAAAGCGAGTTTTACAATCTTTTGCTCGAGCAAAAGATAACTTCTATCAAGTTACTGGGTGACGGAATTACCGCAGGGTACGGACATTCTGCATATTCTGCGCCCGATGGCGGCCGGATCATTTTCCATGGAAATGGCGAAACATATCGAGAAGCAGGATATGAATTCGACTCATGGGCAAATCAACTACGAAATTATGCAAGTAAACCAGAATTCGGTGAAGTTGATGTGATCAATGCCGGAATTCGAGATAAGACAGCGGATTGGACTTTGCGAAATCTTGATAGATTGTTAAAACCAAAAGAAGAAGCGGTCATTGTCATGATTGGCACGGATGATCGGATTTTTATTACATTAGAGGAGTACGAGGCGACAATGCGTAAGCTTCTGGCAGTTGCTGACGAGCGTTCAGAATCTATGATTGTTATGTCGCCGCCACCTTCAAAAGAAGACTTGCAGCCATATAAGTTTACTATGAAAGAAATTAATGAGGTATTGAAGAATATCAGTGAAGAAAAAGGCTATACTTTCATTTCCCAATTCGATGCTTTTCAAGAACAAATGGAAAATGGCGTTAAATACGAAAGCCTAATGCAAACTGCTACTTCTAATCCGCAAAATGATGGATACGAGCTCATATGGCAAACAATGAAACAAGAACTGGACTTGCAATAAATGTGAAGGTGCCAGTCATTAAAACAAGATATGCTCATTTCAAAACAGCCGCTCCTATAATCTCAGGTGCGGCTGTTTTGAATGCTTTTTAAGAATTTTCCTGATTTCTTGCTTCTATGTTACATCTGCTTCTAAGGCTTTTACGCCGTTTCTACTAAGGAAATCTCACATGAGCCATGCTCCCATACCATTTCCATATAATTTTTGGCTTATGCTCTAATAAGAAACTTTGGTGAATTTCGGATGAAATAATAAGGTTTTGTTGTGTTGGACTAAGGGGATAGTAGGGATAATTATTATTTGAATGATATTTGGCAGAACAGCGCCTGCGTACCAGCGTTTGCTGAATGATCTATGGATCTTTCTTTCATGAAGATTTGTGGAAGGCGATATGACATATCAAGGCATACATAGTCTGTCCTTCTGGAGTGATTGCATTGAAAACCAAGCGCAAAGGAACTTACGCGAAGAAGGTGTTGCCGGTTATGTGTCTGCTGCTCGCCGCGGTGTTGTTTCATTGGAAGTTTTTGTTTGAAGGGAATAACTTGGCGGTCAATCTGGATGCCATCAACCAATTTGCGTTTTTCTTTCCGCATCTCGTGGAGTCTTATGCAGACGGCGATTTTTTTTGGTCCTGGTCCTATGGCTTAGGCGGCGATCTGCTCGGTGAGTTTGCCTATTACTACACTACAAGCCCTTTGTTTTACGGAGTTGTGCTGGCGGAACTTTTTTTTGACTTTGACTGGAGTATTCTTAAAGCCATCGATTTTAAAATGTATTTGTCCGTGCTGAAATCGTTTTTGGCAATGCTCGGAATGTATGGGCTTGTCCGTTATGAGAAGTTCGAGCCCTTGAAAGCGCTGGCCGCGGCTTTGGCTTACGGCAGTTCGATTATTTTCTTTGCCCATGCGGCGCTGATCGATTATATGACCGAAGCGTTTCTCTATGTGCCTTTGACGATTTTTGGCTTGCTGTATTATCAGCGGACCGGCAAATCGCGGTTTTTCATTCTGGGGATTTTCCTGTCGGTTGCCAGCAATTTTTATCTCGGTTTTATCAGCAGCATTTTTTACGGCCTGGCAGCCATTGTGCTCACACCGTTAAAAGAAAAATCGGTTTTCAAAACGTATGCACCGCTCCTGCTGCATTACGCCATCGGATTGGGCTTGGCTTTCGCTGGACTTTTGCCGGGCGTCCTGTCCGTCTATTACTCAGACCGTTTGGCAATAAAACCGGAAATTCCTTTGTTCTTCGGTGCCGACTGGACTGCCAGTTTGCCGGAACAGATTTGGGGCAATATTGGAGGTTTAGGTTTTCTCTTCATTACGTTAATTGCCGGTTTAATGATTTTTCTTCCGACCGATGCAAAAACGAAGAGAAAGTCCATCCTGGCGCTGCTGTTGTTCAGCTGTTATTTCGTTCCTTATATGTACAGCGTTTTTAACGGGTTTTCACATATCCAGTACCGGTGGTTCTACATCTTGAATTTCGCTGTGGCGTTCGCGTTGCCGAACTGGCTGACAGCGGCCATGAAAGCCAATAAACGGCTGTTGGCCTTTGTTTTGATGGCGATTGGCTTATCGCTTTGGGCGCTTTATACAAAAGAAGAGCGGACGGGAAGTACAGCCAGTCAGTATGACGCAGCTGCCGTCGCTTTTGGCTTATTAACTTTGTTGCTGTTATATGCGATGAGCCGTTGGGAGCGGAAAAGGTGGCTTTCAAGGCTTTTCGTATTGGCATTGGGAGCAAATGCTGTTGCCAATGTGGTGGGCTATACTGAGGAAAAGATAGTCGGCAAGTTCGGGGCCAAAAATTTAACCGATGAATATTTTAGCCAGCCCTCTCTGGATCATGCTGAAGAACAAAAAATTTTTTCGGCACTGGTGCCGGAACAGAATGAATTTTACCGGACGTACTACGGAACGAAGGACCGCTTAAACCATGCCATGCTTTATGGCTATTATGGTACGAGTGCCTACAATAGTGTACTGAAGAAAAATTTGCACAGCTTTGTGAAAAAAGATTACAATGTCCGGCAAACCAATCCGCTGAGAAACGGTGTCGTCGTATCCACCTACTCGCTGTTCGACGACCGCTGGGCACTGGAGACGGGGCTTGGAGTAAAGTATCAAGTATTGCCAAAAGATGAAAAGGCTCCCTTCGGATACGAGAAAGTAGAAGAGACTGAAACGTATTCGGTTTATGAAAATCCGTCAGCGGTTGGCATCGATATGTGGTATACCGAGACGATTTCCGAAACGGAATGGCGGCAGTTGAATGTGGCAGAGCGGGACGCGCTGTTTTTGAATACATTGGTTGTGGCAGACCGTTATGCACGAGCACGAACTGAAAATTGGAAAGAACAGCTGCCGGAACGGATAAAAGTCGATCTGGCAAACGCCGATTACCATAATGCATCAATGACAGGAGGCTTGCTGACGGTCCAATCGGGAGGGAAAGTCCGTATTCCAATCGAAGAAAAACAACAGCCGGGAGAATACATGGTCTATTTCGAAATAGCACCGGCGGAAGACCAGGCGATGAAGCTGGACGTCAACGGAAAAGAAGTGTTGAAACGGGAATCCTCCTATATTTATAGCTACCCCAATAAAGGGTATTTGATCCGTTTGGATGGGCAGACGGATGCAATAGAAATCGGGGTTTCACCCGGCACCTATCAACTGTCTGGCCTTAAGGTGTATTGGAATTCCTATGAGGATTTCCGTAAGCAAGCAGATCAGCGCGAAGCTCATAGCATGGACAATTTGCATGTGAAAGGCAATCACGTATCGGGTGATCTTTCCGTCAAGGAACAAGGGTTTTTGTTCTTATCCATTCCCTATAGTGAACAGTGGAATATGAAAGTGAACGGCAAAGAAGCGGAATTGCTGGAAGTGCAGGGCGCATTCAGCGGGGTTTATTTGGAACCTGGAGAACACCGGATTGAGCTGTCGTATATTACGCCTGGATTTTATCCGGGACTGCTTGTCACGGTTATTTCGGCACTTGCTGCTTTATTGTTGCATCTCTATGGCAGGCGGAAAAACGGCTGAAAATATGTGCATGTCAGGCACCGGCATAATTTCCGCACACTTTGGATTTGAAACATATTGAGTTACAGGGGATAATGGAACGCGGAAAGCAATTGCAAGGAGGAAATTGGGTGTCTGAATTAAAGGGCGTTTTGCCCGTTTTGCGCAATATGAAAGAGTTTGAACGGCTGCTGAGCAGCGACCATGAATACATCATTTACTTGGAAATCCGATTGTCTCAGCTGAAAGCGCTGGTGCAAGCAGCCAAAAAGGCAAATAAGAAAGTGATTTTGCATATTGATTTGATCCAGGGATTAAAAGCGGATGCCTATGGCATTGAATACTTGGTGCGCGAAGTAAAGCCGGACGGCATTGTTTCGACACGCAGCAATGTCATTGCCATGGCGAAGAAAAACAAATTGATGACGATTCAGCGCTTGTTTCTGCTCGACAGCCATGCACTCGAACATAACATCAAATTGATCAATCAGGTAAAACCCGACTATATTGAAATCTTGCCGGGCATCATTCCATCCGTCATAGCGGAAGTCCACGAACAGACCGGCATCCCGGTCATTGCCGGCGGTTTGATCCGTACAAAAGAAGATGTCGAGCTGGCTTATGGCGGCGGAGCGGTGGCTATTTCCACTTCACAAGCAGAGCTGTGGGAGCTATAAGAAAAAGAAAAGGGGTTTGACACCGCTTTCAAAACCTGCTAACTTAGGTATTAACAAGTTAAGAACTGTGTAGGAGAAATGGAGATCCACACTGAGCATGGCCGCTTCCGCATCTGGAAGCGCGTCCATTCAGTGTGGGTCTTTTTGCGTTTCCTGAAAAACGGTTCTTTGGCAAACATACTAAGGGGTGTATCGTAATGACGGAATTTCTAGCAGAATTGGTTGGCACCATGATTTTGATTATTTTTGGGGCCGGCGTAGTTGCAGGTGTAGCATTGAAAGATTCAAAGGCTGAAAATGGTGGTTGGATTGTGGTCACTGTTGCATGGGGCTTGGCAGTGACGATGGGCGTCTATGCCGTCGGCAGTTTTTCAGGAGCCCATTTAAATCCGGCAGTAACTTTAGGTTTTGCCGTAGTAGGCGACTTTGCCTGGGCGAAAGTGCCGGTTTACATTGCCGCACAGCTGATTGGGGCTATTATTGGGGCGGCCATCGTTTTCTTCAATTATTTGCCGCACTGGGAACGCACAAAAGACAAAGCGGCAAAACTTGGCGTTTTCGCAACCATCCCTGCAGTGCGCAAACCGTTTTCGAATTTGGTATCTGAAATTATCGGAACAGCCGTCCTTGTGATGGGGCTATTATTTATCGGGGCAAATGAATTTACAGAAGGCTTGAATCCATTGATTGTCGGTGCCTTGATCCTGGCAATCGGCTTGTCGCTTGGCGGACCAACAGGCTACGCCATCAATCCGGCCCGCGACTTGGGGCCAAGAATTGCGCATGCCATCCTGCCGATTCCCGGCAAAGGCGGATCTGACTGGAGCTACGCTTGGGTACCGGTAGTAGGGCCGCTGTTTGGCGGTGTTTACGGAGCTGTATTTTATAAAGCCGTGTTCGTTGGCGAAATGGGACCAGCTTTTTGGATTCTGAGCCTGGTACTTGTGCTGGTGTTATTCGGAGCAGCAAGTGTAGAATTAAGAAAAGGCCGCACAGCGGCAGATCAATTAGAAGAAAAAATCGTTTCGTAAAGCCGAGGAGGAAATCAGTATGAGCAAAGACTATATTTTATCAATTGACCAGGGAACGACCAGTTCACGGGCCATCTTGTTTAACCATAAAGGCGAAATCGTGCAAACAGCACAGCAGGAATTCGAACAATTCTTCCCGAAACCAGGCTGGGTAGAGCACGATGCCAATGAAATCTGGACGTCGGTACTGGCTTGTATTGCAGAAGTGCTTCGCAAAGCAGACGTTGATCCAACTCAAATCGCAGGAATCGGCATCACCAACCAGCGGGAAACAGCGGTTGTGTGGGACCGCAATACCGGCAAACCGATTTACCGTGCAATTGTCTGGCAGTCGCGCCAAACAGACGGCATCTGCAAAGAATTGAAAGAACAGGGGCACGGCGAACTGTTCACGAAAAAAACCGGCTTGTTGATCGATGCGTATTTCTCCGGAACAAAAGTGAAATGGATTCTCGACAATGTTGAAGGCGCGCGCGAAAAAGCGGACAACGGCGATTTGATGTTCGGAACAATCGATTCCTGGCTTGTGTATAAATTGTCCGGCGGCAAACGCCATGTCACCGACTACAGCAACGCATCCCGTACGTTGATGTACAATATTTACGATCTGGAGTGGGACGATGAGCTATTGGAAATTTTAACGGTTCCGAAAAGCATGCTTCCGGAAGTTTGCCAGTCTTCTGAAGTGTATGGGCATACTGTGGATTACCATTTCTTCGGCCATGAAGTGCCGATTGCCGGAATGGCAGGGGACCAGCAAGCTGCATTGTTCGGTCAAGCTTGTTTTGAAAAAGGAATGGCAAAAAACACATACGGCACCGGCTGCTTCATGTTGATGAACACCGGCGAAGAAGGCGTGGTTTCAGACCACGGATTGCTGACGACCCTTGCATGGGGAGTAGACGGCAAAGTGGAATACGCCATCGAAGGAAGTATTTTTGTAGCCGGCTCGGCGATCCAGTGGCTGCGCGACGGCTTGCAGCTGATCGACCATGCACCGGAAAGCGAAGCTTATGCAGCATCCGTTGAATCCACAGAAGGCGTCTACATGGTACCGGCATTTGTCGGACTTGGCACACCTTATTGGGATACCGATGCACGAGGCGCGATTTTCGGATTGACACGCGGTACGACCAAAGCGCATTTGATCCGTGCAACATTGGAGTCGCTTGCTTACCAAACAAAAGATGTTGTGGACGTGATGGTGAAAGAATCCGGCACAGAACTGAAAACTTTGCGTGTTGACGGCGGAGCTGTTGCAAATGACTTGCTGATGCAGTTCCAAAGTGATATCCTTAATGTACAGGTGGAACGCCCGATGATCCAGGAAACCACAGCACTTGGTGCTGCATACTTGGCAGGGCTTGCAGTCGGCTTCTGGAAAGACAAAGAAGAGATTGCCCAGCAATGGAAAGTCGACAAAACCTACACAAGCACAATGCCGTCAGAACAAAGCGAAGAGCTTTATGAAGGTTGGCAGAATGCAGTAGCGGCTACCAGAACATTCAAAGCAACAGAAGCAAGAACGAAAGTGAATTCTTAATCGTAAGTGTCTTTTCTTTTTAGATAGTTACGGCTTTAAAATGGCTAGCTGCAAGAGCCAGCTTCTCGGGTCATAAGCCAACCCAGCCCTGTGGCAAAGAAAGCCACATTGCTGGTCTGTCTTATGCCTGTCGAAGCTAACCGGCTCTTTCCGCTTTTCTAATTAAAAGTTAATACACGGCCCGAGACCTCGAGAGACGAAGCCAGTTTCGCAGAAGAAATTCTGCAGCTGTAGCTTCGTCTCTTTTTTATTGGATTTAATTGGAAAAATACATCTCAAAAGGAGCACAACCCATGAAATTTTCTAGTTTGCAGCGTAAAGAAACCATTCAAAATATGAAAAATGCCCGACTCGACCTTTTGGTCATCGGCGGCGGTATTACAGGAGCCGGCATCGCTCTTGATGCTTCGGTACGCGGCATGCACACTGCAGTAATCGAAATGCAGGATTTTGCAGCGGGCACCAGCAGCCGCTCGACGAAACTTGTCCACGGCGGCCTTCGCTACTTGAAACAGTTCGAAGTGAAAATGGTGGCGGAAGTCGGCAAAGAACGCGAAATCGTTTATGAAAACGGTCCGCATGTCACGACTCCGGAATGGATGCTATTGCCGTTTTACAAAGGCGGTACATTCGGCCCGTACAGCACAAACATCGGCCTTCGCGTCTATGACTTTTTGGCAGGCGTGAAACGCGATGAGCGCCGCAAGATGCTGTCGAAAGAGGAAGCGTTGAAACGCGAACCTTTACTTAAAAAACAAGGCATCAAAGGTGCCGGCTATTACGTGGAATACAAAACAGACGATGCCCGCCTGACAATTGAAGTGATGAAAAAAGCGGTGGAAAAAGGCGCCATGGCATTGAATTACGCTAAAGTGACCGGCTTTATCTACCAGAACGGTAAAACGGTCGGCATTCGCATCCAAGACCAGATTGATGGATCAGAGCACGAAATCTATGCCAACAAAATCGTCAATGCAGCAGGGCCTTGGGTTGACACATTGCGCGACAAAGACAATTCAAAACAAGGCAAGACCTTGCAACTGACGAAAGGCATTCACTTAGTATTCGACGGCAAGCGTTTCCCGTTGAAACAGGCGATTTATTTTGATATGCCAGACGGCCGCATGGCATTTGCAATTCCGCGCGACGGCAAAGTATATGTCGGTACAACCGATACGGTCTACAAACAGGATATTGCTCATCCGACGATGACCGTGGAAGACCGTGACTATGTCTTGAAAGCGATCGACTTCATGTTCCCGGATGTGCAAATCCGCGTAGAAGACATCGAATCAAGCTGGGCTGGACTGCGTCCGTTGATCCACGAAGAAGGCAAAGACCCTTCCGAGATTTCCCGCAAAGATGAAATCTTCGTATCGGATTCAGGCTTGATTTCCATTGCCGGCGGAAAGTTGACCGGCTACCGCAAAATGGGCGAAAGCATTGTCAATCTAGTGGCGGAACAATTGAAAGAAGAAAACGGCACGAAATTCCCGAAAAGCTCAACGAAGCATTTGCCATTGTCCGGCGGGGAAGTCGGCGGTTCAAAAGGCTTTGAATCCTTTATCGAAGACCGCGTGCGCCAGGCTGTCGCTATTGGACTGACACCAGCAGCCGCCCGCAAATTGGTGAAACGCTACGGCTCGAACGTCGACCAGGTGCTGCATTTCTTAGCGACCGGAAAAAAAGAAGCGGCTGACGAAGGGCTCGATCCATTAGTCCATGCAATGCTTCGCTACGCAATGGAATACGAATCCACTTATAAACCGGTCGATTTCTTCATCCGCCGTACAGGCGCGTTGTTCTTCAACATCCACTGGGTGCATGCCAACAAAGACAGCGCCATCGCTTATATGGCCAAAACATTCGGCTGGACAGAAGAACAGACCCAGACTTACACTGAAGAATTAGATGTCTTGTTGCACGAAGCAACTCATCCGGTTGAAGTCAGTGCACAATCGAAATAAAAGGCAAGCTCTAGTTTAAGGAGTTGCAAGTTGGCTGTAGAAAACCTGATTTATACAGGTTTTCTATAGCTTTTTTGCATTAAGAAAAATAAAAGTTCTTTAAAGTTGAAATTATAAATAATTATGGATAAAATTGGATTATATTGTTTTTCGATTAATGACCTGTATAAGTTGCTGAAAAACATAGATTTATTACAAAACGAAAGACTTCATTACAAAACGCAACTCTATCTAGTTGTTTAGCGTCAAAAAGATTATAATAATAGCCAGTACAGCGGATATATATTATCCCTAGGAGGAAATTATCATGTTATGTAAGAATTGCGGACAAGAGAACGAATCCAATGCAAACTTTTGTAAATCTTGCGGGAACTCATTGACTAATAAAAGAGGTAAGCGCCCGAAAAATAAAAAATGGCTAGCAGCATTAATCTTGTTAGTGGGAATCGGAGGTGTCGGCTTTGGCGTATCGCAGTTGGAAGATGAGCCTTCTCAGCAGCAAACGCCTATAACAGAAGAAGTATCCAGCACCGATATTGAGTCGAATGAAGACAACGGAAGTGAAAATACCCCTGACAAGGAAACGATTAAAACCGAAGAACCGGCTGAAGTAGAAGTGCCGGAAGAACCAGCGAAAACAGGCAGTCCAACCGAAGGAACTGTAACAAAAGTGGAAGATATCGTTCCACCATCTGAGCAGCCTGAAAAAGTGGAACCGAAAAAGAAAGAAAAGACAGCAATCATTAAAGAAACCCAGCAAAAAGTTTATACCATTTTAACTGAAAGCGGACAGGGTTCGGGCTTCTTGTTTGAGAAGTCTGGTCTCGTAGCTACGAATGCACATGTTGTTGCAGGGTTCACCGACGTAATTGTCCGCAATATCAATGGCCAGGATCAGCCTGGTACAGTCATTGGCATCTCCGATGAATCGGACATTGCGTTGATCAAAGTTGACGCCTTTGCCGGTATTGATCCATTGGAAAGCGAAATGAACCCAACGGATGTTGGGACAGAAGTAATTGCGCTTGGAAGTCCTTCAGGCTTTGAGAATACAGCGACACTCGGTTACTTAACAGGCATCGACCGTGACTTTGAACAAGAATTTATATATGAAGATATTTATCAAATTGATGCTCCGATTGCACCCGGATCGAGTGGCGGTCCCCTTGTTGATGCGGGCACTGGAAAAGTTATTGGCATTAACTCTCTTGTAATGGAAGAAGGCGATTCAATTGGATTTTCCATTCCAATGTATTCGATGCATGCCATGCTTACTGAGTGGGTTAATAATCCGATGACAGCTGAAGAAGTAGTTGCTAAATTCCATGTGTACGATGATTTTAGCAGTTACGAAGATGAAACTTATGAATTCGATCCAGATCTGGAAATGAACTTTAATGAAACAAACTTAAGTGAATTTATCGGAGATTTCCGTTACTACTACGAAATGGCTTTAGCAAATGAAGACTTCTTCTATGTCCAAAATTTGTTGGTCTATGAAAGTGATATCTATAACAATATCCTTCAATACATTAACGAGATTTCCGGCCAGGGAATGGAATTTAATTTCAATAAACTTGAGATTACTGGTATCGAAATTCTCGAAGATCATGCACTTGTAAATACAGAAGAAGCATTTGATTTTAAAAATGGTGCAGGTGAATGGTCGTTGGAAGAACGGAGTAAAACCTATACGATTGTGATGGACGAAAATGGTTTCTATTACGTTTCGGATATCGTAAATCATGAATAAAAATTGAAAAAAGTTGATTTAAAAGTTCTTTACTAACTTTTAAATCAACTTTTTTATTGCATTTTGATTTGAAATTGTAATTGCTATTAAAACCATTTGCTATGAATATTGCGCCTAAAGTAATCTTTTTGTGGTAAATCAAATTTCTTATCGTATAATTGAGGGAATAAAGTCTCTTTTATTTTAAAAAGTCAAAATATTTAGAAAAAGAGGGATCGCTATGCTAGTTCTTGTAACGGGTGGAGCAGGTTATATTGGAAGTCATGCAGCAGTGGAACTATTGAAAAATGGATATGATATTGTGGTGATGGATAATCTATCAAACAGTGAGATGGAAGCTATAAAGCGTGTGAAAGATTTGACTGGAAAGGATTTTCCGTTTTATGAAGCAGATTTGCTAGATGCGGAAACGATGGATTTAATTTTTACTCAGCATAATATTGATGCCGTCATGCATTTTGCGGGTCTAAAAGCAGTTGGGGAGTCTGTAACATTGCCATTAAACTACTATCGCAACAATGTTATTGGTACTTTGATTTTGTGTGAAATAATGAAAAAGCATAACGTCAAAAAGATGGTGTTCAGTTCTTCGGCAACTGTTTATGGAAATCCCGAAAAAGTGCCGATTGATGAATCATTTCCTCTAAGTGCAACCAATTCATATGGTCGTACTAAGTTGATCATTGAAGAAATCTTAAGAGATTTATTTATTTCAGATTCTACTTGGCATATTGCAATTCTGCGGTACTTCAATCCAATCGGTGCTCATAAAAGCGGAAGAATTGGAGAAAGTCCGAAAGGGACGCCTAACAACTTGATGCCTTACATCACTCAAGTGGCAATTGGCAAGCAGGAGCAGTTGAGAATATTTGGGGATGATTACAAGACCCCTGATGGGACGGGCATACGTGATTATATCCATGTAGTTGACCTCGTGAAAGGTCATGTTAAAGCATTGCAGTATCTAGAAAACCATGAGGGTGTTGAAATTTTTAACTTAGGGACAGGTACAGGATACAGTGTATTGGATTTAGTAAAAAGTTTTAGTGAGGCAACTTCAAAGAATATTCCTTATAAAATCGTCGAGCGCCGTCCAGGAGATATCGGAGTTTGCTATGCCAATGCAGAAAAAGCAAAAAGACTGTTAAAATGGCAGGCAGAGAAAGATTTACAGGAAATGTGCGAAGATTCCTGGAGATGGCAATCTTTGAATCCTGATGGTTTTAAATCATATTCCAAAAGCGATTAGAGGAGAGCGCCTATGTTTGATATTTACAAGGAAATGTGGAAGCGCAGAACAATGATTCATGCCCTTTCCTTACAAGAAATGAAAAGGGAGTATGCGGGAACACTTTTGGGATTTTTATGGGGCCTGATTAACCCATTAATGCGCATTGCAGTTTTCTGGTTTGTATTTAGTGTTGGAGCGAGAGCAGGAGGTCCGGTTAATGGAGCACCATATTTTGCATGGCTTGCTATTGGTATGGTTGCTTGGTTTCTTCTGAATGATGGTTTCCGTCTGACGCAGAAGTCGTTCCGCAGTAAAAGGTCCATTATTAAAAATACGCCTTTTCCGATTGCAATTTTGCCAGCGGTACAAATTTTGTATTCCTATTATATCCATTTAATTTTGCTTGCTGTCATTTTTACAGGAATGGCAATCGCTTTGCAGACGGTATCAATTTACAATTTGCAACTAATCTATTACGATTTCGCCGCTCTTATGCTACTGCTGGGTATAGGCTCGGTGACTGCACCTCTCGTAGCAGTCAGTAAGGATTTCGGTCGATTTCTAGATACAATTCTCGTTTTCCTATTCTGGATGACGCCGATTTTCTGGTCTGTTGACAATGTGGGGATATTGGGGAATATTGTTAAGCTAAATCCTTTCCACTATATTGTCCAAGGCTACCGGGATTCTTTTTTTTATGAGACCGGTTTTTGGAATCAACCGATTTACACATTGTATTTCTGGATGGTGGTCCTGATTTTCTTTTTATTAGGCAACTATCTACACAAACGTATGAAACCGATATTCCTGGATACTCTTTAACTTTGATTAGAAAGGAGGAGGAAAATGGACATCGCGGTCAGAGTGATGAATTTAACAAAAAAATATAGCTTGTATAAAGATCCTTGGGGACCGTTAAAAGAAGTGGTGACTCGAAAGAAATTTCATAAAGATTTCTATGCACTGCAAGATGTCTCCTTAGATTTTCCGAAAGGAGAATCAATCGGTATACTTGGAAAAAATGGATCCGGTAAATCGACGCTTTTGAAGGTGATTGCCGGCATTACAGAACCGACAAAAGGAACGGTGGATGTCCATGGCTCCATCGTTTTTCTTGATGTTAGTTCAGGTATTGATTCAGAGCTTAGCGGCTATGACAATATTTTTATGAAAGGGACATTGATGGGGTACTCGAAAGAAGAAATGCTCTCGAAAGTAGAGAATATCATCGAGTTTTCGGAACTGGGAGAATTTATCGGGCAACCCGTCAAAAATTATTCGGCAGGAATGAAGTCAAAACTTGGATTTGCCATATCTGTAAATGTCGATCCGGATATTTTAATTATTGATGAAGCTTTGGCAGTGGGAGACTCCCAATTCCGCCGGAAATGCTTGAACAAAATGAATGAATTTAAAGAAAAAGGGAAAACAATTATCTTTGTTAGTCACGACAACAATGCAATTGAATCTTTTTGTTCCAAGGCTGCATGGATTCATCAAGGCAGACTGATTACATATGGTGACTCTAAATTTGTCGGCTCACTCTATGGGGAGTTTATGAGCGGTAAAAAATCGATTGAATCAATCCATGCCGAAATCGAGTACAAGCATTCGCTGGAACAAGTTATTTTCGGAACGGGGGACGAAGGGTTTACGATGTTGCTTAAAGGCTATTTGCACAATGAACACCAGCAAAATATGAGTGAGAAGTTTGAAATAGCGGTTCGGGATGTCCGAACAGGAGAAACGATAAGAAA
Organism: Planococcus liqunii; assembly: GCF_030413595.1. NCBI lineage: Bacteria > Bacillati > Bacillota > Bacilli > Caryophanales > Caryophanaceae > Planococcus > Planococcus liqunii. The sequence continues at coordinate 2,904,644 of NZ_CP129238.1, read as the reverse complement.
GCCTTTGTCAGAAGATGATTTAAGTTTCTCGGTGCAGCTCAGTGCCCAAGAGTTCCCGATGTTTTTTAAACCAGGGAGTTTCATTTTTTGTGCACACTTAAAAAATGACAACGGTTTTCCGGTTGAATTTCCACTTTGGGCGGGAAAAGCGGAACTGGTTGAGCAAAAAAGCGGAAAAAATCGATTTCTCTTTAAATGCAATGTGGAAAAAAATACACTTGAATTGGTGATTGAGAACCGGGACAAATTAGAGCAGCAAGTCAATCGAATTTGGTTTGATGACCAATGGGCATATATTGAAGGCGTAGCTTTCGTAAGAGGCTATGAAACGCGAACTGCTGATGCATTGTCAATGGCTTTCCATTTAACTAATCTGAAAACTTTTAAACGTTCAGAATTTCCCGTTACCATCCATGCAACGGAAGAAATTACCGAAAATCCTGCATATAACCCCCAAGGGAAAATCTATAAATTTTCGAAGTTTCTTGTTGCTATTAATCTAGCAGAGCTTCCAGCAGGGAGCTATGAAAGCCACCTGACTTATCGTATGAATGAAGAGCCGAAAAATGAACTGGTTAATCTTGTATGGGCCACTAAGCAGCCTGCGTATCCAAATGAACTTCACTTTGTAGAAGGAAAGGCTATTGAAATTCAAACTGCTTCAAAATATCTCCGATTAGAGAAAAAGAATCATCAATTACAAGGAGCTATGCATTAGAGCCTAAACTAAGTTTTGAAGGAGTAATCTCATGGGAAATAAGAATATTGTCTTCTTATTAAATGAATACAATAACCATGGCGGTGCACAGCGAGTCGCGTCTATTTTGACTGAGGATTTTATGGCGGATGGGCACCGTGTATCCATCCTTAGTGTTAACGAACAAAAGAATGTACCTAGTTATTTTAAGGAAGAAGTTCCGGTAATCGTGCTGCACACAAACTATCGTGCACCTCAAGCGATTGAGATTTCATCAAACTTAAAGAATTTAAAGTTTGTAAAAGTGGCAAAAGAATTGAAACGCCGTTATATGCTGAAAAAGAAGCGAAAAGAAGTGGAACGGTTCTTTGAGGGATACGGTGATGAGGAAGTATATGTCATTGCAATTCAAGTCTATGGCATGCAGTGGATGCGACCGCTCTTCTATAAACAAAACATCAAAATTATAGGGCAAAGCCATGAAAGTGTAGTTGCTGCAAGGGCTTCTAAACGTTATAAGCGTATATTAACTTACTACCGCCAGGTTTCTAAGTTTCTCTTGCTCACACAAAAAGATGCAGAACATTTTCAAGAAATAGGGTTTACTAATATTGGAATAATGTATAATCCTTCTCCTTTTCGCCGTGCTAATTCTCCAAAAGATTTGTACAAAAACAAACGGATTATTTCTTCAGGCCGCTTGATTGAAGACAAAGGCTTTGATGTTTTGATTGAAGCGTTTGCTAAAGTAGCGTCGGAGTTGCCAAATTGGACCCTCCATATATACGGTGATGGGCCTGCAGAAAAGTCACTTCGAAATCTAATTCAAATTTTCGGCTTGGATAAGCGTATTTTTCTAGAAGGTCAAACTGAAGACATCCAAACAGCGATTGAAGGTGGCAGTTTCTTTGTGTTACCTTCCAAAGCAGAAGGATTGCCTATGTCTTTGATTGAAGCACAATCCTGTGGTTTGCCTTGTATATCTACAGATTGTGCTCCTGGTATTCGGGAAATAATCGATGAATATCGGAATGGGCTCATCATACCAGTAGACGATATTCACTTGTTGGCACGCCATATCAAACGAGTGGCACAAAATCCTGAATTGTTTTATAGTTTCAGCAAAGAGGCTTACGACAACAGTTTGAAATTCGACCGTCAAGTCATCAAAAAAAAATGGTATCAACTCTTTGAAGAACTGGGAGGGAAGCGGTATGGTTGATGATTTTCAAATGCAGCGAGGCCCGAAGCTCTCAGTAGTTGTTATTGCTTTCAATAACGAGTTGTATATCGAAGAAGCACTAGAATCGCTTTATGAACAAACGTTTACTGATTTTGAAGTGGTAGTCGTCAATGATTTTTCATCTGATCAAACAGGGGCACTCATTGATCGTTTTGTTGCTGGTAAAACGAACTTTAGGGCGATCCATCTAACAAAAAATAGTGGAGGTTGCAGCACACCACGCAATACAGGCATAGCACATGCATGGGGTGAATACATTATGTTTTTAGATGGGGATGATTGGTATACCATTGATGCATGTGAAAAAATGGTCGAAGCGATGGATCGAACCGGTTCAGACTTTGTCGCAGGACAAGTGATTCGTACGAATAATTACGAGATTTGGTACCACAAGCAAATCTATTCAAAAGAACGCCTTAATTTTAATGTCCGTGAATTTACTTATATGCTTTTTGACAGTCTATCGGTTAACAAGATTTACAAACGTTCGTTCTTAGATTACCATGGCCTTCGCTTCCCAGAAGGTATTCATTATGAAGATGTGGTATTTACAGGAAAGGCTTATTTTTTGGCTGAAACAATCAGTGTCATTCCAGAGCCGATTTATTATTGGCGAGTAGTAGAAAATGCAGAAGCTAAATCGATTACAAATCGTCGACATGAGTTTGAAAATTTCGAGAACCGAATCATTGCCCATCGGTACTTTGATCAATCTTTAAGGGAAAATGGTGCAGTTCTCTACCAAAAAGAAAAAAACAATAAATTTTTGCGACATGACTTAAAATTATATACAAACGATTACCTGCAATATGACGAAGACTATAAAGCACGTTTCCATCAGCTGATTCATCAATATATGCACGAAGTGATGGATGAATATGCATTTATCGGCCTTTCTGAGCAAGACCGAATTATGTCTTATCTGATGTATCTTGGGGATGTAGAGGCATTTGAGGACTATGTAAACTATATCAACGGGTTACCGACACAAAAGAACCGTGTATGCAGCATCGGAACTCAATATTATTTTCTGCCTACAGTTCCTGCTAAAAATCATGAGAAGTTTTTATATACAGAAAAACCGAAAATTGACTATGAGATAACAGATCTCGAGTTGAGTCTGGAATCGTTTTCGTTTCAAGGTCTCCTATACGTAAATTCTATCTCTGAAAGTGAATACAGTTCTTATTGGGTGCTTCGAAACCGGCAGACTGGAAAAGCGTTGACTGCTGTAGCGGAAGCCGATGGCAAAGTCGTTTTTAGCGTTCAAAATATGACAGCTGGAAATTATTACTTATCGCTGTATGTAAAACATATGGGAAATCTTCACCGTATACTTGTTAAAAATTCGAATATAAGCGAACTGCCTAATATCGAACTTATAGAAAATAACTTATCAAAAAGTATTTTTATAAATGAGAAAAATTCATTGGCTATTCGAGTGGCGCCAGAGAAATTATTCAATCAACTACTATGGAAAGTAGAGAAGAGAAAGTTAGCGAAGAATCAACAGAAAGCAGGATTTTCCCCATCGCCATCTCCCATGCGAAAAGCATTGGAGCGGCTCATTCCCAAGTTCCCATTAAAATCAAATTGGGTCTTATTTGAAAGCCATATGGGCAAACAGTATAGTGACAGCCCGAAATACATCTATGAGCAAATGATCGAGTCAGGTTATAAATTTAAATATATTTGGGTGTTTCAAAAACCTGATCAATTAGAATTACCAGGTGATGCAGTAAAAGTGAAAAAAAATAGCTTGAAGCATTTATACTACTTGAATCGCGCTAAGTACTGGATTGATAATCAAGGAATTGCTCATTTAGCAAAGAAAAAAGAAAAGCAAATCTATGTTCAGACATGGCATGGCACACCGTTAAAAAAAATGGGCTACGACCAAAAGAAGCTTCCATCAAAAAATGAGCTAACGAAATTGAAAGTCCAGACAGAAGCTTGGGATTACTTGATTTCACCAAATCGTTATACGTCTGAAATCTTAAAGAGAGGATTCCGCTACGGGGGAGAAATCCTTGAAACGGGTTATCCAAGAAATGATGTATTAGTACGGCAGCCTGAACTTATAACGCGTAAAGTCCAGCACCATTTTGGTTTAAGTAGCGAGAAGAAGATTGTTCTTTTTGCGCCGACTTTCCGGGACTGGGATACGAATTCTTTCCGAAAAGTACTCGATGATGTGCAAAAGATGAGTAGTGAAATTGATCGTGAAACGGTTATACTGCTTCGTCTTCATTATTTATTGGCTGAAAAAATCTCCCAAATAGAGCTTCCGGCGAATGTAATTAATGCCTCGACTTATCAAGATATTCAAGAGCTGTATCTTTTGGCAGATGTAATGGTTACCGATTATTCATCCGCTATGTTCGACTTTGCCATTTTAATGCGTCCTATTGTCCTTTATTGCTATGATTTGGAAGAGTATATTACAAGGCGGGGAATGTATTTCAACTTTACTGAACTGGCACCAGGGCCCGTATGCCGGACGATTGACGAAGTGCTTCACTTCTTAAATCATCCCGACGAAATGAATTACTTTCTTGATGACTTAAAGCGATTTTCTTTGGAGTTTTCAAGCCTAGAGGATGGAAACGCTTCAGCGAAAGTAATTGAACGAGTATTCAAGAAGAAGTGACAAAAAGAGTTGTTGTCTCAACAACTCTTTTTTATCAATTTCAGTTTCTTCAAAATATGCTATAAGCCAGTTGCAAATAAGTTGCCTAAAAGAAAGTAAAATCATCCCCGAACTTAGTAAGCTGAATAGGATAAGGAGTGAAAATCATGCACGAAGTGGTATCCGTCGTTATTCCTGTTTATAATGCTTTGCCTTATTTGGAAGAATGTCTATTATCCGTTAGTGGACAGACTTACCGGCACCTTGAAATTATCATTATTAATGACGGGTCGAGTGATGAGAGCGGCAACGTAATAGCCAATATAGCTGCTACTGATCCCCGTATTCGGCTGCATGAGCAAGAAAACCAAGGGCTTGGTTTTACCCGGAATAAAGGCATTGATTTAAGTACCGGTAAGTATATCTTCTTTTTGGATGCAGATGATATCCTTCCTAAAAACGCCATTCAATCTCTCATAGCTGCAGTAAAACACAAAGATGTGGACTACGCTGTTGGTAAAGTCGTTCGATTTACTAACGATCGCATGTACATCCCTGTGCGGCATTTGGAGTTTAATCTTTATAATAAAGCTGGACAGACGACACTTGAAGAAACTCCAGAATTAATGCAGGACTCAATTGCATGCAATAAGTTATGGAAGAAGAGTTTTTTACTAGAGCATAATTTGAATTTTAAAGAAGGGAAGTATTATGAGGATCTCGCGATGACAATGAAAGCTGCCGTTTTGGCTCGTAAGATTCAACTAGTTAATACAGTGGTGTATCATTGGCGGGTCCGGGAAGATATTGAGAAGCCATCCATTACTCAACAACAAATGAGGCTAGATAACACGCGCCACCGGCTAGAGGCGCTGTTTGAAAACCGCCAGTGGTTAGTGGAGCGACAAATTCAGAAGCGGATTGTCGAGGAGCATGATTTGAAAAGTTTGCTGGATGTTATGCGTCTCCACGTCGTCAAGTTTTCGTTAGTTCTTCCCGAAGAAAAGAACAGGTGGCTAATGTTGATTTTCGATTTTTTAAAAAAGATTCCTGCAGCAATTGCTGATAAACTGCCGAATAAAGAGCGTACCATGTATTGGTTATTGATGGAAAAAAATACAGAAGATTTATTTCGCTTGTCTGAACTGCTGATGAATGCTGAAAAGAAAGCAGTAGTGTCGCAAAAACAAAATCTATTTGTGTTAAAAAGTATGCATAAAGACTACGATGTGACAACTTATTTTAAACCAACAATGGTTGTACAGAAAATAGAAAAACATAATCAATACTGGCGTGTCGAAGGACAATTAAAGGTTCCAAAAGCTTCTTATCTTACGGAAGGTGAATTTTATCTCCTAAACAGAACAACTCGACATGAAAAGGTGCTAGCCCCTCTTCAATTAAGACAGCTGGCTCCCGCTCATTGGTATCCATATGAAGCACTTTATTTTATTGGCTTTCTTGATACAGAGACGATAATCGAGAACGAACAAGAAGCAGTGTATGACTTTTATTATCGGTTGCCTGCTTATCCGCAGATGGAATCCGCAAGAGTCCGAGTATTGTCTCAGACTGTGAGTGAGAAGAAAGAGGCTAAAAAAAACAATTTTACTTTTTCTCTTTACCGTACACAGTACGGAAACTTAAGTCTGGTTTGCCAAAAACTACATTTAATGCATGTCATTAAAGAGAAAGTAAGGCCACTCTTGAAAAAAGCCGTGCAAAAAGGAAAAGCTAATTAAAGTGGCCCAATAAAATAAGACAAGGTAAAATAATGCCATCGCTGTAAGATAAGTATCAACCACAAATGGACTTGTTTTTTATTTATAAGTTAAATCCTTCTCATCGTAGATCGCCTGAATCAATTGACTAGTGGATTTCCCTTGTGAATATGTGTTCCATCGACGGCTAAACTGGTCGATTGCCGCATAATCAATATGAGGATCTAAAATATGCTCTATGACTTCAGCGGTAGTTTTGACAACTGGACCTGGAAAGCTAGAAGGGTTCTTTGTCCATAAACCATGGTTTTGACTATAAGAATCCAAATCATAAGCAAAGAAAATCATTTTTTTTCGCAATAGTGAATACTCGACTGGAATTGATGAGTAGTCTGTTATCAAGAAATCACTAGCGATTAACAATTCATGAATACAAGGATAATCACTAACCATAATGACTCTCGGGTTGTCAGGCAACTGTTCGATTTCATGTACTGCAGGATGTGAACGAATGAGCAGCACAAACTCTTCTCCCAACTTATTCAATACTTCTTCGACTTTCAGATGCAATGTCATTCTATTTAACATGTCCTTACGGAAAGTAGGGGCATATAATATAACTTTCCTTCCTTTTATTGCTGGGTATTTCTGCTCTAGAAGAGTTAAGCTTTGAGCTGTAGCTGCGGCATCATAGTAAAAGTCGGTTTGGGGGATGCCCGTATAGAGAAAGCGTTTGGGACCGAGATGAAACGATTCAGAAAAGATATCTGCCATCTGTTGAGAACCAACAGGGATGTAGTGGAAGCAGTTATACACTTTCTGGAAACGAGACTTGGCTCGATTGCTTCGTTTACTGGTTTCAGAATCACTCCATCCGAATTTCTTAACAGCACCGGCAGCATGCCATAATTGAATGCATTTAACATTTTTCCGAAAATGAATGACCGATAGAACCCCTACATAATTATCGATAAATACATATTTTGCAGTGGCTAAATGGTACACCGATAAAAAAGTATCTTTGAGTTTGAAAGATTCAAACTGAAAAATATTCTTTTGTTTTAAATTGATTGTTGAAAAGTCCAGTTTACAGCGCTTCTGGTTGAGAAAAATCACTAAAGGAGGCTGATATGGAATAAGTTCTTTGGCTAAAAAAAAAGCGTTGTCCCCAAAAGACGACAAAAAGACCGTTTTGTTTTTCACTGGAAATACGCTCATTAGGACAAAAAGAATTTTAAATAGGAAAAGGTAAATCGAAATTATCAATTCTTTTATCATTGTTTATTAAGTAAATCTGTTTTTATTTTTGTAGTCGAGATTCCTTCAGTGCGCGGCAAGTAGATTACATCACAATATGCACTTAGTTCATTAAATTTCCCTTCCCAATCGGATCCCATCACAAAAATATCTATATCATGTGATTGGATGTCTTCTACTTTTTGTCCCCACTCTTGTTCTGGAATCACCTCATCTACGTATTTGATCGCTTCCAGTACTAATTTTCTGTCTTGGTAAGAATGATAAGCTGCTTTTCCTTTAATTGCATTAAATTCATCGGTTGAAAGGCCCACTACTAAATAATCCCCAAGCGCTTTAGCCCTCTTCAAAATATTAATATGCCCGTGATGCATTAAATCGAATGTTCCGTAGGTAATCACTTTTTTCATCGAAAACACTCACTTTCGATTATATTATTTTAAGTGTCAGCGTTCTTAAATTAATTTTATAGGCATTCCGTAATAGTGGATAAAGGTGGTATATTAACAATAAGTATTTCGAATATTTAGATTATAAGCTAAAAGTCGTAATAAATATAGGTATAACAATAAAAACTTTTCACAACCAGCCATCATCCATTTCTTAAAAGATTCGGAGGGAGATTAATGAAAGTGAAAAAACATTACATCAGAAAAATGATAAAAATTAATAATCTAAAAAAAAGCAAACTTTTTAAAAAAGTGTTTCACATCATATTTTTGATGATCGGTTTATTACCACGGAAGAAAAAGTTGGTTATCTTCGAGAGTTTTCATGCAAGACAGTATAGCGATAATCCAAGAGCCATTTTTGAATATATGAAAATGCACTATCCGGATTATCATTTGCTATGGAGCATCGATCGACGGGCTATAAAATTGTTTGAAAAAAATCAAATCCCTTATATCCAACGGTTTACGTTCCGTTGGTTTTTAACGTTTCCCCGAGCCGCTTATTGGGTCAATAATGTCCGTCTGCCAGGATGGATGCCAAAACCTGCAGGGACTGTATATGTTCAGACTTGGCATGGAACACCGTTGAAAAAGCTTGGATTGGATATTGAAGAAGTACATATGCCTGGAACAGAAACAGACAATTACCAAAAGAATTTCTTGCGGGAGTCGGCGAAATGGGACTATCTTGTATCTCCTAACCCTTACTCAACTAAAATCTTTAAACAGGCATTCGGTTATCAAGGAGAAATCATTGAATCAGGCTATCCAAGAAATGATGTGTTAGCCAATCCTTCCGCAAGCCAGATTCAAAAAGTAAAAAAAGAATTGGGGATTCCAGCAGATAAAAAAATTATGCTGTACGCCCCGACTTGGCGAGACAATGAATTTTATGAAAAAGGAAAATATAAGTTTTCTTTTCAATTTGATTTAGAAGAATGGATAAAACGGTACGGAGATAAATGGGTGCTGCTGTCGCGGATGCATTACCTAGTAGCAGAGAATTTTAATTTCTCACGATATGAAGGGATGGTACTGAATGTATCAGAGTATCCAGATATCCGAGATTTGTATCTGATCTCGGATTTGTTGATCACAGATTATTCTTCTGTGTTTTTTGACTTCGCCATTTTAAATAGGCCAATTATTTTCTTTATGTATGACTTGGGGATATATCGCAATCAGCTTCGGGGATTTTACTTTGACATTGAATCAAAAGCTCCTGGCTTCATCGTCCAGACCGAAACAGAGTTGTTTCAAGCCATTGATGAACGGGGGCACCTAAATATGACTTCTGATTTAAAGCTAGATAGCTTTAAAAAAGAATTCTGTTCATTAGAAGATGGCCAAGCTGCTGAACGTGTAGTCAAAACCTTCTTAAAAAAGAAATAAGAAAAAGCCATTGAAAATCTTGACACTTTTATGGTTAATTTTTTCTTTGGATAAATTGAATTCAAAAAATAATTAGTTAATTTAACCTATACTTAACCTGTTGCCTTTACTATTTAGATAACGGAAGTGCACAACAGCTATTAAGGACAGGAAGGGGGAAATTAACTTGGTTTATTATTTTATTGCAGCAAAAGGAATTTTAGGCGTTAAAACGAATATAAAAGAATTTAAATGGTCATTTGGTTCCAATATGCCAGAGGGGACCCTCGACGAATATGAAAACTGTGCAGTAAAAATGCATATCGCATTAGAAGAATTCAATGACGATGATTTGCTTGGCAATCTGGGCAGGTATCATTATTTTAATGGATCTCCTGGAGAAGATAAACTCTACTATACTCGCAAGTTGCCGATGAATAAAAAACTCAGGCTAAAAGCTGAAAATCTTTTATCTGATGAACCTAAAATTACGGTGAACCGTACTTATTATAAGCTGATTACGCATCGAATCATGAATTTACACTCACTCCACTATATTGCAACGGATTTAGCCGCTCTTCTTTTGCTTCGGAAAGGGTATGCACCTATCCACTGCTCGGCCTTTAAAGCAGGAGATGCGACGGTCGCTATTTTTGCCCCACCTGATACCGGGAAGACACTAAGTGCCATGACTGCATGCGGAGACTTCGGTGCCAGCTTTATCGCAGAAGATTTGGCCATTACCGATGGGAAAAATATTTTTTCCGTCCCATGGACAAATTCGTTTGATCATTATGCAAAAAATAAACAAACAAAAAATCAAGGGATAAAAGAAAAATTTATGAAATCAGTACCTATAATGAACAAGCTTTCTAGAAAAACCGCAGAACCAGAAGACAATAACGTGAAAGCCGGAGCATTGCTGAACCCGCAAATGGTTACACATATAGCAATTCTGGAAAAAGGGGAAGACGGTATATTGCCTCAAGCTGAAAGTGCAGCGGTCAGTAAACTGATGAATTTGAATAGATATGAATTTAATTTTTTACGCGCGCCATTATTGATTGCTTATGAGTTTTTTAATCCGGAATTGGTTATTGATAATGGAACAGTTAAGGAGAAAGAAATCTTGTCTGCTTTGGTTAGAAATAGTGAGAGCGTCTTTACATTGAAAAAAAGAAATCCTACTCATTATGCGAAGGCATTGTTGGATCAAATGGAAGAAGTACCTTATAGAAATAAGAAAGTTATTTCACTTTATCCGTAATCATGTTCCCGGTGCCGGTTTCGGCACCGGGATTTTTTATAGAAAATTTGGATTAGTTGGACAAAATGATATAGTATGAATAAGTTTAGATGCTTAAAAAATAGGGAGGAACACTGATGGGTAATTCAGATTCAGATCTTTTAAAAGAATCTTTTGAGGCGACACATTTTCAATTAAGCGGCCATGGCAAGCGGAATGCTGGGGTTTTGAAGGAAGCTTTTGATCAAGTAGAGGATACAATGCCAAGCGATCATTATGGACAAGGAGAAGTAATTGAAGCTTTTCAATTAAAAATGGCAAAGCTATTAGGAAAAGAAGCCGCTGTATTTTTTCCGAGTGGCACGATGGCCCAGCAAATTGGCTTGCGAATTTGGTGTGATGAAAAAAAACTAAAAAAAGTCGCTTATCATCCTTTGAGCCATTTGGAAATTCACGAAGAAGACGGCTTAAAAGAGCTGCATCACATCCATTCAGTGCTTCTGGCAGAAAAAAACCGAGTCATTGAGTTTGAAGACATCATCGCTTTAAAAGAAGAAGTAGCTTGTATATTGCTTGAACTGCCACAACGGGAAATCGGTGGGCAGTTGCCAACCTATGAGACCCTTTTGAACATTTCAAATTGGTGCCGGGAGAAGGGGGTCAAGCTTCATCTAGACGGAGCCAGGTTGTTCGAAGTATTACCGCATTACAAAAAGTCTGCAGCAGAAGTCACGGCACTTTTCGATAGTGTTTATATTTCTTTGTATAAAGGAATTGGCGGCATAGCAGGAGCGATTTTAGCTGGAAGCCGTGACTTTGCAGAACAGTCGAAAGTTTGGAAACGACGTCATGGCGGAGACTTGATTTCATTGTATCCATATCTTGTTTCTGCAGACTATTATTTGGGCAAACGGTTTGATAAAATGGAAAAGTATTTTCAAGATGCCAGAGAACTGGCAAAACAATTTAACGCTTGTGAGGAAGTTTCCACGTTGCCGTTAGTTCCTGTTTCAAATATGTTTCACGTTCATTTTAAACAGCCAAAAGAACAAATAGCGAGCTTATTGGCAGAAGTGCAAAAAGAATCAGGGATTGGATTTACGAGCTATTTGCAGGAAGCAACGAAAGAAAGTTGTTATTTTGAAATCAGCATGGGTGATTTATACCATGTCATACCAAAGGAAAAAATAGACTCTGCTTTTCTGTTGCTAAATCAAAGAACCCGATTATAAATTGAATATATAAAAATAAAACCCGCAGATGAAAATCCATTTCAGCTGCGGGTTTTATAAGAAATCAGGAAATAGACCACTTTTTATAAGCGGGGTTTAACGTGTAGGACAGCATATGTTCTACAATTTCTCTTGTTTCCGGCTGTTCTATTTCCACCCAGTGTATGGTGATTAAAGCAGGGATTTCATGAGAAGAATCCGTGTGATGCAGAGAAGAAGAGCTGCAATTTTTGAGTTTGGCAAAATGGCGACGAATACGGTTATAAATCGGTGCACCTTTTCCGATATAAAGAATTCTTTCGTCAGCATCACTGAAAATGTAGATTCCTTTGGCTACACCCATATGTTTTTTAATTTTATTCAACAGTCGGGTCGTATCAGCATTTAACAAAAACGGAACGTTCTCAATCGATTTCCACTTTTCTTTATCAAATGCATAATCTTCCTTTTTCAGTAAATCTAAAATTTTATCTCTCATTAGAAATCCCCCTCACCTTATCCACAGTTTATAATTGGTTCTTTAAAGAACGCATGCTCTCTGCAAGCGCTTTTTTAAAAGCTTGATCTGGGTACCTAAGCATTTTTCCGTGTCCAACAGCAAGAATTTGAGGATTCAACGCCCTTAATTTCTTGGCGCTTTCAAGAGCAATCGCTTTGTTCCACGTAGCAAGGGCCGGAAAAGGAAATAACGGTTTTAAAGTACCTGACACTGCAATTCCTCCACGAGTATGTAGGGCATCTCCAGCAATAAGGCTGCCATTACGTAGGTCAAGAAGGGAAATTGAACCTGGGGTATGCCCAGGAGAAGAAACAACCTTTAAGGAACCAATGTGATCTCCATCATTTAGTAACAAGTCAGGGCAAGTTTGTATATTTTTTGGGATTCCACCTTTGATGGGAGATTGAGGTTCCTCAGCTAAAAGTCTTTTATCACCTGCTAAAAGGCGAGCATCCCTTGTTGAGATACTGACTATGGCAGAGGGAAAAGCACTTTTTATAGTATCCAGCGCCCCAATATGGTCACTGTGTGCATGTGTAAGAACGATATGTTTAATGGGCTTTCCAATTCTTTGGGCAGTTTGAAGAATCCCTTTCGAACTGAAAGGAAGCGCAGCATCGATAAGCGTTAAGGTATCGTTTTCTTCAACAAAATAGCAATTTACAGGAAAAAAACGTGGCATAAAAGACATTTGATAAACTGTACCTATCTTTTTAACTCGCATAAAGCGTCCTCTCCTTGGATACAGCAGTCTTGTAATCATTCTAACTAATATATTGCATTTTAGCGATACTATCTTAAAAATTTGAAAAAATTAATTAATTGAAAACCCTTACATTAATCGTTAATTAAATGTAAAAAAATAAAACCGCTACCCAGTAAATTTTAGGAAGCGATTTTAAAAATTTCTACAATAAAAGCAAAGTAAATATTTAAATTATAACCCTGCGGTTTTTTTCAAAATGTCACGACGTATTTTCTCTTTTCGATTTTTGTACTCTTCTTCCATGGATTTTGATACAGAGATAGAGTGGTCATTTGATATAAGTTCTTGGCGCATCATGTCTATTACAGCATAAAAAATTTGATCAGTACGTTTTTCAAGCTCGGTAGCAGCTGCACTGTATTTGTTATAAAAGTAAGGATAACTGATGCTCTGATCATTTTCTTCCATTTCAAAGTATTCATTTTTTGCTACCTCAATTAGATTATTTAAACTAGCATTCGCTTGACGTTCGATATCAGCGATAACTGGCTCATATTTCGATTTGATGTCATTAACTGTTGATTTACCTTTTCCTTTGTAATTAGGGTTCGAATATTTTTCGATAGCATCAGAACTTTTCCTGTTTGAAGAAGAAGTCTTAGCTATTTCTTTTGTTTCAGAATGGGAGAGTTCTTTTCTAAACTTTTCCATGCGGATAGCTTCGTCACTACCTTCTACATGGCGCATTAAATTTCCATGCTTGTCCAATACAATCTTTGAGCCGTCAGCTAATTCAATGACATATTCTTCTTTAGTGATTGAATCCACTTCAGCATCTGCAATGTCGTACTCCTTAAAACCAAATAAATAAATAAGATATCCAGACGCACATAACAATAGAACACTAGCTGCAAGTAAAGTTTTTTTCATTTCACCATCCTCCTAAAAATAATATTTCATTTGTAGTTAAGAATAAACTGGTAAATTATTAGAATTGTTAGAATTTTATCATGGAAGAAAAAACTTATCAATACAAATAATGGTGAAAGCAAATTTACTTGGATGATAAATTTTATTAAGAAAATTATTTGAGATAAAAAGCTCTATTTACGTATTAGAACTAGAGATAAACGTAACTATCAAAAGAGTCATGTAATGACTGGGTCATTGTAATGAAGGGGACTAAAACATTTTAAGAAAGACGTTTGTGTTTGGAGGATTTAGAAGAATTCATCCTTTTTTGCTTGAATACTGTGAGTACGAATATAGGCAATTGGATCATTCGCTTAATCCGTGTAGGCTGAGAAAGTAACCGATAAAGCCATTCCAAATTGTATTTAAGCCAGATGCGGGGTGCCCTTTTTACATGGCCTGATAGAACGTCAAAACTTCCCCCGACTCCCATGATGACAGTTGAAGGGAATAAATGTTTATATTTCGCGGCCCAATTTTCTTGTAGGGGTACACCAAGACCAATAAACAAAAAATCGGGTTGTGTTTCTGCAATTTCTTCTGCCACAACCTCTCCATGTCCAGAATACCCATCTTTTGTTCCTAATATTTTTATACACGGGTAAAGTGAAGCAGCATTTTTAGCTGCAACATCGGCTATGCCTTTCTGTGAACCAAAAAAGTATACAGATTTTCCTTGCGAACTGGCATAGTTCAAAAAAGTATGGAGCAATTCGTAGCCGACTATTTTCTCTTCTAAAGGTTGTTCGAGAATTTTAGAAGCCAACATGACGCCAAAACCATCAGGAATAATAAAATCCGCTTTTAATAAAGAAGCATGATAAATGGCACTCTTATGTGCAGTCATTACAATTTCCGGATTGGCTGTAACTATAAAGACATTTTTTTGCTGATTATCAATCTGATCAAAAACTTTTTGGAGCAGCTTTTCTTTAGTGAGATTGTCAATTAAAGTGTTGATAATTAATACTCGCGATTGTCTCATGAGCGCATCCTCCAAGTTCAATAATGCGAATTATCGAGGTCAAATCTAAATATTCTAAAAATTTAGATTAACATTAATTTATCATATTAAATTTTAATAAGCAAAAAGTAATTTCTTTAGTTACAAAATACGCTCTCAAAGTAATAAAAGAAAAGATTTGAAGTTATTTAAAAGTAAAGCAAAGGTAAATTAAACTATAAAATTTCATATTTTAAAAAAGAAAGAAATTAATGAAATAGAAAAAGAAGATGGACAAATAAAGTTTCTCCACCTTCTTTTTCTATTTATGACTCATAACTTATTCGCTTTTTATTAAATCGGCTACTAAGATATAACGATCTGGCGCGTATCCGACAAAATCAAATGGATAACAAGTAGAAACTGTGAGAGTTGCTTTTGGTTTCGGTACGATGACCGTTCGGTCTTCCCGATCAACAATACGAACTTGCCTTACTTTATAAGTAAACTTTCCGGCAGAGGTTTCCACAACAAGTAAATCGCCTTTGCCCACTTCTCCAAGCCTGCGGAAAACCGTGTCCCGGTGGCCGGACAATACCGAGTTGTCAGATTCACCAGGAAGTACGCTTTCTGCAAAATGGCCAACGCCTTTTTCCAATTCTTCTTCGTCTGTTCCATGGAAAATAGGGAGTGTGGCATCAAGCTTTGGTATTTGCAAATCCCCAATAGTATCTCCTTTTTCAGGAGCTTCTGAATAAAGAACTTTAGGCACTGGTATTTTCTCAGAATCTTTTTCTCTTGGTTCAGATTTAACTATGTGTTCGGTAGTATGGCTGTCATTTCCGGCTTGTTCGGTTTTGAATAGCAGGTACCCTTTCAAAAAAGTGGATGCATTGGTCGTACTGAACCATGCGCCAAAGACAATAAGAACAATTGACAGGGAAAGAAGAACCAACCGTTTTGCGGGTCTGGTTCTTCTTTTTCTTAAATGATCTCTATTCATCAATTAAATCCCTTGCGCTTTAAAGCGACGGTACAAGATCACTCCAAGCAATATAAGCATCAAGCCTGTCAAGGTGTTTATTACATACGACGAAGCTGTATCTGGCAATTTACCGCCTTTTATCGTCTGTGTAACAGGAGCAGCTTTTGTACTGGTCGGTGTTTTAGTGATGGGTGATGGAGCTACGACTACAGTTTTGCCTGCTTCCTTAATATCTTCACCGGTTTCTTTAATGATGTCCGAACCGAACATATCAGCCGTTAAAAGGATGTCAGCTAGAAACGTGCCTTGAGTATTGTATATTTCAACTAGCAAATTGTATCCATTGACTGTTTCAAGTGATAATAACGTGCTTAAACCAATTTCTTTTTTATCGGTATCTTTTACAAGAAAATATTGCGTCTTCAATTCGAACAAATCAAGCAACTCAGTGAAAACGTCCAGAATTTCGGCAATCTCTTCAGCTGATAATTCTTCAGCAGAGTCAAAATTACCAATCAGCATCATTCGTTCTGAAAGTGCCATTGCACGCTCTTCAAAAGCAGGAGTTTCGATTGGAAGGGTATTTAAATGTGCTTCAAGACGTTCCAGTTCCTCGGTCGTTAAGCCTAGTTCCTCGAACAAGCCAGAAAATTCAACGCCAATGTCTGTACTAAAAATGTAGTAATCAATAGCTTCTTCCAAAGCTTCTACTGTGTTGTAGTTATTGATTGAATCATCGTA
This sequence comes from Planococcus liqunii, assembly GCF_030413595.1. Taxonomy (NCBI): domain Bacteria; kingdom Bacillati; phylum Bacillota; class Bacilli; order Caryophanales; family Caryophanaceae; genus Planococcus; species Planococcus liqunii. Next base: position 2,887,950 of record NZ_CP129238.1, on the reverse strand, counting down.
CTCATTTAGAAATGACTCTAAGTTTTCTTTTGATTCGAACTCATAAGTGTCAATCAGCTGTTGAAGTGTTTCATCTGTCAATGGAGTTTCTATGCTCTCAGCCAAATAAAAGCCAACATATTCATCAAGCTCTTCTGCAAATAAGAGCCATTCCGAATCTAAAACATCTTGACCTTTTTCAATATCTCCATTCTCTTCTAACAAAGCATTCATTTCTGCGCGAGTAAGGCTATATTTTTTGAGCACTGGAGGAATAGCGGCTTCTGATATAGGAGTTCCCAAGTCATCTACTACATCGAAATCTTCCAATGAATAATCTTTGCTTTTCAAGTAATCCAGATAAGCTTGCTTTTCCCATTCGATTTCTTTTAAGAATGCATCTAGTTCTTTTGAGTCTGATTCAATAGCGAACGCGAAATTTGGAAAAACTGAAAATGCAAGTACTGCTACCAATAAAAGTGATAAAAAACGTGTCATTCTTCTCCTCCTAGAAAATACTGTAATATCTTGAATAGTATAACCGTATAATAGGAGTTTTAGAATGGGTTTAAATACCTATAAAAATCCTAACTTATATCTTTATAAAAATAAAATCTGTTTAACTTAAATTTTGTAAGATGCATTATTTTGATAAAATGATATAAAAATATCTATAATTTTTAAGGAAGAATAATTAAATAGCGCTTTATATACATAAAAGATATAATGCTAAATAAGTCTAATTATTTCGATAAATATGGAACGAATATGATACTTGTAAAGACATATAGTTTTGTATTTTGGGACGGTGATAATAAGAATCGAGTCGATGTACGGCAAAATGGTAGATTAAGTAAGATAAGCGGCAAACAGAATATTTGTACTATGGATGATCTGAATAGGATGGACAACTCTGAGTGTGAAAGTTTAAATTAGGTGCTAATGGAAGAGGGGCAGGAAAATGGGAGACATTTACTTTGAAGAAAACTACGGGCGTCTATATGAGGAAATCGAAAACGGCATACACGAAGTATTTAAATTTCACCATGACTTAGGAACGGTGAGGCATTTATTCATAAAACGCCCTATCCCGAAAGAAATAGACGGGAAAATATATTACGACCTGATAAGCCCTTATGGCTATGGCGGCCCACTTATTTTAAATTGCCAGCAAGGTTCTGAAAATGAACTTGCCGCACGATTTAAGTACAGTTTTCAACAATACTGCATGGACAACAATGTAGTCAGCGAGTTTATCCGTTTTCATCCAGTCGTGGAAAATGCCGAACATTTCAAAGAGTGCTACGACGTGGTCCATATCCGCAACACTGTAGGGACAAATCTCGAAGGGTATGACGATCCGGTAGCTTCGGAATTTTCGAAGAGTGCAAGGAAAAATATCCGGCAAGCATTGAGAGCGGGTGTTGAGTTCCGGGTGACTGTCAACCCGAATAATGTTAAAGATTTTAAGGAAATTTATTATTCCACGATGAAACGCAATCATGCCGATTCCTATTACTACTTTGATGATGGCTACTTTAATAAGCTTATTCAGTATTTCCACAAGCATATTCTCTTAGTGGAAGTGATTTATGAGGGACGCGTCATCGGAATGGGCTTAAATTTCATTTACGGTGACTTGATCCATACTCACTTGTCAGGCACTTTGGAAAACTTTCACCATCTGTCCCCTGCTTATATCCTGCAATATGCATTAGCCATTTGGGGCAAAGAAAATGGCATCCGGCTGATCCATGAAGGCGGAGGAAGAAGCAATAGCCTGGATGACAGTCTGTATTTGTTCAAAAAGCAGTTTGGCAAAAATACCGATTTCAAATTCCAAATTGGACGAAAAATTTGGAACGAAGAAATTTATCAGACATTGTGCAAGGCAGCGGGAGTTGAAGAAAGCGCTGAATTTTTCCCGGCTTACCGGACCAAATTGTTAAAAGAATATAATATCGTTTAAAGCAGTGTGTTTTAATCACTTCTAGTGAAATAATGATTCTAATAAAAGGCGAATAAAATTATTTGTAAAGTTAAGTTGAAAAGTACAATCCCGAGAACCAGTGAAACGGTTTTTCGGGATTTTTTTGACAGAAACTAGTTATTTAAGGGTACTATTTGAAAATGTCATAGAACTTTTGACGCTAACAAGCTATAATAGAAATAATATTTTAGATTATTCAGATAAGAGGTGTTGTGGATTGCTCCTATCAGTTTTTGAAGTTGTCGAATATTCATTGGAAACGAAACAAAATCGATAAAACATGAAAGGGGTTTGAGAATTGGCTGATTTGTATTTTCATGAGAATTATGGCCGGCTATATGAAGAGATGGAGAATGGCAGCTGCGAAATATTTGAGTTTAATCATCAGCTCGGCTTGATCAAGCATATGTTCATTAAACGGGAGATTCCGGTAGTGATTGAAGGGGAAATTTATTACGATATCGTTACACCATACGGCTACGGCGGCCCTTTGATTGTTTCATGTGTACCGGGTTCGCAAAAAGAATTGGCTGATAAATTTCTGCAGGCTTTCAGCGAATATTGCGTACAGAACGACATAATCAGTGAATTTATCCGTTTTCATCCTGTGCTTTCGAACGCTGATGACTTCATGGATTGCTACGAGGTTTCTTATATCCGCAATACAGTTGGTACGCAGCTGAAGGAATACGAAGATCCGGTGCAAAAAGAATTTTCAAAATCTACCAGGAAAAACATCCGAAAAGCTTTAGAAACAGGTGTGCAATATCGATATACCGTCAATCCTCAGGATGTCACTGAGTTTAAAGCGATTTATCACCGCACGATGGAGCGCAACAATGCCGATTCGTATTACTATTTTGATGATGCCTATTTCGATAAGCTGCTTCAATTCTTTGGAGAAACCATCTTGATGGTGGAAGTGCTATATGACGGCCAAGTAATTGGAATTGGCTTGAATTATGTATATGGCGACAACATCCATACGCATTTATCGGGAACGCTTGAAGAATTCCACCATTTGTCTCCGGCTTACATTCTTCAATATGCATTGGTGCTATGGGGCAAAGAGCATGGCTATGAACTGATCCACGATGGGGGCGGCAGGACAAACAGTTTGGACGACAAATTGTATATGTTCAAAAAGCAGTTCGGAAAAAACACTACTTTCAAATTTTATGTTGGCCAAAAAGTTTGGAATAGCCGCGTGTATGATGAACTCTGTAAAATGATGGGTACTGAACAGGAAACCGAATACTTTCCAGCCTACCGCTCTGTTTTAAGGAATGATTCCTTAAAAACAGTGAATTAAAGGAAGGACGAAGAAATGAAAGCAGGAGATCCAGCAAGTGGATCTCCTGCTTTTTTTATCTGTCCTTTTCAATCATTTTCTTTTCGATTATTTTTACTATTTAAACTATTTAACCTACTTTTAACCTAGACGCTTTAGTATAAGTTTCAATCAATAAGTTTAATGGAGGTGGAAGGCGAATACAGCTTATGGCCTTACAATCATTCGCCTTTGATCCGCCGGAAGTAAAGGTGAAAAACAGTAGAAGAGGCATGGCATTTGAAAGCAAATCGGTGCAAGCTACCAAAGACCAAGAGTACAAGAATAAGCGCAAATGAGGTAGAGATACATGGAAAAAACCGTTATCGCCATTATGACAGTCATTGTAGTTACAAAAATACTTGGTTTTTCAAGAGACATTTCCCTTTCCTATTTTTACGGCGCAGATGGATTAACGGATGCCTACCTGATATCTACAGATATCCCGACCGCATTTTTTTCTTTTGTCGGTATGGGGATTGCTGCCAGTTTCATCCCGATTTTCACAAAGATACAGGAAACTCAGGGGGTAGGCGAAGCAAGAAAGTTTACCTCGAATGTCATCAATATGGTTCTGCTTGTATCTACTGGAATCGTGGTTCTGATCTTGCTTTTCCCGCAAGCGATCGTCAAAGTGTTCGCTTCTGGATTTGAAGGAGAAACTTTAAAAATCGCCATAGACTTTACGCGCATAGCAGCACTCAGCATTTATTTCACCGCTCTGATTTATGTGTTCAACGGCTATCTGGAAGTCCATAAACGCTTTCTGCCAACTGTCCTTGCCGGTTTGCCGTTAAATTTGATGATGCTTTTTGTCATCTATCTCAGTTCATTCACAAATATTTACGTTCTTTCAATCGGGACGCTCGTTGCCGTCGTTATCCAATTTCTGTTTCTGATTCCGTGGATCCGCAAAACAGGGTACCGCCACAGTTTTAAATTAGCGCCGAAGGAAAAGAACCTGAAGAAAATGATGTATTTAGCGGTGCCGGTCATTATCGGAGTTTCAGCAGATCAAATTAATGTACTGGTCGACCGAACACTGGCTTCGCAGATTGTAGAAGGCGGCATTTCCGCTTTGACTTATTCCCACCGTATTATTTTCTTCATCCAGGCCATTTTCGTGACAGCTGTCGTGACGGTCATGTTTCCTAAAATCTCCAAACTGGCAGTCAAAAAGAATATGGCCGAACTGAAGCACATTGTGGGGAAAATCATTACCACGGTAGCCTTGATCGTCATCCCGGCTGCTGTTGGCATCATGATCTTTTCCACACAAATTACGGAATTGCTGTTTGGCAGAGGAGCATTCGAGGCGAGTGAAGTGGCATTGACTTCAGGAGCGCTTTTCTTTTACGCAGTCGGCATGCTTGGTTTCGGCCTGCGCGAAGTGCTCGTCAAAGTTTTCTATTCGATTGAAGATTCCAGAACGCCGATGATCAGTGCCTTTGCTGCCATGGGCATGAATGTAGGGCTAAACCTCATCCTTTCCAGGTTTATGGGCATCAATGGACTTGCTCTTGCCACAAGCATCGCCACACTGTTTTGCACCGGGCTATTGTATTTATCACTTGTGAAAAAAGTTGGCTCCATGAATACAAAACGCATCGCGCTGGATATTCTAAAAGCGGTCATCGCCTCTATCGTAATGGGCTTTGCAGCTAAAAGCGTCTATTCGCTGCTGGTTGAAACGAGTAGTGAAATCCTGGCACTGGCTGGCGGCATTACTACAGGCATCCTGATTTACGCCATCATGCTCTGGCTTCTCCAGTTGAGCGATATCGGCTATTACAAATCGAGAATTCTTGCACTGGCAAAAAGGTAAAGAGCTGCAAACAAGAACCACAGTTTTACAGGAGGTGTTCCATCTATGCTCTTCGTATTGGCTTTCTTCATTATGGAAATTCTGGTCACCTATATGATCAAAGATTTTATTCCGCTGGGCGACGCTTACGGGATGCTGATGCTCCTCGGCGGAATTGTCGTCATCACGCTGTATTTATTCAGAGTCCTGGAAAAAGAGTGGCTGACCGTTATTTTTATCGGATTCTTTGTCCGGGTTATCGTTCTTTTCATCGATTTATATGTTCCGTCCATCACGATATTCTCAAGCGGGACGGATACGGAATATTTCCATGAAGTTTCACTTCTTATCGCCCAAGGCATGTATCCGCTGGAAGACGGCGCTACCAACTACGTTCCGTTTTTGTCAGCCATCTATTATATGATCGGCGACCAGCGGCCGTTCGTTCAATTCCTAAATGTAGCTTTCTGGGTGTTCGCAGCCGTTTACTTGCTGAAAGCGATGATCCACCTGAAAAGCGATAAGAAACTGATTTTTATCTCACTTCTTATCTTCGCAGCAATGCCGAACAGCATTTTCATGTCGAGCATCCTGCTGCGGGAATCCATCATTGTCTTTCTCGTCACCGTCTCCCTTTATTACTTTATCCGGTGGTTTACGGACGGCGAATTTTCTCATTTCTTGCTGGCGACTGTCTTAGCATTAGCATCAATGCTCTTCCATTCCGGCATGATCGGATTTGCAGCGGCTTATATTCTAGCTTTTCTGTTTCTTGGTTCGAAAACGGCGAACAAATCCAATCAGGCCCTTCTGTACCTTCTTTTCTTTGCCGTGCTCGGCGTAGTCATGTTTCAGAATGCAGAACTTTTTCTTGGCAAGTTCTTTACTCCGGAAGGGACCGCAATTACCGAAATCGAGATTTCAAGCGACGGCGGCTCAGTTTACTTATCCAGTTTAAGTGGATTGACCGGAATATCAGCGCTTCTCGTAGCGCCGCTTAAAATGTTTTACTTTATGTTTTCTCCCTTGCCGCTTGATTGGCGGGGCATGGGAGATATCGTCAGCTTCTTTTTCGACTCATCGGTTTACTTATTCCTGGTCGGCGCAACTATTTATGGCCTGGTAAAGAGCGATATGCCGATACGGAATAAAATTTTCATTCTGCTGTTCCTGATTGTTACGGTGTTTGTTTACTCGTATGGAACCCAGGCTGCAGGAACTGCGATGCGCCACCGCAATAAAATTATTCCGCTGTTGTTGATAACATTCACCATGTCGAATACAAAGCATTTGTTCACATTGGCAGAAGTTCGATGGAAGCAGAAAAAAGGAGAGCGGATTGCATGATGAACGACAAGTTGAAAATAGCGGTGGTCGGCCTAGGCTATGTCGGCTTGTCGATCGCGGCTACTTTTTCCAAAAAGTACAGCGTTATCGGATTTGACATCGATGATAAGCGCATAAAAGAGCTTTCTTCGGGCATTGACAGCACCCGTGAAGTAGAAGGGTGGGAAGCGGATGCCTGCACCATTGAATTTACAGTGGATCCGGCAAGGCTTAAAGAAGCCGGATTTATCATCGTAGCCGTTCCAACGCCGATTGACAGCAGGAACCAGCCGGATTTAAGGAAGCTGCTTGCAGCCTGCGAAACAATCGGGCAGCATATGAAAAAAGCCGCGGTCGTGGTTTTCGAGTCTACGGTCTATCCTGGAGCAACTGAAGAACAATGCATTCCGGTCCTGGAAGCACATTCCGGGTTTGAATCAGGAAGCGAGTTTTTTGTCGGCTATTCACCGGAACGCGTCCAATCAAAAGAGAAAAAACAGGCATATGCAAAAACAAGAAAAGTAGTTTCAGGGCAAAACGAAGCCGTCCTGGACTTTGTGGCATCGGTCTATGGAAGCGTCTTTGACGCCGGGATTTATAAAGCTAAATCCATCCGCATTGCTGAAGCCGCCAAAGTGATCGAGAACACCCAGCAGGACATCAATATCGCTTTCATAAATGAAATTGCACTTATTTTTAACCGTCTCGGCATTGATACCAATGATGTATTGGAGACGGCCGGAACCAAAAAGAGTTTCTTGAAATTCACACCGGGCCTTGTCGGCGGCAGACGAATTGGATTTGACTCCTATTATTTGAGCCATGTTGCCCAGGAAACCGGGTTTCATCCGGAAATGATTCTGGCGGGAAGGCGCATAAACGATGGCATCAGCAGATTTATCGCCAGAACCGTCGTCAAAAAGCTGGCCAAAAACAATATCACAGCCAAAGGGGCACGCGTTACAGTGCTTGGCATCACCGATAAAGAGGATGTGCCGGAACTCCGGAATTCCAAAGTGCTGGATCTTATCGCAGAACTGCAGGAATACGGAATTGATGTTCAACTGGCGGATTGCTGCACAGATCCAAAAGAGATGGAGCGGCGATACGGATTGGTTCTTACGTCGGAATTCGATCTGCTTCCTGCTTCGGCAGTCATTCTGGCAGTGCCCCATCAAGCATACAAAGAAGCGGGCTGGAGATTGTTCGAAAAGCTTCTCTTTAACAAAGAAGGATTGGTTTTCGATATTAAAAGCGTATTAAATCAAGACGAAAAACCGGAACAAATCGAGCTTTGGCGATTATAAGGAGGAAAGTACATGGCTACTGAACATACGAAATTATTGCAGAAACAGGCTAGATGGTCTCATTATGTAGCTCATATCTGCTCATGGCTTTTTGCAGTCTTGCTGCTGATTTTTTTGACGCCGCTTTTTGCGGTGCTCGGCATTCTTATTAAGTTAGATTCAAAAGGACCAATCTTTTTTAAACAAAAACGGGGAGGACGGAACGGAGAATATTTTATAATCTACAAGTTCCGTACTATGTATAGCGATCCCGTAAAAGAAAAACTGGATATTGATGTACTTGAAGGCGATTCAAGGATTACCAAAATTGGCCATATTTTACGAAGTACAAGTTTAGATGAATTGCCTCAATTGATCAATATTGTTAAAGGCGATATGGCTTTTGTCGGTCCACGTCCGACTGTACCTTCACAAACGGATCATTACAGCACATATCAAAAACAGCGCTTGCTTGTCAAACCAGGTGTAACGGGGCTAGCACAGATAAGTGGAAGAAATGAACTTAACTGGGATGAAAAAATTGATTTGGATATTGAATATATCGGTCGGAAAAATATCCGATATGACCTATATATCATCGTCCAAACGGTATTCAAAGTGATTAAATCCGAAGGAGTCTACGATCGGGAATAGTATGGACAGATAACAGGCTTTTACTAAACCAGTATCAACGAAGAAATGCGAAGCGATATTCGAAGGAGAGAGAGCAAATGGGAGCTAAAGTGATTCAGGCAGTGACCGTTTCAGAAAGCTTAGTTTTTATGGCTGGCCAGATTAGCCATTTGCAAAATAACGGATACGAAGTAAAAACCTTGAGTTCAGACGGCAAATATATAGATAGATTCAAGAAGATGGAAGATGTACCTATGTTGCTAGTGGACATGGAGCGGGAAATCTCGTTATTCAAAGATTTTAAAGCATTGCTGAAGTGTATTGGCGTTATCCGTCGGGAACGCCCGGATATCGTAAATGCTAGTACTCCGAAAGCTGGTTTGATTGTGACGCTTGCTGCTTATTTATGCAGAGTACCCATTCGGATTTATACGATGCGTGGACTACGCCTGGAAACTACAAAAGGCTTAAAGCGGAAAGTTCTTATTGCGGCTGAAAAAGTGGCAGTTGCTTCGGCCACGCATTGCCTAGCCGTTTCAGAAAGTTTAAAAACACAAGTAACGGAGCTAGAAATAGCGCCAAGAGAAAAAATATCAGTTCTCGGAAAGGGAAGCGGAGAGGGATTTGAGCTCTCGAAATTTCGTGTGACAGAAAAATCAGAAATTAATATTCAATGCATAAGGGAATCGTATGGATTGTCGAGCGAACATACCGTGCTCGGCTTTGTGGGACGCATGACAAAAGACAAAGGGATAGCGGAACTAGTTGATATATTTTTAAAACTTCATAAAACTCAACCGAAACTCCGGTTGCTGATTATCGGAGAGTATGAAGATGCGGATCCAGTAGAAGAAATGGTGAAACAAGAAATCCACGATAATCCTGCTATTTTTCATACGGGTTACCAAGCAGATCCAATACCGTTTTTTCATATTATGGATGTATTTGTCTTTTTGACGAAAAGAGAAGGATTTGGAAACGTTGCGATTGAAGCGGCACTTTCAAGAACTCCAGTAATCGTATCAAATGTAACAGGAGCTAAGGACACAGTTATAGACGGTGAAACTGGTTTTCTGGTAAATCCCGAAAATCCACAGGATATGTTGGAGAAACTTGAGCTATTGGTTCTTGCACCTGAATTGCGTCAGAAAATGGGTGAGCGAGCAGAACAATGGGCAATTGAAAATTTTAGCAATGAGACATTGTGGAATGAACTGGACCGTTACTATCAGGAGTGCCTTATCGGAAATATGAAAGCAGTTGAACAGACCCACTAAGCTAAGCATATACGATGTGCTTGAGGAGGATTTTATGACTTACTACTATATTGCAGCTAAAAATATTTTAGCTATCAAAACCAATATGAAAGAATTTAAATGGTCCTTCGGACACAATATGCCGGAGGGTACCCAACAGGAATATGAGGAGTGTGAAGTAAAAATTCACCTGGCTGTAGAAGAGTTCAATGAAGATGACCAACTAGAAGCTTTAGGAAAATATCATTACTTCAGTGGAGAGCCTGGCGAGAACAAAATTTACTACACGCGAAATTTGGCGATGAAAGAAAAAATGCGCATCAAGGCAGAGAATTTATTATCAGGTGAGCCGAAGATTACTGTGAACCGAAATTATTATAAGTTGATTACGCATCGCATTATGAATTTGCATTCCATCGGATATATTTTAACAGATCTTGCTTGTGTACTTTTGTTAAAAAAAGGATATGCACCTATTCATTGTTCAGCTTTCAAGAAAAATCAGTCCTCGGTGGCTGTTTTTGCTCCGCCTGGCACAGGCAAAACTTTGAGCAGCATGATGGCTTGCGTGGACCATAACGCCCAATTTATTGCGGAAGATTTGGCGATTACGGATGGCCGGAAAATTTATGCTGTTCCTTGGACCAGTTCATTCCGTTTTTATTCGAATATGGAGCAAAGCAGAGGCTCCAAGCTGAAAAACAGGGCGACGAAGGTATTTCCACCCTTGGAATATGTCTCGTTCTCGAAAGCTACGCCGGTTACCCGCTATGTAAACAGCACCGAAATTCTGGATGCGGAAGAAGTGACGCATGTCGCGATACTGGAAAAAGGAAGCAGTGAAGTCATTATTCAATCCGAGCTCGAAGCATTCCGAAAGTTGATCAACTTTAACCGCAATGCCTTCCATTATTTAAAATCACCCTTGTTGACGGCTTATGAGTTTTTCAATCCGGACCTTAATATAGACGATGCCGCTTCTGCTGAAAAAGAAATATTGAAATTGCTGGTTCACAACAGCCAAAAAGTGTTTTCAGTCAAAGACGTCAATCCCACTCATTATGCCGAAATTCTAATCCATCAAATGGAGCAGAAAACAATGGCTTGACTTGAATGTGAGACAGAAAAAGGAGGGGGAACCATGGCCGTTAAAGTAATGCATGCAGTAACTGTTCCGCAAAGCCTGAAACTGATGAGGGGGCAGCTGGCTTACTTGAAAAGACAAGGGTACGAAGTAAGCGCTCTTTCATCAGAAGGGACTTACATTAAAGAGTATGAAGCGTATGAAGGCGTAAAAGTTCTGACAGTGAATATGGAAAGGGAAATTTCCCTCATACAGGATTTGAAGTCTCTCGTGACTTGTATTCGTTTGATCCGAAAAGAACGGCCGTATATTATCAATACGGGAACACCGAAGGCGGGATTGATTGTCACACTGGCCGCTTTCATATGTAGAGTGCCGATTCGTATCTACAATGTACTGGGGCTGCGGATGGAAACAACGAGTGGCCTGAAGCGGCAAATTTTGCTAACTGCTGAAAAAATCGCTGCCGCTGCTGCTACTGATATATTATCTGTGTCTCCTAGCTTAAAAGATCAATTGGTGGAATTGGGAATTGCGCGGGAGGACAAAATCCGGATTTTTGGTAAAGGGAGCTACAACGGCTTTGATTTAGAGGCGTTTAAACAGACCGAGCAGCTGCAGACGGAAATTCAAAGGTTGCGCAATTTATACGCGTTGACGAAAGAGCATATTGTGCTTGGCTATGTAGGTAGATTTACCAAAGATAAGGGAACTGAAGAATTAGTTGAATCATTCCTTCAATTGCATGAAAAAAATCCCGAAATGCGTTTGCTTCTTGTCGGTGAATTTGAAACTGGAGATCCAGTGAGCTCTCAGACTTATGAAGAAATCAATAACAATCCTCATATTATTTATATCGATTACCAACAAAATCCGATACCTTTTTACTTTTTAATGAACGTTTTTGTGTTCTTGACGAAGCGCGAAGGTTTTGGCAATGTCTCTTTGGAGGCGTCACTGGCAGGAGTTCCAGTGCTGGCAGCCGATGTGACGGGCGCAAAAGATACCGTCATTCCTGGAGAAACGGGATTATTGGTCAACCCAACGGATATTAAAGAAATTACGGAAAAAATTGCTTACCTTATTGCAAATCCTGAACTCCGGAAGCAATTGGGAACGAACGGCAAGAAATGGGGAGAAGAGCATTTCGGCAATGAACAGGTTTGGGGAGAAATGGATAGCTTCTACCAGCAATTGCTGATTCAAAAAGCGGCTGCGTTTGAAGTGAACTAACGGAGTTTGAGTTTGTAAACGACTCTGATTGGTTAGTATATTTCAGCATTAGCAATGCAAGAAACTTTCAGCCACTGAACAGACAGTTTCATAAAATGCCGCAATCACTCTTACAAGGAGTTGATTGCGGCATTTTATTTGCGCTATGATGGAAGCAGCTGGATAAAACAAAGCAAGGAGTAGAAAGATGAAGTATTTTGCGGTGTTTTTGCCCATGGCAGACCGGGAGAAAAGTGAGCGGTTCCGTCCGCAGCATTTGGATTTCTTGGAGAAGATGAGAAATGCCGGCCATGTACAGGCAAACGGAAAATTTACCGACGGGTCGGGGGGCCTTGTCATTTATGAGGCACTTTCTTTTGAAGAATGCGAGGCATATGTTAAACAAGATCCGTATATTCAAAATGGAGCACGAGCGTATGAAATCCATGAATGGGAAGCGGTATGGGCCGATTAGCCGCCGAATGTGTACGAAGCACAGTTTGGAGTAATTGAAATCAGATTTAACTTATAAAGCCGTCCTCTCTGTTTTGGAGAGGACGGCTTTATATTATTATTTTGTTATGGCAAAATCTGAATATGATTCTTTGGGACTTGGCCCATAGGCGTTAGTGCCTGATTGGCTGTCCAGCAAATTGAAAATAAACAAAGTGATCCAGCCGATAATCGGAACAAAAGTCAGCAGCAACCACCAGCCGCTTCTCCCGATATCGTGAAGCCGGCGTACAGTAACCGATATTGAAGGAATAATAATTAAAAGAGAAAATAGTCCGCCAAGTACTCCGAAATCTTCAGCCAATTCAAGCCCTGCAATCGCGTCTATAAAAGAGAGTGGAATGCTGATGAGCGTAGTGAACAGGACGAATAGCCAGAATTCCTTTCTTCTGGAGCGTCCGGAAAAGTCGAAAGACTTTTTAAACACGTCAACGAATTCTTTCATATGGTTCCACCACCTTTCAAAATTTAAGTCCAATTGATTATAACAAGTAAAATTCACTTAAGCTATTCATTGTTTAGTCAAAAGTTCTTGTAAAATGGTATATATGTGAAATTAATAAAACTATTTTAACCATATAGAGCTTATAATAGTATTTTTCTTTTTTAACACTTTAAACGGAGCGCTTGTACATAACCGTTAAATCTCTTTGAGAAAGTTTAATATGCCTTTGGAAAGGAAATATTATTTTAGTATCGCTTCCCTATGGATGGAAAGCGCAATTTGAAGAATGGGAAGTGGGAAAGCGTGAAAAAGGCAAAAGTATTATTAGCAGGATCACTGATTTTAAATATCCTGTTTATCGGGATTGGCGGGTACTTGATACATAAGCAAGGTGGAATTGCATTTATCAAAGAGCAAGTCGCCAATGCAACTTCTTCCCAAAAATATCCGGATTATTATGTGCAAAATAAAGACATCTTTGAATCCATAAGGGTGGCCAAAGCAGATAAAATTTTTGTAGGGGATAGCATTACCGATCACGGTGAGTTTCAGGAATATTATCTTGATCAGACCGTTTTAAATCGGGGAATTTCGGAAGATACTTCAGACGGCGTCTTAAATCGGATAGGGGAAGTAGCCGAACGAAGTCCGAAAGAAGTGTATCTCATGATCGGCATTAACGACATTGGAGCTGGAGTTGATGCTAAAACATATCAGAAGAACGTGGAAAAAATTATTGAGTCTTTTGATAAGAACTCTACGAAAGTAGTTCTTCAATCCATCTTGCCGATCAACAATCGTGATTTTAATAATGACTTGTCGAACAAAAAGATCCATGAATTCAATGCCATTCTTCAACAAATGGCACAAAAATATGGAGTCGACTATATTGATTTACATACAGCTTTTGAAGATTCGGATGGCCAGTTGAAAAAAGACATTACCATTGATGGCATTCACTTAAAAGGCGAAGGTTACAGAATATGGATGGGCAAATTAAATAATCGTTGAAAGATTGGAAGCATTTCTACTGGAAGTGCTTGAGCTTCTAGACAAAAGAATTTTTATACTTGAGAGATGAATTAACATACAACCGGGCATCCCGGATCCTCCGTTTCAGCCGGACGCTTTCCGCGGGCTCGCGCCGAACTAACTCGGAACTTACGTCCCGAGTGGATTTCGGCACTTCACTAATCTCGCAGGAAAGGCATTGAACGAAGGTACTGAGGCCAAGCCTTTGCGACGAAGCTAGCGAAGCGATGCAGGAGCAGTGGTTTACCGCCGGCTTCCACTCCGGATCCCAAACATGAAGGCTATTAAGAGGCGTCGCTTTTCCTCATAAGAAGTTTGTTTAAACTTGAAATTGGATTCAATTCACATTCACTAATGAATCAAAGAAAAACTCCAACCGGTTCGGCCACGCAGACTCCTGTGGGACAGCGAAGGCTGAAGCTGAGCCCACGGAAAGCGAAGTGGCCGGTCCGGTTGGTTTTATGCATCGCTATACATCTCATCTAGGCTTAGTCTACAGTCTGAAGCACTTCTATTGGAAGTGCTTCTTGTTAAAGTATTGTTATAGTCTTTTTCTTTCAATGCATTGAGTATATTCAGGATCCCGTCTACTGGACAGAAGCGCCGAGCACGATTCATTCGCTGCATGCTCAGCGGATCTGTTGGCAGCGTGGACTGGCTGCAACCATTTGGATACATCAAAAAATGCTCTTCAATCCAAAATACAAAGAGGTCGGAATTTTTTCAATGCCGTACTTTTTGTTTATCGAATTGCTGAGTGCCGTTTTTAAGATTCTGAGGTATGCCGTTATTATCAGCGGCTTCCTTTTTTGCTGGTCGATGCGGAGATTGTCATCATCATGCTGCTTGTCATGATTTTATATGGTTCGCCCTTGTCTTCTCTCGCAGTTCTGCCGGAAGAATGGACTTATCATAAATATCCGGAGAGCAAAAGCATCGTGGTGCTGTTTTGCTACGCATTAACGGAAACCTTCTGGTACCGGATTGTCATGAAATGGTCGGAGCCGTCACGAAGAAATTGGTATGGGGAAATATGGAACGGCAAGGTGTTTTCTCAAAAGAAGAAGGAACTTAAAAAAAGAAAGCTCGCAATCGCTGCGAGCTTTCTTTTTGTTATTCGGTCTTTTCAAACAAGTCCTGCAGAATATAATAGGATTGTTTTAGGCGTTCTTCTTTTTCAGGAAGGTCCCATTTTTTCCATGAATAGTTGGCTTCCTGTCCTTCAGGAAAGTATTCGGCAAGCTTGCCATTGGAATCTGTCAGCGTAGCAGCGGCTTTTATGCCTTCAACTTTCATGGAAGCTTCGATTCCATCTTTCCACATATCTCCGGCAAACTCACGCTGGCTTGGGTCTTTGGCATTCAACAGCATCCATGGAATACGGATTTCCAGAATGCCCGTTTCTTCTGAATAGTACCAGTCGCTTAACGAGTTGTACTCTTTGGATTCCGGGTTGGCGTTGCCGAATTGCAGAACGCCGGTTTCATAAGCGGAAAAAGGAATGATTTCGCCTGTATCCGGCCGCGTAATTTCCTTACTCAGTGCCAAACGGATCGGGTGGAATTCAGTTGAGATGTTTTTTTCGGATTCAGGAATCATTTTCAAACGTTCCGCATAATCGTAGTAGAATGAATCATAGTCGCCTGCCACTAAAAGTTGTGCGTCATCTTTTCCATTTATCTTCAAATGGAAATCAGCATTGAACTTCTTATCCGGTGCAGTTTCGACCGGTATGCCTCTGCCGTTTCGAAGATTGAAGTATAGGTTGAATTTTTGTTTTTTCAACCAGTCCTTTTGGCCTTCATGGAATTCAGCTTTGATGTACAAATACCGTTCATCATGGTCGATTGCAAGCGACTTTAATGAATCTTCTCCATCCTTCAATAAAGTTTTATCTGGCGTCCACTCATCTTTGCCATCCACTTTAACTTTAAGCCTATCAAAGCTGAGCAGGCCAAATTGCTGCTCGTTCGTCTGGGCATTTGACCAGAACGGACGGCGGTCGGGATTGTCATAATCCATTGTATTCCACGTGCGTTTGAACCATTCATCCTGCCAAGTGAAGACGAGGCCGCCCAGCATGCCCTCATTTAAAATATCTTCGTACAGGCGCTTTGCAATCTCGCCTTGCTGCTGTTCGGAAATAAATCCTTGATTCCAACCGAACGGGTTTTCATGTGTTTTGCCTCGGGAAGCAGGAACACCGAATTCGGCTATCAGTATCGGCATTTCATGGGAATCGTTCAAATCCTTTAAATAACCGGCGTAGTTATTGCGTTCGCCTCGATGGTCAATAAATTCTGTGTATTTTTCCTCGAGGTTCAAAAAATCAGGATAATACGGATAGACATGATAAGATGCAAACATCCCGGCTTCCTGAATCGCATCTTTTGATTTAATGTGGTTTGGGTCTACAGATGCAATGTCTTCATTGTCGCTTGGTTCTGCAGGCTGATCCAAATTATCAGTTGTGACCCAGTTGGTGAAGCTCAGTGGACGCATACTCTCATAATTGCCCATTTCATAATCGCTTAAGTAATCGAGTTGCATGGCGAGCCAGTGCTCCATTGGATTGGCTCCTTCTGTCATGACGTACTTGCCATCGTAGTCGCCCAGTTCGGAATGCAGCCGGTTCATCTCATCGACCATATCCGGGAACCATTCAATGCCGATAACCCAGCCAATTACGTAAGGGGATATGTCTGCCTTATACATTCCCGCTGCATGGCCTGGTTTTTCTTCAACTGTTGCGTTGCCGTGGACAACATCCACAATTTTTTTTATTTCATTTTGGAAATTTTGCGTAATGTCTTTATCGAATGCATCCAGCTTTTCTACAAGCGGTTCCTCATCTATCCAGATCCCATGATATAAATATAGAGGGGTTTCCGCTTTTTCGTTATAGCTCTTTAAGGCATCATAAAACGCCGGAGGGTGAAGTGTATAAACGCGGATGGCGTTGGCATTCATTTTGCCGATCTGTTCAAACCAGCGGTCATATTCTTCACGGGTAATGGCAGCTTCACCAGGGAATGTTCCCGGTTTCGCCATTCCCATATTGACGCCTTTGACCGTAAATGGCTGCCATTTATTGTCCTGATACACTTCAAACGTTTGGCCGTTGATCCGGGAAGGGTAGCTGATGCCTTCTTGTTCTGCTTGAACTGCTGCCGCAGTTTCTTTTTTAGTGCTGCTTTGTTTTTGTTCCGTCTTTGCCAAGATGCTTTTCATCAATGGTGCATACGTTTTCCAATAAAAAGCAGAGTCGGAATCTGCATCATTGGAGGGAAGAAGCGATTTGATTTTTGCAAAACCGCTGTATTGATAAAAATTAGGCATATCTCCAATATCTACAAAGTCTCCGGCAAACAGATAAACCTCTGCGTCATTTTTTTGAAGCTGCAAAATAGCGGGAAATTGAGCGGGAATGCCATGTTCTTTCAGGATGGCCGATCCTGCATCAGTCAAGTCCCATTGATAGTCAGCCAGCACAGTTTTGCTGTCCGCTGCTTCGCTTATGTCAAACCAATATTTGAACGCGGGAGAATCGTTTAACGAAAATAGTTCCCGGCCTTGTTCGTTAAATGCCAATTTTATTCCTTCTGCTCCAACATCGCCTTGCTCTTCAGAAAGAACAACAATTTCTTCGTTTTTGTCATTGACGAGTATAAAGCCGGGGCCCTTATAATCCCATTTTTCTCCGGAATTCTCAAAACGGGAAATTACCCATTCCGGCACTTCTTCTCCAGTCGTGCTTAACTCGCCAAAGTACCGGCCGCTCCAGCCTGTCGAGTCGATGCCGAGAAATTCGGTCATATCTTTTCGCACGGCTTTATCCGTTGGAGAGGCAAATGAATTAAACTCGATCACAAGGTCAGAGCCGTTATCTGCAACTTGATTTTTGATGGTGTTCCATTCTTCAATTTGCATTCCGCCATATAACAGAGAAGGCGCTGTTTCCTCTTGAGATTCATTCCATGGCAAATTGTCTTCATAAACGCCATACGTATCGGCCAAGTAAACTAAGTCTGTGCCTTCAAGCGAATCGGGCATTTCACGGATGCCATATGTTTTTTTAGTTTCATTTGGAACAAAACCATAATAATCGCTGTCTTTTTTATAGCTTGTGCCATCGGCTTTCTCGTACTGGAAATGATTAAGAAGCCAGGTCAATCCGTGGTGCTCGCGGTAATCTTCGTTCGGCACCGTTTTATCAATAATCGCTACTTGGAGCTGATCTTTGCTTTGCAGGTTCCACAGAATAATAGGCAAAGCCAATAGAATAACAATCACACTAATTGTAGAAATGATTTTTTTCATGTTAAAACCCCTTTTTCATCTTCTATTAAATAGAAAACCTTGGAATATTATATCTTATCTGCATGTAAAATGCGTACAATAATAGGTATTTCATTAGTTAAATTTAGAAAAAATTTACTAATAGTAGATTTTGGAATTTTATGCGCTTTTGTCGCCAAGTATGTTAGCTGTAAACTATTCAATAAGTACATACATGTTCGATAAGAATAAGGAGGAAAAATTGTGAAGAATTTAATTGAGCAAGCGATTGGATTTGCGGCATTGAAACACGCAGGGCAAGTAAGAAAAGGAACGGCCATTCCGTATATCAGCCACCCATTTGCAGTGGGCATGATGCTGCAGCAAGCAGGCGAATCAGAAATAGTGGTGGCTGCCGGCATTCTCCATGACACGCTTGAAGACACAGCGGCAACAGAGGAAGAGATAAGAGCAGTTTTTGGAGAACAGGTGCTGCTTTTGATAAAGGCAGCTTCGGAACCGGATAAATCGCGGCCCTGGGAAGATCGAAAGCGCCATACGGTTTCAAAGCTGGCTGCCCGCTCACGGGATGAGCTTGCCATAATCGTTGCGGACAAACTGCACAATCTGCGTTCCATCCAATTAGATCTCGAGGAAATCGGAGAGGCAGTGTGGAGCCGCTTTAACCGGGGCAAAGAACAGCAAGAATGGTATTACCGGGGAATTGTAAATGCGCTTGTAGCCCGGCAAAAGGAATTGGCGATGGCAGAAGAACTGAAAGAGGAAGTGGCACGGGTTTTTGGGAACCAATAAAAAATGGAGTGAGGGAAATTTTCCTCACTCCATTTTGGTTTATCTAGGGATGGTCAATACTTGCCCGACACGGATGATGTAGGGACTTGGTATTTTATTGGCGGCTGCAATTTTGGCGACAGTTGTATTGTAGCGCTTCGCAATACTGTAAAGCGTATCTCCTGGTTTCACTGTGTATTTGATCGCGGCTGCAGGAGGCGGAGCGGCTTTTCCTGGAATCGTCAAGACCTGTCCGATGCGGATGATGTACGGGCTCGGTATTTTATTGGCAGCGGCAATTGCAGCGACAGTCGTGTTGTACTTTTTAGCGATGCTGTAAAGTGTGTCACCCGCTTTGACGGTGTATTTCACACCGCTGGCAGGCGGCGGAGAAGAAGACGGCAGTTTCAGCAATTGAGAAACGGTCACAAAAGTGTAGCCTTGCGCTTTCAGTTTTGTGATCATGCCTTGAAGAGCTCCGGGCGTTCCGGATGCCCCGGCTCCGGTATGCATCAAGACAATGGTGCCCGGCACAACGTTACCCAGCACTTTGCTGGTAATGGAAGTGGAAGATACGCCTTTCCAATCGAGTGTGTCAATGTTCCATTGAATCGTGTGCGTGTACCCGGCATTGCCGACAGCTGCCAAAACTTTTGCGTTGCTCGCCCCAAAAGGCGCGCGGAACAGCGGCTTGGTCGTTTTGCCGGTAATGCCTTTGATCGTGCTTTCTGTTTTATCAAGTTCGGCTTTCATCTGGGCGGCAGTCAATTTTGTGAAATCCGGATGCGAATAAGAATGGTTGCCGATTTGATGGCCTTGTGCGGTAATGTTCTTGATCGACTGAGGATGGTTTTTGGCTCCCGAACCGGTCAGGAAGAAGGTCGCTTTTACTTTGTTGGTGGATAAGGTTTGAAGAATTTTGTTGATATTGGTTCCGTCAGATCCGTCATCAAACGTCAATGCAATCACTTTGCTGGTTGTGGCGCCTTTTGTGACGTACTTGGAATTGGCTGCTTCAGTTTGCGGTGAAAATGAAAACAAGGAAAATAAAACGAGTAAAATGACAGCGGCAACTTTAAATAGCTTGTTACTCACGCGACTCACCCCTTTTTCTTTACCCAGCATCAAAAACTAGGTATGTATGCAGCTGGAAAAGGTGAGAATTATTGCCTATATATGTTACTTATATTAGAATATTTCGATATTTTATGATTCGATTATATCACGGCATCTTATAAATGAATAGGTTTCTTTTGCTCTCGTGACAAGAATATAACAAGGGCTTTAAGGGAAATTATGCTTCTAAACGATTTACAATAAAATGGAATAGGAGTAAGATTTCTTTAAATTCCGAAAACTTAATCGAGAGGAGAGGAAGAGCGATGGCTGCTAAAGAGAATCAGCCTTTGAGTGAAACCGGATATAAGCAGGAGTTGAAACGGGCATTGACGTTTTGGGATTTGATGATTTACGGATTGGTGTTTATGGTACCGATTGCACCATTCGGCATTTATGGCATCATTGCACAAGGCTCGAACGGCATGGTTGCATTGGCGTATTTAATCGGCATGGTTGCCATGATTTTTACTGCGCTCAGTTATGCCACAATGTCGGAGGCTTTTCCGATTGCCGGCTCTGTCTATTCCTATGCGCAGCGCGGCATTAATGACGCAGCAGGGTTCCTCGCCGGCTGGCTTATCCTGCTCGATTATATTTTTGTGCCGGCGCTGCTTTACCTGGTCAGTGCGGCGGCGCTCCATGACATTGTCCCGGAAATCCCGCTGCTGGTTTGGCTCGTTTTCTTTATCGGAATTAACACAGTCATCAACGTCATCGGCATTGAGTTTACGGCAAAGGCAAATAAAATCATTATTGTGCTCGAATTGATTGTATTGGCCATTTTTGTAGGAGTCGGCATCTATGCAGTTGCCCAAGGGGTTAACGGTGCAGAATTTACGTATAAGCCGCTTTACGATGCCGACCAATTCAGTTTGGGGCTTGTCATGGGAGCGGTATCGATTGCTGTCTTAAGCTTTTTGGGATTTGATGCAATTGCCACGCTTGCGGAAGAATCAAAAGGGGGACGAAAAGCTGTCGGCAATGCCATTATTGTGTCTTTGCTCGTAGTCGGCGTGCTCTTCATCATCCAGACCTGGGTAGCTGCACTGATTTGGCCGGATTATACGACGTTTGAAAATGCCGATGTGGCTTTCTACCAGATTGCAGAAGTGGCGGGAGGCGCTTGGCTTAAATGGTTGACCATTATTGCCACAGCGGTTGCCTGGGGAATTGCCGACGCTCTTGTTGCCCAGGCAGCAATATCACGTGTGTTATACAGCATGGCCCGTGACCGGAAACTGCCGAAATTGCTTGCAAAAGTACATCCGAAATTCCAGACCCCTTATATCAGCACCATCATTGTGGCCATCATTTCATTGATCGTGACAAGCTTTTTCGCAAACCGTATTGGCGAGTTGGCTTCCGTCATCAATTTCGGGGCTTTGACCGCTTTTCTTTTCCTTCACGTGTCAGTCATCATTTACTTTATCGGTAAAAAGAAAAGCAAGAACTATTTCAAGCATTTAGTTTTGCCGCTCATCGGGTTTACTATCATTGCATACGTCTGGTGGAACTTGGATGCCTTGTCGAAACAGCTTGGGTTTATCTGGCTGGCAATCGGAATCATCTACTTGCTGTTTCTGAAATGGACGAAGCGGGATACAAAGCTGAATTTGGAGGAATAAGTGGAGTGTGGCTCATTCTTTAGCTTTCAGGCATTGCTCAGAAGGTGAAAAGAGAAAACAGCCCGACATTCACCGGGCTATTTTTAGGGAAATGAAATGGCTGGAAAGCTGTTTTGCTGTAAATATTTGTGCTATTCTTTTTTCATAAGCAAAACATTGAACTGCAGAGGAGTTGAGAGGATGGCGGAACATATAGAAGGCCTCGATGAACTGGATTTAAAAATCTTGTCGTTTCTGCAGGATGATGGGCGGATGACTTTTAAGGAAATTGCCTCAAGGATTGGCGTTGCCGAAAGAACCATCCGCCTGCGTGTTTCCAATTTGCGTGAAAACGGTACCTTGTCAATTGTCGGTGTCGTAAGCCCGATGAAAATTGGCTTGAACATCATTGCGGTTATCCAGATTGCCGCAAAGCAGAATGGGCTGCAGCAATGTGCAAAAGAACTGGCTGAGTTGAGTGAAGTCCGCTTCGTTTCTTTAACTACAGGGGATTACCACATTTTATCGGAAGTATGTGTAGAATCACTCGAAGCATTAAGTGACTTTGTTGAGAAGAAGTTAAACAAAGTGACTGGCATAGAGCGAACAAACGTCATTGTGGAAACCAAGATTATGAAAAACAAATTCAACTTTATTCGGGAGAATTAAAAATAATGGCCTGTGCAGTTTTAATGCACAGGTTTTTATTTATTTAGAAAATTTAATTGATTTCGTTTTTTGCTTTATGTATAGTGTAGGTGGATGAAAAGAAAAAGAAAGTAATGAATTAACAGTTAAAGTACTTATAATATTTATAAATAATTAATAGTTACTTTAAAAGGAGATATTAGATGAAAAAAATACTGAAAGAATTAACAGAAATTGTGGGTCCATGCGGGTTTGAAGAAGAAGTTGCCATGTATATTGCCGGGTATTTGAAAGGGAAAGTGGACTCCATCGAAGCGGATAATGCAGGAAACTTAATCGTCCGCAAACAAGGAAATCAGTCAGGGCCGGCGATTATTGTGGCTGCCCATATGGATGAAGTAGGATTTATTGTCAAGAAAATTGAAGACAATGGCTTGATCCGGTTTGAAAAACTGGGTGGCCACGACGACCGGATCCTGCTGTCGCAGCGAGTCCAAATCCGCACAGAAACGGGGCTGCGGACGGGCGTCATCGGAACGATTTCAGCTCATATGGTGAAATTTGATGATGCAGCAAAAGTGAGAAATCATCGCAGTCTTTACATTGATGCAGGAGCTGCGAGCCGCGAAGAAGCAACAGCGCTTGGCATTCAAATTGGCGACCCAATTGTCTGGTATCCGCATTTCGATGAATTGACCGATAAGCGGGTTTCTGGCAAAAGCTTTGATGACCGGGTAGGGTGCGCCATTTTGATGCAGGCATTGGAGGATTTGGATGCGGCTGATTTTTCGGGTGAGTTTATCGGAATTTTTACCGTACAGGAAGAAGTGGGCTTGCGCGGGGCAAGAGTCGGCAGCCATCAGCTCACTGGGGACGTCATGATTGCGCTTGATACCACTGCAGTCAGCGACACGCCGGAAGAAATGATGGACCAGACTTTGGCGCTCGGTGCCGGGGTTGGCATCAAAGTACTCGATTTCAGCTTGATTGCCAATAAAAAAGTGCGGAAACATTTGGTGGACGTTGCGGAGAATGCCGGATTGCCGTACCAATTAGAAGTGTTCCCGGGAATCGGCACGGATGCTGGGGAATTCAGCTTGGCACATAATGGCATTCCGACAGGGGTCTTATCGATACCATCGCGCAATGCGCATTCTTCGATTGAAGTGATCGATCTTGGAGACGTTGAAGCGACCAAAGAATTGTTAAAGGCATTTATTAAGCAAATGAAGCCAGTTGAGGAATACCGGATGAAGCTATTTTAAGGAGGGGATTTTGTGGTAAGGGAATTAGTGGATAAAAGTAAACTTGTCGCGACGTTTTCAATTGTAGGCGCTGACCCGGAGACGGGCGAAGTCGGAGTGGCGGTGCAATCAAAGTTTTTGGCAGTCGGCTCGGTGGTGCCTTGGGCCAAAGCGAACGTCGGGGCAGTAGCAACGCAGTCCTGGGCAAATACGGCTTATGGTCCTGAGGGACTGGCGCTTTTGGAACAAGGCATGGCGCCGGAAGAAGTGGTAGCGCAATTGGTAAGCAACGATCCCGGCAGAAACTTGCGTCAGGTGGCCGTGATTAATTCCCAAGGGGAAGCCAGTGCGTTCACAGGAGAAGAATGCTACGACTGGGCAGGCCATAAAGTCGGCAAGCACCACTCCGCACAGGGCAATATTCTGGTCAGCGAAGAAACAGTCACTGCAATGAGCAGGACGTTTGAAAAAACGGAAGGACCGCTTGCCGAACGGCTGCTGAAAGCACTGGAAGCAGCGCAGCATGCCGGCGGAGACAGCCGGGGCAAACAATCGGCGGCGCTTTATGTATTGCAGGAAGGGGCAGGGTACGGCGGCTACAATGACGTTAAGGTCGATCTTCGCGTCGACGACCACCCGGAGCCAATCGTGGAATTGCAGCGTTTGTACGAGCTGCATAAATTATACGGCATGCCGTCCGAAGCTTTCGCCGAAATTGAAGGAGAAGTGTTCACGGACATCAAGCAGCAGCTGGTGAAGCTTGAGTTGCTTGAGCATGCAGATCAGCCGGCGTATGAAGGCGAAGTGCAGAACGCATTGAGGATCTTTGCTTTGCGCGAGAATTTCGATGACCGCTGGACCGAAGAACGCAAGATTGATGACAAAGTGCTGGAATTTTTGCTGAAGCAATAAGGGAAGAGCCCGGATTGAAGAAATTCTTCAGTCCGGGCTCTTTTTGTTGTATGTGAATCGTATTTTTGCTGTTGCTGGTCGTATTTCTGAAACGGCTAGCCGTATTTGGAATAAAGTCATACCCGTTATGGAAATAGCCTTGATTTTCTTTGGATGAAAAGCTATATTAACTTCACCTCTACTGAAAGGATGATGCAATTGTTGATCAAAGAGCGGCAGCGTCCGCATAAGTTAGTCTATTTTGAAGCTTTATTAAGGCGTACGCCTTCAAGCCATCCGTCTCATCCCGAATTAAAAGAGAATGTCCGGAGGCGTGCGGCTGGATATGCCGGCGAATGCTGGTTTGATAAAATTTGTATGAACTATAATACCGGTGAACCTTATATCGCCATTCCTGATTATTCAATTCAGGGCCATCAAATTGATACGCTGTTCATTTTTCCGTCATTCATTCTCCTCATTGAAATAAAAAATATCAGCGGATTCATTGAAATGGACGGGGACAAGCGACAATTTTCCCGGACATTGAATGGCGTTATCACCGGCATGACAAATCCCGATGATCAGCTTTACCGCCACGAAAAGCAGATTTCCAAACTGATTGACAATAAACTCCCGGTGATTGGCATCGTTGTATTTACCAATTCTTCCTGCGTGTTAAGTGTGAAAAACGTTGAACGCCGCGTTATTCACTCTTCCGGTTTCCCCTATGTCTTAGATCATCTGATTGCCCAGCATCGCAATTCTTTAAAACACGATCCACTACAGCTAAGTGAATTTTTCCTCTCTTTGCAGCCCCCAGTGCAAATTCACGAACCGATTCCACTCCCTTACCCCATTCTGACTGGCATCTTTTGTCCGGATTGCCTATCTTCACGAATGACTTATTCACGTAAATTCTGGCGCTGCAGCAATTGCGGCGGAAAGCAAAAAAACACACATTTGCCCGCTTTGCAGGATTACCGCCTGCTTATCGGCAATACCATTTCAAACCGGGAATTTCGCTGGTTTAGCGGTATAAATTCAAGGAGCAACGCTGCCGCCATCCTACAAAGCGCCAATTTTGAAACAGTAGGCAATCAGAAAAGTTTGCGCTATATTATTTCCGAAACCGGCCTCTATTAAGGTTGAAATAGGCGTGGGAATCGTATTTTGGTGACTACTGGTCGTATTTTTCAATCAACTGGTCGTATTTCCACTTCTTCTGGTCGTATTTCACAGACTACTGGTCGTATCCGGCAGCCGGTGCACTCATCACTCTACTCAAATACGAAAAAACCGCTCCAGCCAAAACGGCTGGAGCGGTTTCTCATTAATTCATTTGTTTCTTGCGGAATTTCGCTACCACTTCATAAACGATCGGCACAATTACCAATGTCAATAAAGTCGAGCTGGTCAATCCGCCGATTACCGTGATGCCGAGGCCTTTGGAAATTAATCCGCCGCCTTCTGCTCCGATTGCAAGCGGAATGAGCGCGCCGATTGTCGCTAGTGCCGTCATCAAGATTGGACGCAGACGGGTCGAACCTGCTTCAAGCAAGGCTTCGCGAGTGGTAAAGCCTTCTTTTTCCTTGTGGATGACACGATCGACTAGGACGATTGCGTTCGTCACCACAATACCGATCAGCATCAAGACACCGATCAACGCGTTGACGCTTAATGCTTCTCCTGAAATCCACAAGGCCACGAGTACACCGATTACCGTGAACGGCAATGAGAACAGGATGGCGAATGGTGCCAGAGCGCCTCCGAATGTCACGACGAGCACGAAGTAGACGATGGCGATTGCTGCCAGCATGGCTAAGCCCAGTTGAGTAAAGGACTCATTGATCTGTTCAGTGACGCCGCCGTGGTCAATCGACACACCGCTCGGCAAGTCCAACTCATCTGTTTTTGCATCGATATCCGCTGTGATTTCAGCGGCATTATTGCCAGTTACATCAGCAGTCAGTGATGCATACATCTGTCCGTCGCGGCGGTCGATCGTATCTGGCGATTTGCCTTCTTCGACCGTCATGACGTCTCCGATCGCAACCGTTGTACCAAGGGCAGTCGGGATTTCGACATCCGTTACGTCATCAATAGCTGCATAATCTTTTTGTGCCACTTCTACATATACGTTAATATCCTTGTTTTCATGCTTGACCGTAGTCAGCACCGGCGCTTCGCCTGTGCCGCTTAACGCCATGCCGATTTGTGCTGCTGTTAAGCCAGAAGCCCCGAGTTTTTCCTGGTCGGCAACCAAGGTGTACTGGTCATAAGCTTCAGTCAGGCTGGATTCGACTTTTTCAAGCCCCTCGTTTTCTTCCATCAGCGGCTGGATCTGGTCGATTGCCGTTTGGATGTCTTCGATGCTGTCGCCGTATACGAAGGTTTCAATGCCGCTTGAACCTGTGGCTGAGAAGTCGAGCGCTGCCCATTCACCAGTTGCGGTTTTGGTGTTCAATTCTTCGATCAGGTTATCGCCTTCATTGCTGAAGTTTTCAAAGTCGTCGTCATATTCGATGAAGAACAGGGCCGAGTTGCTGCCTCCGCCAAAACCGGCCATCGGGCTGTCGCCGCCGAGTGAGTATTGATAAGTCGTGACGCCGTCGCGGCCGTCGATCAACGACTCAGCGTCCAGCGCGATTTGTTCTACATTTTCAAGCGTTTGCCCTGGTTCCGGGCTGTATGTCGCCATGACCATTTTCTGTTCTTCTTCCGGCAGGAATGAAACGCCGATAACCGGTACGAGGAATAGACTTGCAACCAGTAAAACTGTTGCACCGCCGAAAGTGATGATTTTATGGTTTAACGTCCATTCCAGAATGCGGCGGTAACCGTTCGCCAATTTTCCTGGCTTGTGTTCTTTTTGTTTGGATTTAGCTGCATCGAGGTTCTGCAGCTGCTTGCCATACATCGAGTGGGCCATCATCGGTACGATGGTAACCGCAACGAGCAGGGAAGCGGATAAGGCAAATACCACTGCAAGGGCGAATGGCAGGAACAATTCACCGATTTGTCCGTCGACAAGTGCCAGCGGCAAGAATACGGCAATCGTTACGACAGTAGAAGAGAAAATCGGGATGAACATTTCGCGTGTCGCTTCCCGGATCAATTCTTTGCCGCGCAGTTTTTCGCCCGGCAGAGCCATACGGCGGTAAATATTTTCAATAACAACGATCGAGTCGTCGATGACGCGTCCAATTGCGACCGTCAACGCGCCGAGCGTCATAATGTTTAAGGTGATATCCATTTGGTTCAATAGGAAAATCGCCATCAGCAGCGACAACGGAATTGAAATAATGGAAATAATCGTTGTTTTAAAGCTGCGCAGGAAGATCAGGATAATCACTACGGCAAACAGGATGCCGAAGAGTGCTTTGCTGAGCATCGTTTCAACTGACTGCTCAATCGGCTCTGCTTGGTCAAAAGTGGTGGCAACGTTCAAACCATAGTCTTTTTCAAGATCTGCCGCAATGTCTTTGACGGCATTCGCCACTTCAACCGTGTTGGCTTCAGGCGATTTCACGATCTGGATGCCGATCGATTCTTCTCCGTTGGTGCGGGAAATCGATTCGGCTTCGCTCACAACTTCAATATCGGCCAATTCACTAAGCGCTACTGTCGGTACTTGGGTGACAGGAGGAGCTGCAGCAGCAGCCGGGTTCTGGACCTGGCCAGCTGGCGGAACCTGTCCTTGCTCAGCTCCAGCGGCGGCTGTTGGATCTTGGCCGGTTGGCATTTCAGTTGGTGCTCCAGCAGACGCTTGCTGCGGCACAGCTGGAATCTGCAACGCTTTTAAATCGTCAACCGTCGTAACATTGCCATCGATGACGAGGTTTTTCAACTCGCCGTCAAAGTTTGTTAAGCCAAGCGGAAATGACAAGTTTGATCCTTGGATCAATTGCTGGATTGTGTCAGGAGTCATCCCGTATTGAGCCATTTTTTCTTCATTGAAAGTCATCGTCACTTTTTGGACGCGCTGTCCGGAAATCTGCGCGTCAGACAAGCCTTCGACGCCTTCAAGTTGAGGCAATACATTCTCTTCTACTGTTGTGGTCAGTTCTTCCAACGATTTTCCTGGTTCACTGATGCTAAGCGTCAGAATGGGGAAGGCATCCAAGCTGAGTCGGGATACTTCCGGCTCGCTTGCACCTTCCGGCAATGACAGTTCAGAAAGTGCAGTTTCCACTTGGCGGGCTGCTTCGTCCATGTCCGTTTCGAATGTATATTGGACTTGGATCGTTGCTGCATTTGCCAGGGACGAAGAAGTCACCAGTTCCACGCCGTTCATATTCTGGATGCGCTGTTCCATCGGAATCGTCAATTCTTCGACGATTTCGTCAGGTGCTGCTCCCGGATATGGAGCGATGACCGTTAACGCAGGCAAGGTGATGCTTGGAATCGATTCTTGCTTCATCGTCAATCCGGAATACAAACCTGCAATGACGACCATTAAGGTTAAAATCCAGATGGCGAATTTATTGTTCAGGGAAAAATCAATAATTTTTTTCAAGACGGATGCTCCTTTATAAGAATTTCTTTAACTGAAGAAGTTCTTTTTCTATTTGTGGTTCTTGCGATAAATACAGCCATAAGGCTTCAATCAGGAATTGCTGCGGGTTATCCTTGGCCATCTCTTCTCTCAGAAGCTGCAGCGTAGAAAGCAGTTTTTCTTTATTCGGCGCAGACATCCGGATCTTTTCTTCGACGTTCAGAAAATTTTCCTCAAGTGCGCTGATCGGCGCTGGCATATCCGTCAAAACCGGTTCCATCTCTCCCAACTGGCTGACGATGGCATCTATGCTTGAAGCAATAAACCCGGCCAGTTTTTTGGCTTCCACTTGCCTGTCCAGGAAAATCAGGTTGAAGAAATATTCCCGCTTGATGCCTTCCAGGATGGTGACCAGATCATAAATGAACGGCTGGGCTTTCTCGCCGTAAGCTTCCAGCAGGTTGTTCTTATGTACTGTCAGCTGAGAAGAACGTAATTCATAAAACAATTTTTCCAATTGAGCACTGCTGTCTTTCGGAAAATCTTTGAAAACCATTAAAAAGAATTCCTTGTTGATCACTGTACGTTCGATTTCCAATTCTAATTTCCGGATAAATATTTGCTTGTCATTTAATCCTTCTTCCAAATGGGGGGAAGAGAGATCTGCATTCAATTCTTCGTTATAGCGGGACAGGATGTCCATAAAGAGAGTCTCTT
The DNA here is from genome assembly GCF_030413595.1 of Planococcus liqunii. Classification (NCBI taxonomy): domain Bacteria; kingdom Bacillati; phylum Bacillota; class Bacilli; order Caryophanales; family Caryophanaceae; genus Planococcus; species Planococcus liqunii. The sequence goes on along the minus strand of NZ_CP129238.1, from coordinate 2,858,269 downwards.
TGGAATCGAAATGTTTATAGAATGCTCCTTTTGAAATCCCTGCAGCTTGAGCGATTTCCTGCACCGAAGTTTGATGAAACCCTTTTAAAGAGAAAAAGTGAACCGCCTGATTCATCAATTCCTTTCTTTTGTCCAAAAAATCCCTCCTAGTAACCGGCTGGTCAGAAAATGTGACCGGTTGGTCAGTACTTACAGAATATAGTTTTCGGCAAAGCGCTGTCAATTTATCCCGCTCCAGATTATTTGTCAATATTGTGGCAGGCATTTTTCTTTATTCATGGAATACATAAAGGAAGAGGAAGTTTTTCTGCAGGAGAAAGGATGGGTAGAATGAGGTATGAGTACATCAACGAACCTACGGTTGAATTGCGGACCGAACAGCCTTATGTAGCAATTCCAATCCAAGTGACACTGAAGGATTGGGCGCAGACGACAGTTTTGCTCCCGGAAATTTATGATTGGCTGAATAAAAAAGACATTGAACCGTCTGGTGAGCCATTTTACCGATACTGGTGCATTGGAAGTGAGGATGCCGAATTCAGCCTGGAAGTTGGTGTGCCGATTGAGCGGATGGTGACAGGAGATGAGCGGGTGATTGCCAGTTTTGTCCCGGGCGGGTCTTATGCAATTGCTGTCCATCAAGGCCATCCGGATCAGTTGGAAATTTCACTGAAGCAATTGGAAGAATGGACGAAAAAAGAAGAACTGGATATTGATAAACGCTGGGAAGCGGATGACGAAATATGGAATGGGCGCTTTGAATATTACTTGACTGATCCTGAGCTTGAGCCGGATCTGCATAAATGGCAAATTGAAATTGCATTTCTGCTGATGCAGGACGACGCTGCCTAATAAGAAAGACACCTCTCTCTGAATTGGATGCACGGGCCAATTCACAATGAGGTGCCTTTTTTGTTGAGCAGGCAAGTTTCCAGGACTATGTATTGTGCCTGTCCCGGATTTTCATATAATAATAAAGCATTTCATACATGCGTGATCGTTGTTTTTCCATTGTATGGATGGAGACATCCAGTTCGACAGACACCTTATGTTGTTCAAAGATGATGCGGGTCCGGGTGGGAGACATAAATTCCGTTCGGTAATCATGATTGAAGATCCACGCGCACTTCGGATGGGTTGGTGATTTTATCGGGAATGCTGCTACACCATCCGTTGAAATAAGGATGGGTGTCTTTTTGTGCTGTTTCAAGTTGTGGCGATTTGCTTTTACCCGGCCTTCATATGTCGAGGCATAAAGCATACAGGCATGATCAAGCAGTTGCAGGGCGGGGAGATGTGAATAGAACTCTCCCTGCTTTGTGACCACTTTTGTTTTGCGCTCTGTTTCAAATGAAGACATTAAAAATAAGGTAGATCGATTAATAAAATTCTCTTCGTATTTCCCCAACAAAAACTCCCCTTTCAGTGTACTAGAAAATAGTACCATTCGGTATGTGAGGAATCAACATAATTTTCTGAAAAAAGGATTATTTTTTACATTTATATGTATCAAACGTAATGTATAAGGTGTCTTAAAATAGCTGATTATGTATCTATTGGCATGTATGGTATTTTGAATAACTTCTTCTCATTTAATATGCTGTCGTTACCCGGGAATAACAGGAACGTTCAGAAGGAAAAAGACGTGAAGAATTTCGACGAAGCTTTGATTCAATACTCGCCCATGATTTCAGCCATTATCCGTAAACTGCATATTTACCGTGATTACGATGCCTTTCGGCAAGTCGGTAAAATAGCGCTTTGGCAGGCGTGCCAGCGGTTCGACGAATCAAAAGGGGATTTCACGCCATTTGCTTTTCGCAGCATTCATGGCGCCATGCTTGACGAACTAAAAAAAGAATCCCGATTTTCCAGCCGTTTTGCGGTAACTGAAAATGAAGCATTTGAATGGATCAGCGATGACCGCATTGAAGATGGATTGCCGGAATGGCTGGATGCCCAACTGTTTTCGGAATCGGAATATGTCTTGCTTGATGATTTATTCGTGAAAGGAAAAAGCCTCAGCGAATTGGCTGTGTCTTCCTGCATTTCGCTTTCAGGGATGAAAAAAAGGCGGGAACGGGTATTGAAAAAAGTGAAAGCTACTATAGCAAGCAGCACACTAAAGTAAAATGGCCAATAAAATTGGTAGGGGGAGTGGTGCAGAGTGATCAGTGGCGGTATAATGGACTTCTTATAACTTGAAAGAAGGGAGAGGACACCGTGCTGCAAATGATGACCGGAATGATCAACAATATCTTCTTTATTATCTTTCCGATTGTTTTATATCAAATGTTTGCACCGGCAGGCAAACGGAACTTTTTTGTCAGCCATCGCGTAACGTTGACCGTGTTGTTCTCTGTTTCGATCCTTCTTTGCATGTTTTTTCCGTACCAGTTTTTGTCCGATGACTATATATTTGATCTGCGGCAAGTACCGATGATTGTCGGAGCCCTTTACGGGGGTCCACTTGTAAGTGCCGTTCTTTTTATCGTTTCATCGTTGGGCCGTATGGTGATAGGCGGAGACGGCATGTACATCGCCATACTCAATCAGCTGCTCCTTGCAATTGGCGTACCATTGCTGCACCCTTTCTATATGCGCATCAATCGAGCAGGAAAAGTAGGATTTGTCTTCTTAATTACTTTTTTATCGTTTTTCTTTAATTTGATCGCCGGCTATTTTTTGTTTGGTGACCCCATTCATGATTTGATTGATATTTGGCTGTTGTTGATGCTGAACCAAGGAGCAATTACTGCACTCGCTGCTTTGTTGATCGAGCATATTTTGCGCCAGGAATACATGCTGAACTCGTTAATGAAGCATGAGAAACTTGAAACCGTCAGCCATTTTGCGGCTTCTGTTTCCCATGAACTCAGAAATCCGCTTCAAAGTGTGAAGGGGTTTCTGCAGCTGATGCAGGAGCAAGAGTACAGCCGGGAAAAGCAGCTGGAATTCCAAGGGACGATGCTGGAGGAAATAGAAGCAGCAGACCAATTAATCAATGATTATCTTTTATTTGCCAAACCTGTCCAAAAACAGTTGGAAGTTTTGAAAGCGGGGTCCGAGGTGGAGCAGGTCCTTAAAGTCATGAAGCCTTATGCGCATTGGGGCAAGGTGGAAATTCGCCTGGCCGAATTTCATGGAACTGCCAAGATCCTTGCTGACAAGCAAAAACTTCATCAGGCATTGATCAATATTATTCGCAATGGCATTGAAGCGATGCCGGACGGAGGAACTTTGGATATTGCGATAAAAGAAAGAAAAAACGACGTTTCGATTAAAGTTAACGATACTGGAAACGGTATGACAAAAGAAGAAATCCAGCGCCTCGGCGAACCGTACTTTTCAACAAAGTCAAAAGGCACCGGCCTTGGCATGATGGTAACTTACAGTATCATCCGCCAAATGGGCGGGGAGATTCAGGTAAGTTCAGAAAAAGGAAAAGGCACTTCGTTCACGTTGAGCTTTCCGTTAGTCCGGTAAATAACAAAACGGCTGCCAAAAAGGCAGCCGTTTTGTCTTATTTTTGGGCCAACTGTTTTACAAAAGGCAGGACCGCCTGTTCTTTCAGTTTTGCTTCGAACATAATATCTGCATCCGTATCGCCGAGCAGCAAAAGGAGTTCGTTAAAGTCGGTTTCCGATACCAGGTCATGGTGGCGCAAGTCGGTGAAGCCTTCCTTGCCTGTGCTGATATGGATTTTGGGTATGCCGAATCCTTCCCAAGTGGCTAAAATCTCGGCAAAGTCTACAGGTTTTCCATCGTTGTTGCAATTATGGTGATGAATATCAAAGCAGACTGGAACGCCGCACATTTTGTTGACATCAAGTACGTCGCGGACAGTAAATGTTTTATCGTCATTTTCGAGCCGCAGCCGCCGTTTGATGCTGTTGGAGAGGTTCAGGTAATTTTCTGCAAAACGGGCTTTTGCGCTTTCCTTGTCTCCATATGCTCCGCCGGTGTGCAGGATCAAGTCGTTTCCACCGAGCAATTGGATCAGCCGGTCGTGGTATTCCAGATCTTCAATGGATTTTTTAACTACTTCCGGTTTTGGTGAATTGAGTACCGTGTATTGCCCCGGGTGCATGGAAACACGCATTTGTGAAGCTTCTACCAATAAACGGATTTGTTCTGCAATGTCCAGGAAGTCCGGGTCTTCCCACCAGATCCAGTCGTTAACGGGGTGGGTCGATAATGGAATCATTGAACTTGAAGCCCGGTAGAAAAAAATATTGTTTTCTATATTCCATTGAATTATTTCCAAGGTTGTCTGCATATTCTTTAAAGTCAATTCTTTGATTTTTGCTGTACCTTCCGCTTCAACTGTTGCAAGGCGCAAAGTCCGGAAGACAGTTTTCAATTCGGTATTCATGCATGCATAGCCTAATCTCATATTCTTCAACTCCTTAAGGAGTCTATACCCCTTTTAGGGAAGGGTTAGCGGTAGATTTCCATAAAAAGTGCAGGAAGTTTTAAAGAAGATAAGCGCCGGGCAGCTGATGTATAATGAGAAACAACAAGTACTGGGAGGGATGATTTTGAGAGCGGAAGTTATAAAAGTTGAATCAGGCTACAAAGCGACATTTGTACGCACGTTTGCCCAGAACCGAGAAGAAGTCTGGGCGATGTTGACAGAGAACCCGAAACTTCAGCAATGGTTTTCGGAATTGACGATTGAAGACCTTCGAAAAGGCGGCAAGATTAAGTTTAATATGGGGAATGGAAATTATGAGAATATGACCATCCTCGAATACGAAGAAGGCCAAAAACTGGCGTTTGAATGGGGAGAAGACCAGGTCCGCTTTGAACTGGCATCCGATGGTGGTGGGACACGGCTTGAACTGGTGGAAACCATCAGCAAAATTGTTCCGCACACGGCAAAAGATTTGGCCGGATGGCATGTCTGCCTGGATGTTATTGAAGCGCTTCTTGAAGGAAAAGAAATTGCCCGCGAAGAAGAATGGAACAAGGAATATCCGGAATACCAGCGCTTGCTGGAAAGCATGTCGGTGTCGTTTGAGTAACACCAGGATTGCCTCGACAGCTGCTGGAAACCAAAGAAAAAAGCAGGTTGCCAAGCTATTTACAAATAATTTTATAATGTAAATGTAAAGCCATTCGCAAAGCGAATGGCTTTCTGCTTGTTGAGAAAGATATAGAAAAAATTCCCCTTAGAATATCTCCAATATTCCACAAACCAGCTGCGCTTGCCGCGGGCGAGCGCCAAGCCTCCTCAGCCGCTGCGAAAACCTTGTGCTCCTGTTTCTGCATCGCTTCGCTAGCTTCGAAACATGGAAGAGCGTTGCATCGCTTCGCTAGCTTCGAAACATGGAAGAGCGTTGCATCGCTTCGCTAGCTTCGTCGCAAATGATTGGGCAAAGCCCAATCATTTCTTGCGGGGTCTCGGCTGTCTCGTCGCTTACGCTGCCCCGCAGGCAAGACAATGGCTGAAGCTTGCGAAGCAATGTCTTTGCGACGAGCTTGCGCAGGAGCAGTAGGGTTTTCTCCGCTGGTTTGCTTCATATCGACAGTGAACTGTGAATAAAAAGCACGCATACTCATTCACTCTATCTGATAAAAACAATTCTTTGTTTAAAGAGTGAATGGAATGAAGCGGAAAGTGGCGAGGGCAAACATTGTGCTCCTGCATCGCTGCGCTAGCTTCGTCGCAAACAAGTCTGCTTCGCAGTCTTGTTTCCTGCGGGAGCAGCACGAGCTGAAGACCCTGGACGGAGCGCAGCGAAGGAAGCGGCTGAAGCCGTGCCCGCGGAAAGCGTCCACTTGGAGCGAAATGACTTAGAGAATGGAATGTTTCTCGACAGCCTGAAAGCCATTCGCAAAGCGAATGGCTTTTTTGAACCTTTATTCGATATCAAACTCAAATACGTTCTGCTCTTTGAATTCCCCTTTTTCGTATATCCTTTCAGCAAATGTCACATGGTCGTCTTGGTCGATGAGGACAACAGTCGCTGAACGGGTTCCGTATTCAGGTGTTTTGATGAACATCGAAGACAGCATTCGTTCGAATTCAAGACCGACGCCTGTCTGGGGCAATGTGGAATCGGGCGCTTGTTCGCTGTCAGCCAGAAAGCGGAATAAGTCTTCTGGATCAACACGCTCTTGTTCGGATAAGTACCGTTCCAAATAGTTTTTGCCTTTAATGACTTTTGGCCAGGGCGTATCGAGCAAGTGGTTGCTGAGTCCGTGAAGGCCGGGTTCAACTTCGGTCAAATGGTTTTCAATGTTATTGTAATAATACAAGTGATCCGCATCTCCTGCGATAATATTAAACCCTGTATAATCTTCGGGGCTAAGGGATTCAAGAAACTGTTGAGCCTCGACGCCGGTCGATAAAAAGTCCCGGACAATGGCGCCGCGCGAGATTTTATTGGCTTCCGGCAAGGACGGATCACGGAAATTCGTCAGAGCAGCAATCCGGCCATTTTTTGCAACGCCCAGCCATGTTCCCATTTGCATCAGGTCGCGCCCGGCAAGTATGCCAGGTTCGTCTTCCCAGAACTGGGCAGGTGCAGTGGGACGCTGGTAAAATTCATCCCGGTTGGCTGCTATAACCAATTTGTATTTCGGATGGTCTTTGTATTGAAAATTAATCAAGCACATGAATGCCACCTCTTTTTAATTTCATTATATAGAAGGAATACATGCCTTAACAGAAAGAGAGCTTTGGAAAAGAAATTCGCTTCACTGCTTTCTCTATAATCAACGAAGTTGGCAAATTAAAATTTATATTTTTCCTTTTAAAAGGAAAATAAGTGTATATTATTTACTAGGGTATTATGTAATAAAAAATAAATGTTGAAATATTGAATATAGATTGTAGATTGCCAAATCAACTTCTATTTTAATTAAAACAACAGGAGGCAGTTAGTATGAATGCAGATTTTGAAGCGATTCCTTTTGCCCAAATATTGATGGATGGCATACAAGAAATGGTGTTTATTGTAAAAATGAACAATATGGCCTCTATCACTTACGAATTTATTAGCAAAACTGCCATGGAAAATACAGGGCTGAATGAAAACGCATTAGGGAAAACCTTGCGTGAAGTACATAGTGAGGAAAAAGCTGCTCATTTAAAAACACTTTATGCCAAAGCTTTAGAGAGCGGAGAAGCTGTTTGCTTTAAAGACGATTATTATACAGCGGGTGGAGAAAGGCGATGGTGTTCCACACGGATGACCGCTATTGTAAATGAAGCAAAGAAATATACGTATATTGTCAGCGTCGTAAAAGATATTACAAAAGAGAAGATGGAAGAAGCGGAAAAAAATAAAGCCTGGAAGCAGCTCGAAGAAGGGACTTCCCGGTATCGTTCACTATTTGAAAAGAACGGTGATGCAATTTTCACCATCGACATGGCAGGGCAAATCCGAACTGGCAACCTTGCTGTTGAAAAAATAAGCGGCTATAAAATGAGCGATTTGATTGGGAAGAATTTAGCGGATTACTTGGTTGTTGATAACCGGACCCAAGTGCACGATTATTTAGAGCAAGCAAGTAGCGATGCGCCGGAAGATTTTCGCATTCATTTGGTGCATGTGTCGGGCAAGCAAATCGGCTGTTTGATGAAAATGATTGCAATTGAGATCGATGGGAAAACTACCGGCTATTATGCGATTTTGAAAGACATGACTGAGCTGGATAAATTAGCGAGCAAGTATGCCGGCAGTGAAGAACGGTTCCGCATTATTGCAGAAAATGCCCAAGATGTAATCGTTCTGCTTAATGAATTAGGCGAATGCCTATATGTTTCACCTTCATGCCAGACGGTTTACGGCGTTCTTCCAGATGAAGCAATCCGCATGCGGCCCTTGTCGTTTATCCATCCGAATGATTTGGTAAAGCTGGAAGAGGCATTCGAACAGTCGATGTTAAGCGGGAAGTCATGCAAATTACGATTGCGCATCCTTCATCAAACGAAAGGCTGGATTTGGTCGGAATTGCACGGCACTCCCGTTTTTGATGATCAAAATCAATTTATCCATAAAGTTCTTATTTTGCGGGATGTTACCCAGCAAAGGCAGCGTGAAAGAGAACTTGAGTATTATGCCTATCATGATTCTTTAACAGGTCTTCCCAACCGGAGAATGCTTTCGGAGCGGCTGACAGCGGAAATAGAGGCCGGAACCGTTTTTGCCCTTATGGTGCTGGATATGGACGATTTCAAAAAAATCAATGACGAGTGGGGCCATGAAACCGGGGATGCTGTAATTTTGGAATTCAGTAAACGACTGACTAATGCGATTGGCAAATCGGATATCGCTGCACGCTTAGGAGGAGATGAATTCGTTATCCTGCTATTCGATGCCAACACTGAAGAAAAAGTTCGATTGGCTGCCGATAAAATCCATGAAGCATTGGAAAGGCCATGGTTTGTTCAAGGGATAAATTTAAAGGTGGCAGCAAGTATGGGCGCTGCGCTAGCGCCATTTGAAGGCGTCGACTCTTCTAGTCTTTTTAAAAATGCAGACCGCGCGTTATATGAAGTGAAAAAAGCCGGAAAAAATTATCTTAAAATCAATGGATCGAAAGTAAAAACACCAGGCTAAAGAACAGATCGAGCCGAAATTCTTTTGACTGTATTAACGCACCGGAAGGGTTTGCTTTTTGTTAAGCTCTTTCGATGGTTGCTATAATGGCAATAGATAGCTGCAGATAAGGAGGACTGTCGTAATGAAAAAAATCAGCATAGGCTTTATTTCGCCATATGATGCGATGGTTCCAGTAATAGAGGAACTGAAGAAGGGACAGAACGATTTACTGATTACTGCCGTGACGGGGAACCTGGAAAAAGGGGTGGCCTTGGCGAAAGAACTGGAACAGCAGGGGGTGGATGTACTTATCAGTCGTGGCGGAACAGCAAAATTAATACGGGATGCCGTAATGCTGCCGGTCATCGATGTCCATATGTCCGGATACGATTTGCTGCGGTCTATCATGCTTGCGAGCGGCCATCTAGGGGAGAAAAAGGCACTCGTCGGTTTTTCGAATATCACTATCGGAGCTGCCTCCATCGTCAGCTTGCTTGAAATTGATCTGAAGGTGGTAACCTTGGAAGAAGCTTCGGATGTAGAACCTATATTAAACGGTCTGAAAGCTGAAGGATATACCCGGATTCTTGGGGATGTCGTAACGGTCAATGCAGCCCAGCAACTTGGAATGAACGGGCTTTTGATCCAATCGGGCCGTGAGTCGATTCTCCAATCGCTTGAAGAAGCCCGGCGGCTATACAAATCCCAGCAGAAAAATCAGCAGTTGCTTCGCATATTTAAACATTTGCTGACTGAACGGGAACAGGATTTCTTCGTAGCGACAGAAACCGGAAAAGTTTTATATGAAAACTGGAGTTCTATTGAACGCCTGCCGTTGACTTCAAATGAAATCAAAGCCCTGATCCAGCAAATAAAAGATTCGGATTTACCGGTTTTGAAAATCTTTACCGAAGTGGAACGCCCCTTCAGTATTCGGGCAACTTTATGGCAAGACCGAAGCTCCACTCTTTTTTCTTTCTTTTTCAAGCGGTTGTCCACTTCCACCCATGAATTGAATGGAGGGGTGGCCGAGAAAATTCACCAGCTTCCTCCACTAGCTGCAGAAAGTGCTGCCATGAAGAGCATTAGGCACTTACTTGAAGAGCCATTTCTGGCAACAGCGCCTATTATCTTGGAAGGAGGACCAGGAAGCGGGAAGGAAACATTGGCCCGTTATGTGCATGCCTACCACCAGAAGCAAGGATATTTTGCTGTTCTGCCTATCGAAGAGTTGAAAAAATCGTTTAGCGAGCTGCACGCCTTAAAGGTAACCACTTTATTAGTAACGGTATCCAATGCTCCGCTTAACGCTTCTGTCCGGGAAATAAAAGAGCAATTTGCTGTTTTGGCTGCCCAAAATACTCAAGTGATCTTGGCTGCAGAAGAAATGCCTCCGAATCTGATCGATTCTCTAGGGATGCAAGAAGCGGTGCGGATTATACTGCCAAGTTTAACGGACCGGCAAGGCGATTTCGAACTGTTGGTTCACCAATTTCTAACGGAATTTCACCAGACACTAGGCACACAGCCGATTAAAGTCCGTGATGATGCAATGGAGGAATTGAAAAAGAACCATTGGAATGGCGATGTCAACGAGCTGAAAGCCTATATCAAGAAGCTGGCTCTGGCAGAAAAAGAATATGTTATCGAAAAAGGCACGGTGCTGAAAAATCCGTCATCTGCTCTAACTCAACAAAAATCCAAAGAGCTCTTCTTTGAAGGAGAACCAACACTAAAAGAAATAGAGCGGAAAATAATAGAACAAGTGCTGCATGAAGAGGGTTTCAATCAAACAAAAGCAGCTAAACGCTTAGGCATAAACCGGGCCACTTTATGGCGCAAACTTAAAGAATAAGTTTGCGCCATTTCTTTGCATTGAAGTGTTGCAATATTAAACTATTTGATATTTTTTAGTAAAAAACAAAATATATCGTTGCTTTTTTATACAGAACTTTTTATAGTGTTATTGAAAGCGTTTTCTTATTAAAAATTCAATCAATTTAATTTCAGAGGAAAAGAGGGAAAGAAAATGAAAATCAAAAAGACCCTGGAACGCATTCCTGGAGGAATGATGGTTGTCCCTTTGCTTTTGGCTGCAACAATCAATACCTTGGCACCGGATTTGTTAAGAATCGGCGGATTTACAGAAGCGTTGTTTGTCGATAGCGCCAATGCGCTAATCGCGCTATTCCTGCTCTGCACCGGAGCGCAGATCAATGTAAAAATGTTTGGCGTGTCATTGGCGAAAGGTGCAACCCTATTGACGACAAAGTGGGTAGTTGGAGCGGCAGTCGGCCTGATTGCCTATCTCTTTGCCGGTGACAACGGCTTGTGGCTCGGAATTGCTCCGATTGCAGTTATCGCCGCAATGACGAACAGCAACGGCGGCTTATACATGGCGCTGGTCGGCCAGTACGGTGGAAAGGACGATCGGGCTGCTTATTCATTATTAGCTTTAAATGACGGGCCTTTTTTAACGATGGTAGCATTGGTTATTTTCGGAACGATGGGATTCGTTGAAGGGCTGTTTTCGCCAATCACGTTTATCGCGGTATTGCTGCCCATCATTATCGGTATGATTTTAGGGAACTTGGACGAAGACATGCGTTCATTCCTTGATCAGGGAAGCGCCATGCTCATTCCGTTCTTTGCTTTTGCACTTGGGATGGGCATTGATTTCCAAGCCATCATTGAAGGCGGGCTTGGCGGAATTGCCCTTGGATTAATGACGGTTTTCATTACGGGAACAGCAGGATATATGATTTTCAAAGCGCTGAAATGGAATCCGATTGTGGGCGCTGCAGAAGGTTCGACTGCTGGAAATGCAGTAGCGACGCCGGCAGCCATTGCAGCTGCCAACGCCAGTTTTGTCTCAATGGTGGATATCGCAACGGTGCAAGTGGCCGCTTCAACTGTTACAACGGCGATTCTGCTGCCTTTGTACATTGCGTTTTTAGTAAAACGGTTAGAACGAAAAGGATTTATGTTTGATAATGGAGCCTTGATCAAAAAAGGTGCTTGAAGGAGTGCAGACAATGACAGCTCAAATTGGCATCATTTCGGATGATTTTACAGGAGCGAACGACAGCGGCGTCAGGCTTGCGCAGAAAGGCTTGAAGTCAAAAGTCATAATTGCCGAAACGGACGACCTGCAGCATAGAGGCGATTCTGAAATAGACGTATGGATTGTCGATACCGACAGCCGGGCTATGGGAGCGGAAGATGCTTACCGAGCCGTTTGGCAGGAAGTAACCCGTTTAAAAAAGCGGGGTGTAAAAAAATTTTATAAAAAAGTGGATTCCACGATGCGAGGCAGCGTACCGGCAGAATTAAAGGCAATGCAGGAGGCTGCAGCGGTGGATATTCTTTTCATTGCGCCGGCTTTTCCGGATATGGGGAGAACTGTCGAAAACGGAATTTTGTACGTCAATGGAATTCCGGTTGCAGAAACCGAATTTGGCCAGGATCCGAAAACACCGGTCCCGCACAGCTATATTCCCGATTTGTTGGAGAGTGGACAGATGAAAACGGCGGTTTTGACTCGTGGCCTGCTCTTTTCTGACAGCCCCGAATCATGGGTGCGTGAACAAGTGCAAGCCGGGGTGCGCTGGGTTGTCTGCGATGCAACGGAAGAAGCGGATTTTCGCGAGCTGGCAGCGCTTGGTTCCAAATTGGACTTGGCTGTCGGCTGGGCAGGGTCTGCTGGGTTGATCCATCATTTATATACCCAACACTCCAAAAGCAGCCCTCCTATACAGTCGCTGCAAAGACCTGCAGAAAAAGTATTGGTAGTATCGGGCAGCTTATCTTCCAAAACCTTGGAACAGCTGCAGAAATTGAAAATGAGAAAGGCAACAAAAGTAATTGAAATCGATCCGCTCCAATTGCTGAAGGACCCGGCACAGGCTGCAAAAGAACTTTCAGTTTTGATGAAATCCGACAGCTGGGACAGTGCGGCACTCTATGTCGCCGGCACGCAACAGAACCGGGAAAAGGTTCGCCTATGGGCAGCGGAGAATGGATGGACACCAAACCGGACAGGCAAAGGCATCTCGGAAGGGCTCGGGCATCTGGTACAGGCTGCACTGGAAGCGGCCGATATTGATGCGCTTATTATGACTGGCGGCGATACGGCAAAAGATATTTGCAGCATTCTTGGCATTCTGGATATGGAATTGCTTTTTGAAGTGGAGCCGGGCATGCCGCTTGGTATGGTAACATGGAATGGCAAAGAAATGATGGCTGTGACAAAAGCTGGCGGTTTCGGCAACCCGGATTCGTTGGTTAACGCTGTGAATTATTTAAAAGGAGCTGGACTGCATGCAAACAATTAAACCGATTATCGGAATTACGATGGGAGACGCAGCAGGCGTTGGGCCTGAAATTATACTGAAGAGCTTTGAACATGACATTGTACACGAATCAAGCCGGGCGTTTGTCATTGGCGATGCGTCCATACTGGAACGGGCAAAAGGATTTACAGGAAGCACAAAATCCATCAACCGCATCAGCCAGCCTTCAGAAGCGAAATTTGAAAGAGAGGCCATCGATTGCCTGGATTTAAATTTGCTTTCTGAAGATTTGCCGGTTGGCCAAGTGTCGCCAGAAGCGGGAAACGCAGCTTTTCAATACCTGGCAAAAGCGATTAGCCTAGCAAATGCGAAGGAAATCGATGCCATTTGTACAGCACCATTGAATAAAGAAGCCCTTCAAAAAGGCGGCCATATGTATCCCGGGCATACGGAAATTTTGGCTGAGTTGACCGGCACTAAAGATTTCTCCATGATGCTGTCTGCACCGAATTTAAAAGTGATCCATGTAACGACGCATGTCGGTATTATAGATGCCATCAACATGATTACACCGGAACGGGTCCTGCACGTTATTCAATTGGCCCATGACACCTTGACGAAAGCGGGAATTGAAAACCCGAAAATCGCCGTGTGCGGAATCAATCCGCATGCAGGGGAAAACGGTTTGTTCGGGTATGGTGAAGAAGAAGAAAAAGTGATTCCGGCAGTAGAAAAAGCGAAAGCGGCAGGCATTGATGTCCAAGGGCCGCTGCCTGCTGATACGCTGTTTTTCCGTACGGTCCGCGGAGATTTTGATATTGTTGTTGCGATGTATCATGACCAGGGCCATGCACCCGTTAAAGTGCTGGGGCTTGAAGCGGGAGTTAATATCACCGTAGGCCTGCCGATTATCCGGACCAGCGTCGATCACGGAACAGCATTCGACATTGCTGGGACCGGAAAAGCAGATGAAAAAAGTTTAGTGGAGGCACTTCGCCAGGCGGTAGAGCTGGCGCCAAAAAAATAACAGGATTGCACCCGTTTATGCTTTTGCATAGACGGTTTTTTTGTTAGTTTTATTAGAAAATTCAGTATTTACAAATATTTGAAAGACTATATAATGAAATTCAAAGGCTGGAAATTCTGATTTAGCAGACAACGCACTTTTCTCTGGCCAAAAGACAACGGGAAGGTGGTAAAGAAAATGATTGAAAACGCTTTTTATTCACAGGATAAGCACGGTCCATATAAACTTTTCAATTTGGGGAATTTTGAGTTGGAAGAGGGAGGCATTATTCCCGACTGCAAACTGGCCTATGCAACACATGGAAAATTGAACGAGAAAAAAGACAATGTCATTATTATGCCAACGTGGTTTTCAGGGACGAGCAAAGATTACGAATCTTACATAGGAAAAGGCAGAGCACTCGATCCGGTTGAATATTTTATCATTGTCATTAACCAGATCGGAAACGGATTATCGAGTTCTCCGCACAATAGCCTGCCGCCCGTCAGCATGCAAAGTTTTCCGAAGGTGCGCATCGGCGATGACGTACGGGCACAGCACCGGCTAGTGACGGAATTGTTTGGCGTACAGGAAGTGGCGCTTGTAGTCGGCGGTTCGATGGGGGCACAGCAAACGTATGAATGGGCAGTCCGGTATCCGGAAATGGTCAAACGGGCAGCACCGATTGCGGGCACTGCTAAAAACACCATCCATGATTTTTTGTTCACCCAGACTTTGATTGACGCGATCACTTCTGATCCAGGGTGGAACCTTGGGGAATACCGGTCAAACGCAGAAGTCGCGGATGGACTGAAGCGGCATGCGGATATTTGGGCGGTAATGGGTTTTTGTTCGGAGTTTTTCAATCTCGAGAAATGGGACTTGTTTGGGGTGGAGTCTGCCGAAGAACTAGTAGAAGGATTTCTTGAGCCTTTCTTTCAGATGATGGATCCAAATGCGCTGCTCGCTATGGCGTGGAAATGGCAACGCGGCGATGTCAGCCGATTGGCAGACGGCAATTTAGCGGAAGCGCTTGGACGCATTCAAGCAAAAGTATTTGTGATGCCGATTGACACAGACATGTTCTTCCCGCCCGCTGATTGCGAGCGGGAACAGCAAATGATTCCAAACAGTGAGCTGAAAGTCATCCGCAGCCTCGCAGGCCACTTTGGCTTGTTTGGCGGAGAAGGGCCCAGCTACCATGGCCAAATCGACGAACACTTGAAAGCATTGCTGGCAGTACCGGTATCGGAAAGCATTGTCGAACAATGAAAAGCTACTGAATATAAAAAAGCCAACCACTGCAGCAGTGGTTGGCTTCAGACTGTATACAAAGGCTAGATGGAATGTATAGAGACGCATAAAATTAACCGGACCGGCCACTTCGCTTTCCGTGGGCTCAGCTTCAGCCTCCTCGCCGCTTCGCACCTGCGGGGTCTTCAGCTTTCGCTGTCCCACAGGAGTCTCCGTGGCCGGACCGGTTGGGGCGTCTCTCTTTCATCCGAAAGTGAACGCGTAACCGAATGAAGTTCAATCATCTAGTTAAAGAAGGAAAGCGACAACTTTGGGTAGCCCCATGTTTAGGATCCGCAGTGAAAGCCGGCGACTCCTGCGGGATAGCGAAGTGCCGAAATCCACTCGGGACGTAAGTTCCGAGTTAGTTCGGCGCGAGCCCGCGGAATGCGTCCGGCTGAAACGGAGGATCCGGGATTTTCTCTCCAATCGGATATTTATTCAGCTAGCATGTATAAAAATTCTTTTGTCTCCAAGCTCAAACCAACCACTGCAAATTGCAGCGGTTGGCTTTCCTCTATTTCAATCCCAAATGCCCCTTCAGTTCTGCTTTGACAACAGATAATTCCTCTTTGTCCATCATATAATACCAAATTCCCCCAATGGTTTCGCCGTAGCCTTTTTCAAAAACTAGCTGTTCGACATCGGTTGAAGCGCTGCGGTAATTTTTTTGGATGTCGATCATCTCGCTGAACTCCATATTGGTTTTGACATTATTGCCCAAGGCGTCAAAAATTTTTGGATAGTTGAATAGGGTCGTGGCGGAAACAGCTTCCGACATAATGCTTTGAATGACTTGTTTTTGCCGGTCCTGCCGGCCGAAATCGCCGTTAGGATCTTGTTTTCGCATCTGCACAAAGTCCAAAGCCTGGTCGCCGGTTAAGGTCAATTCCCCTTTTTTGAAGTCATCAAAGGCAAAGGCGTTGTCGACGGTAATGCCATCCAAAGCATCAATGACGTCTTTAAATCCTTCCATATTCAGCTGCACCACGTAATCAATCGGAATATCCAGTAGCTTTTCCGTCGTATCAAGCGACATATCAATTCCGCCGAAGGCGTAGGCGTGGTTGATTTTATCCAATCTATCAAGCCCGACGATTTCTGTGTACGTATCCCGCGGGATGCTGACCATTTTAGTGGAATTGCCAGTAGGATTGATGGTCAATACAATCATTGTATCCGAACGCCCGCGGTCATCTTCGCGCTCATCAACGCCCAACAGCAGAACGGAAATGGGATTCTTTTCTTCCAGCACTACTTTTTCTTCGCGCAAAGGGGAGGCTTCTCTTGCAATAGGCTGATGGATTTCATCCAGTGTATTAGAAGCTTTAGGAAAAAGAATCACCAAATATACAATTCCGGCCAAAAGGAGAAATACCATCGAGCGAGTGACCCAACGGCTTTTTTTTCTAGCTCTACTGCCGCCATTGTGTTTGACCATGTTTTTCACCTCTTTCAGGGTATCGAATGCCCTAATTTGAAATGTAAGACAAAGGACATCATCTATTTCTTTTTTATAGCTTAATTGGTTTGAACTAATAGGTCAATAGTTTTAATTGAATTTTCAGAAATAAATAAGTTTTCATTTTATGTGATAAATGGTATGATTCTTGTAAATCAAACAACCTAATTTAAAGACATAATATGTAAGCAATTAGATTCAAATTTTCTGAATAATTTATTTAATGGTAGTATTTAAAGATACATAAGGTATTTTTGATTTTTTATGTGGTTTCGGAAGGCGAAAGTGATTTTTAAAGAACAGAGGTGTTTCTATATGTCTTCAACTTATCAGAATATATCTTGGGCGATGAAATTCCTATTTGTCTTTTGGGCATTATTGATGCTAGCGGGCAGCGGAAATGAGCCGCCGCATCCCATTGAAAGTGAACAGATTCTGGAGTTGAGCGATTCGCAGACTCATTTGGAAATAGAAAATGGTTTGTATATTTTCGAAGACGGTCAAGGAGATTTTACAATTGAAGACATGACCCGCCCTATTATGGACATGCAATTCATGCCGAATATTGAAGGGGCATTAAATAAAGGCTTTACGGAGACCGTTTACTGGCTTCGCTTTCAAGTGCAGAATGCATCGCCTGATAAAACCTGGCTGCTTGAAGTTGCAGCTCCATCCTTGAGCAGCGCAACTTTGTATTCGCCGGCTGAAAACGGGGGTTATTCAGCGAAAGAACTTGGAAGAAACAGTGATTTGAAGGAACGCGAAGTTTACCACCGGAATCTGGTATACAATTTGGAATTGGAAGAAGGAGCGATAAAAACATACTATATGCGGGTTGAATCAGAAGGCCCTCTTCAAATTCCGGTATCTATTTGGGAGTCGAAGCGGTTTGAGGAAAAGGCCCGTACGACCACAGTGTTTATTGGAATTGTCAGCGGCATTCTGTTTGTTGTATTGCTCTACCATTTCGCGCAGTTTATAAAAGTCCGCCAATTGAGTTATTTGTATTTCGTGTTCTTGGCATTTTCATTCATCTTTACTTTTACTTCAATGGCTGGCTTGACCTTGACATTTATTTGGCCGGATCTACTATGGCTTAATGAACAGTTTTTATTGTTGCTTGCCGGCTTCTCCAATGTATTTGTGCTTCTGTTTACCGAAAACTTTCTGGATGTGCGCCGCCATTTGACGAGAGCCAAGCGCATATTCCAACTGTTGAGCATCACCAGTTTAGCTGGAATTGCCATGCTGCTTTTTTCGAATGAGGGGGCCCGTTGGCTAATCCCGGCAATGCTCATCGCCAGTCTGGCGTTTATTTTTTCCATGGCTATCTTCAGTGTACAAAAAGGGATTATTTATTCCCGTTATTTTGCTGCTGCCGCCTTCTTTTTGTTTTTTGGAACAGCCTTTTCATTTTTGACCCTTGCAGGAAATATTCCTTTTACCGGAAGGTCGCATCATGCCGGGTATATCGCAGTATGCCTAGGAGTTTTATTGATAGCATTGGCATTGGCTGATAAAGCTGATGTAAAAAGGCAGGAGAAATACGAACTGGAAAGAAAAGCGATTGAACGGCAACGGCTTGCCATGGAATCATTAAAACATGCAAATGAACGGAAAGATGAGCTGCTGGCTGTGACTTCCCATAATCTGCGGACGCCCTTATACGGCATGATTGGCATTGCGGAATCCTTGCAGGAAATGTCAGCGGGAAGAATTTCCCCAGCAATGTCCCATCAACTGGGCACAATCATTTCCAGCGGGAAAAAACTGGCGCATATGATCAACGATATCCTTGATTTTTCAAAGCTCAAACAAAACACACTGGATATCCATGTTGAACCGGTCCATTTAGCCGATACGGCAGAAACAGTCATCACGCTGTGTGCGCCGCTCGTCAAAGAGAAACAAGTTGCCTTGTATCATACCATTTCCGATAATTTGCCTCTTGTCATTGCTGATCCGGACCGGGTGCAGCAAGTCCTTTTCAACTTGATCGGCAATGCTGTGAAATATACGCAAACCGGAGAAATCGTTGTTTCCGCCCAAAAAACAGGGAAACAAATTAAAATTTCTGTACGCGATACCGGCAAAGGGATACAAGAAGACAAGATTTCTTCGCTCTTTGAACCTTATCGCCCGGAAGAATCCGATGATGGCGAAGGCCGGGGTGTAGGAATCGGTTTGAATATCTCCAAACGGCTTGTTGAACTCCAGGGCGGCTGGGTGGAAGTTGAGTCGAAAGTAGGGACCGGTTCCATCTTCAGTTTTACGCTCCCAATTTACGTGAAAGAAGAATTGGAAGAACCGGAACCGAACGGGAATCTGGTTGTAGAAGAAATGTCATCGGAAGAATTGGCGCATACCATGGCCCAGCGCAGATTCGACCGAAAACAGATACGGATTCTGGTAGTTGATCCGGAAGGTGTGAACCGCCAGATGGTAACCTATCAGCTGATGCGTGAAGACTATGAAGTGGCTGGAGTGACTAGCGGGGAAGATGCGTTGCAGCTGCTTGAAGAACGGCCCATTGATATGGTGATATTGGAGTGGGAATTGGCGGATATGTCTGGAGACGAACTCAGCCGAAGCATCCGGAAAAAGTTCACATTAACGGAATTGCCGATCCTGATGCTGTCGAAAGAGGAAGGCCTCGAGCATAAAACCAATGCCTTTACTGCAGGGGCAAATGACTATTTGGTGAAACCATGCGACAAAGAAGAGTTTATGGCACGGGTCGAAACACTGGCCAATTTACGAAGCCTGACTCAGGAAATCACCAATATCAATTATTTCCTGGAACGCAATATTAAAGAACGGACCATGGCGCTCGAAATCACCAATATGAACTTGGTGACGGTCAACGATGAAATTCAGGAAATCGAAAAATCCCGCAATGAGATGCTGTCCACGATTTCCCATGAACTCGGCACACCGATTACACTGATCCATAGCTACATCCAAGCTGTAAAAGAGAGTTTGATTGATGAAAAGAATCCAAGGTATTTGGATATGATCCACAATAAATTGCTGTTGCTGGAACGGCTGACCGAAGACTTGGTCGAGCTTTCGAAATACAAATCCGGCAACATGACTTTGCGCTTTGAACAAGTGAAATTAGGAGATTGGCTTCAGCGCCTCGTTCTGGGCATGGAGTATGATGTAACGCAAAGCGGGCGCATTTTTGAACATCAAAAAGGAAAGCATGAGCCTTGGCAGGATAGAATGGCATTGTCCATCGATGTGGACCGGATTGATCAAGTATTCTCGAATGTTTTGTGGAATGCTGTCAAACATACATCATCCATCGATGGAAAAATTACGGTGTCTGCTGAAGTGTTTACCCACGATAAAGAAGACACAGTGTTGGATCTGGAAGAGTTTGACGGTGAAGTCATCATAAAAGTAGCGGACACCGGAAGCGGAATCGACAAAGATATACTGCCGCATATATTTGACCGCTTCTTCAAAATGGATGCTTCAGCCACATACAAAGGCAGCGGCCTTGGGCTCGCCATCGCAAAAGAAATCATTCTTTCGCATAAAGGGGAGATTTGGGCAGAAAGCGAAGTGGGCAAAGGAAGTGTATTCTACATCGCATTGCCTTTAAATTTCTGAGATCTGTAAGGAGGGGATTTTATGAGTGAAGCTACTGTGCTCGTTGTAGAAGATGAAGAAGGAATCCGTGAGTTGATCCGGTTGTTTTTAATTAAAAAAGGCTACAAGGTCATTGATGCTGAAGACGGCTATGAAGCCATGGATAAGCTTGCCAAAGAAAATCCGGACTTGATTTTGCTGGATATTGAAATGCCAGGAATCAATGGTTTGGAAGTATGCGAACAAATCCGGATGCAGACAAAAATGCCTATTCTTTTTGTCAGTTACCGCAAAGAGCTTTCGTATAAAATACAGGGGCTTGAAGCCGGAGGCGACGATTACATTACAAAACCGTTCGATTTCAACGAGCTGGAAGCGCGCATCCGGGCCATTTTAAGAAGAAATGGCTGGACCAATGGAGAAGAAGAGAAGCTCTCGGTCTTGCAGTACAACAATATTAAAATTCATATTGATGCACGGGAGCTGTATATTGACGACAAGCCGGTCCACCTTTACCATAAAGAATTCCAGTTGCTTCTGCTGCTTGCCCAGACGCCAAACCGGGTTTGGACCGCTGAACAATTGTATGACCGTATTTGGGGCTATTATTCGGAAGGGGACATCCAGACCGTAAAAGTCCATATCAGCAATTTGCGGCGCAAAGTAGAGAAGGATCCGGCCAATCCTTTGCATATCCGTACCGTCAGAGGGTTTGGCTATAAATTTGCAACTGAGTAAAATGAATCACTTATAATACCTCTATCTTTTGTCTCTAAGACAAAAGATAGGGGTATTTATTTTTTTATTCAAAAATATTTTAATAATTAAAACTATTTAACTTCTTTTTAACCTTGTCTATTTAGTATTAGGTCAAATGATTGATATCAATGAAGGAGGAACAGAACATGATTGAGAATAATTTCAAAATGTCTGATGAACAGCACTTAAGCAATCTGGATAAACAAACAGTGTTTAAACGGCCGGCAGAAGTAGGCGCTGTCAGTCCGGACAGCACATCCATAGGGCTTCATGAAAATATTGCTGGCTCTCTGGCTTATCTGCTCGGTTTTTTTACAGGCTTCGTACTTCTCTTGATTGAAAGAGAAAATCGATTTGTCCGGTTCCATGCAATTCAATCCATTTATTTATCGATCAGCTTTTTAATTGTATTTGTCACCATGGGCATGCTGCCTGTAGTGGGTTGGCTGTCCGGTGTAATCCTATCGCCGATCGGCTTGGTGCTTTGGATCATTCTTATGCTGAACGCCTATAACGGCAAGTATTCAAAAATTGCCTACATCGGGGAAATTGCAGAAAAGCAAGCGCATTAAAATCAGTTCAAAAACAATTAGAAATAGAGGTGTAAGGCATGGAAAGTACGTTCAATGTAAAAGAATTTTTAATCGCTTTACGTAAACGGCTACCGCTGATCATCATTGTGACTTTGTTATTTGTCGCATTGAGCGGAATTGTTAGCTACACGATGATGAAGCCGATTTATCAGGCATCCACACAAATTTTAGTGAACCAGAAAATCACCAACTCGCTCCAGTCCAACGATTTGAATATCGATGCCAATATTCAATTGGTTGAAACGTATAACATTATCATCAAGAGTCCCGCTATTCTATCGGAAGTAATTGAAGAACTGGAATTGAAAGAATCTGTTTCAGACCTGGATAAGAGCATTACCGTATCAAGTGAAGAAAATGCCCAGATCCTCACGCTGGAAGTGGAAGATGCTTCGATGGAGCGCGCTGTACTGATCGCCAATACGACGGCTTCCGTTTTCCAGGCAAAAATCAAAACCTTGATGAATGTCGATAATGTCAACATCCTGGCACCGGCAATCGTGCCGGTAGATCCTGAACCGGTCAAGCCGGACCCTCTCTTTAATATGGCCATCGGTGCAATTATCGGCTTTATGCTTGGAACAGGCCTTGCCATCCTGGTTGAGCAAATGAATACAACAATCCGGAAAGAAGAAGATATTGAAGAAATCACAGGGCTTCAAGTACTCGGAATTGTCAGCAATGTACCAGGCAGCAAGGAATACAAACGGACAACCAATATTAACGAAAAGAAGGAGTTGATAGCTGATGTGGACGCAGAAAAAATCAAAGGGGTCAGCAACCCGAAAATTGGTGGGTCATACTAAGCCCCAAGCATTGGTGAACGAGCAGTACCGTACCATCCGGACAAATATCAATTTTTCCTTGCCAGGCCATGAAACGAAAACCATTTTGTTCACATCGGCTGCAAAAGAAGAAGGAAAATCAACAACTTCCTGCAATATGGCCATTGTCTTTGCAGAGGCAGGAAAAAGAGTGCTGCTAGTCGATGCCGATATGAGGCGGCCGACCCTGCACCATTCGTTCCATCTTAGCAACAAAATTGGCTTGTCCAATCTGCTTTTGAAAAAAGGCCGATTGCAGGACTGTGTGAAAAGAAGCGGTATCACCGGGCTGGATCTGCTGCTGTGCGGCCAGATTCCTCCAAATCCGGCAGAGCTGCTCAGTTCTCCAGTGCTCGACGACTTGCTGGAAGAAATGAAAGCGCGGTATGACTTGATCATCATTGATTCTCCGCCTCTATTAGCAGTCACCGATTCAAAAATATTAGCGAATAAGTGTGATGCTACTGTTTTGGTAGTGAATACAGGCAAAACAGAAAAAGACAGCGTCAAAAAAGCGAGAGATGCACTTGTTACTTCAAAAGCATTTATCCTCGGCGTTGTAATGAATAATTATGAGCTTACCAAAGAAAATTATTATTACCATAACTACAACAGCTAAGGCTTTTTAAAATGAAAGATGAGATGGGGTAATTCAATTGACGATAAAGAAAAGGTTCATTTCATTATTCTTCATTGACTCACTAATCCTTCTTTCCTCCATCTATGCTTGTTATTTGTTTCTGTATCCGTATGCGAGCGTGCTGTCCAATGAAATGCTATTCATTAGTACGGTCACGCTTTTCATTGCTTACCATTCGTTTGCCTGGCATTTCGGTTTATACCGCAAAGTCTGGTCTTATGCATCTGTTGACGAATTGAAATCAATTGTTGTGGCTGTGTCGTTGACTATATTTGTAGCGATGATCATGCAGTATGCATATTCAAGCCAGCTGTATATCAGGACTTTGATGCTTTCGTGGATGTTGCTGGTTTTCTTTATCGGAGCTTCCCGGATTTCCTTGAGAATCCTTCAGGAAGGCAAAATCAAGAAAAAAGCGATACTGAGCAGCCGCACAATGGTAGTAGGGGCGGGACAGGGAGGCAGAATGATTGCAAGGCATATGAAGCAAAATCCGGAATGGGGAAGAAATCCAGTGATCTTTGCAGATGATGATAAAACGCAATGGGGGCTTGAAATCAACGGAATTGAGGTCGCAGGTTCTCTTGAACGAATTCCTGAATTTGTAGCTGACCATAAAATTGATCAGATTGTCATTGCGATTCCATCCCTTTCGAAAAAAGAGATGGCCGAATTGACGAAAATGTGCATCGACACCGGGGCCAAAACACAAACGCTGCCTCGTATCGAAGATTTAATGACTGGAAAAATTAAGATCAGCGATATCCGAGATGTGAAAATTGAAGACTTGCTCGGACGTGAGGAAGTAAAGCTGGATATGGCAGCAATCGAAGAGCAGGTCCAAGGGAAAACGGTGATGGTAACGGGTGCCGGCGGCTCGATCGGCTCAGAAATTTGCCGACAGATTTCCAACTTCAACCCGTCGCGCCTTTTGTTGCTGGGCCATGGAGAAAACTCCATTTACACCATTGATATGGAGCTTCGCAGAAAAGTGCCGAAAACGACAGAAATTATTCCCATTATTGCAGATGTCCAGGACCGGGAACGCATTTTCCAGGTAGTCAACCAGTTCCGGCCGGATATGATATATCATGCAGCTGCCCATAAGCACGTTCCGCTAATGGAAGCGAATCCACTGGAAGCGGTGAAAAACAATGTGTTCGGCACGAAGAACATTGCGGAAGCTGCAGACAAATACGGAGTTGACAGCTTCGTTATGATTTCGACCGATAAAGCGGTCAATCCGCCGAATATCATGGGAGCAACCAAGCGTTTTGCGGAAATGATCGTACAGAATCTGGCAATCAACAGCAGAACCACTTTCTCAGCGGTGCGTTTTGGAAATGTACTCGGATCGCGTGGGAGTGTGGTGCCGCTATTTAAGGAACAGATTGCAAAAGGCGGCCCGATTACGATAACCGACCCTGAAATGACCCGTTACTTCATGACCATTCCTGAGGCGTCGCGCTTGGTGATTCAAGCAGGCCTCCTGGCTTCCGGAGGAGAAGTATTCGTTCTGGACATGGGAGAACCTGTGAAGATTGTCGATCTTGCCCGCAATTTGATCAAGTTGTCCGGCTATGAAGAAAACGAAATCAAAATTCAATTTACAGGCATGCGGCCAGGCGAAAAATTGTATGAAGAACTGCTCGATGCCAGTGAAATTCAGGAAGAAAAGATTTTTCCGAAAATTTATATCGGAAAATCCACCCCGATTGGCCAAGTAGAGATGCTGAAGGTCATCAAACAGCTTCCTGAGATGGATGCCGAAGAAACGAAGGAAGTGTTGCTGAAGCTGGCAAACCGCAAGCGCCCGGAACCGGAGTGGCAGGACGGTTGGAAAGTAGAGGCAAAAGGCGAATATGCTTAATAGCCATTTGGCAGGAAACATGGTCCGGCCCATCATTTACATTTAAAGGAGGAAGTGCGAATGCGTGATTTTACAATGAAAATATACGACAATTCGCCGATTTACTTCCAAAACCTTTTAACAAGCATTGAGGGATATATTGAAACCAAAAAGAAATACGGCCATTTATATTTTAAGTTTCTAAAAAAACTTGGCCAGCGCGACTACACAGATCAAGCGTATGAAAAGGAGTACCAGCAGCAGGAAATGCAGAAATTGATCAAACATGCATATGAGGAAAGCCCATTTTACCGGGATCTGTATAAAAACATCGATCTTGCCACGATTCAAAATGTGGAAGATCTGAAGAAATTGCCGATTTTGGAGAAAGAAGTGGTCAGAAATCATATTGAGTCGATGTACACAATTTCTGAAAAGTCGGCTTTGGTTGCCTATACCCTTGATTCGGCTGGCATCCCTCTGAAAATCTTGTTTACAAAGGAAGATGTGCAAAAACACATGGCGTTTCTCGATTTTTTCAAAAAGCAGCATGGCGTCATCAATTTGGAAATGAAGCGGGCCACTTTCAGCTCGGACCGCTTCATTCCAAAACGGCAGCAGAAAAAAGTTTTTTGGCGGGACAATTACTCCATTAAACAGCGCCTCTATTCCTCGTATTACTGCATTGAACCCAATGCAAAGGCATTTGTGGATAACCTGGACAGCTATAAACCGGACTTTATTGACGGTGTGCCTTCCGCCATTTATGAAGTAGCAAAGTACATCAACCGGAATAATATCATTTTATCTTTTAAGCCAATTGCTATTTTCACAACAGCCGAAACACTTTCTCCAGCTTACCGGAAGGAAATCGAAGAGGCATTTGATTGTCCGCTCCGTTATCACTACGCTTCCTTGGAAGGAGCGCCTTTTATAACGGAATGCATAAAAGGGAAGCTTCACTACAACTTAAGCTCCGGCGTAATTGAAACAACCGAAGACCAGGAAATGATCATCACCTGTTTCAATACGTACGGCACGCCGTTGATCCGCTATAACCTTGGAGAACGGATTGAACTGCTGCAAGATGAAAAAATGTGCGAATGCGGCAATTCCCATCCGGTGTTAAAGGAACTGAAAGGCAAGAAAAATGACTATCTCCAATCGAAGAGCAAAGGGAAATTCACCGCTCTCTATATGTCGATGGCCAGCAGCAAATTTTCGGGCAGCATCCGAAAGATACAGTTTATCCAAAATTCCCGTGATGTGATCGACGTGATGGTCGAAGCGGCGGAAGGGTACACCAACGCCGTAACGGCAAACATTCATGAAGAGATGGAATACATCTTCGGCAAAGACATGCGATTCAATATCCGGATTGTTGAAGAAATTCCGCCCTACGCCAACAATAAATTTAAGTTGATCATCAATAATGTGAACTGAAAAATGTGAAATCATTAAAGGAGTGGACGCAGCTTAATGGGACATTTGAACAGCAACAACCTACCGAATCAAACTATCATTCCCTTGGTGAATTTGGATGATATGCCGGACAGAGAGGAGTGGACGAAACGATGAAAATCCTTCCAATCGAACAGAACAAACAAACAAGCATCTTTATATCTTCTGTGGAAAAGAAAGAAAGAGTCTTTTTGTCTTCTCCGCACATGACGGGAAATGAAATGAAATATATCCATGAAGCATTTGAAACCAATTGGATAGCACCCATTGGGCCGAATGTGGACAAGTTTGAAGAGGAATTGGCGGCTTATGTCGGGACTGCTGGAGGAGCAGCGCTCAGCTCCGGAACAGCGGCGATTCACTTAGCGCTCCGCCTGTTGGAAATCGGCTCAGGAGACCGGGTATTCTGTTCAAGCCTAACCTTTGTGGCAAGCGCGAATCCGATTCTTTACGCCGGAGCAGAACCGGTTTTCATCGATTCTGAAGAAGAGACATGGAATATGTCTCCCATCGCTTTGCGCAAAGCTTTTGCTGCTGCGGATAAAGAAGGGCATTTGCCAAAAGCGGTCATCGTCGTCAATTTATATGGGCAAAGTGCTAAAATGGATGAATTGATGGCGATTTGCAACGAATACAATGTGCCGGTGATTGAAGATGCAGCTGAATCTTTAGGTTCTTTGTATAAAGGAAGAAAAAGCGGGACAATCGGAGAATTCGGCATTTACTCTTTTAACGGCAATAAAATCATCACCGCTTCGAGCGGAGGCATGCTGGTTGCTAATGATTTGAATGCGCTGGAAAAAGCGCGTTTCCTCGGCTCCCAGGCAAAAGATCCGGCTCCTTACTACAAACACCATGAAGTGGGCTACAATTACCGCATGAGCAATGTCCTTGCCGGAATCGGGCGGGCGCAGTTAGAAGCTATCGATGACCGCGTCAAAGCGAGACGTAAAGTGTACGAACGCTACGCAGAAGGCTTCAAAGACATTCCGGCAATCCGTTTCCAGCCTGAACTTGAAGAAACGTATTCCAACCGTTGGCTAAGTGTATTCACTTTGGATCCGGAGCTGACTTCATTGACGCCGGAAATCATTAAAAGTGCACTTGAAGCCGAAAGCATCGAATCCCGCAATGTCTGGAACCCGCTGCACCAGCAGGAACTTTTCAAAGGCACCCAGTTCTTTGCCCACGGCGACGGGGAAGCAGTCAGCGATAAAATATTCCGTCACGGATTATGCCTTCCTTCCGGATCGAATATGACGGTCTATCAGCAAATGCGCGTGATTGAAGTGGTCAAGGGACTGTTTTTACAACATTAAAAGTTAAGCAAAAGCCTGTCTTTAAGATAGGCTTTTTTGTTTTGAGCCCAGAAAGCCACTCAAGTCCATATTTAATGCTAGAATTATAAAAGTATTTTAGTGATATATAATTAAATGCATGTGAGGATGAAGAGAATGGCGGACAAATTGAAGAAGGTTTCGATAGGAAATTATATTCCGGGATTGTTGATTTGTTTAGTGGTGATGCTGGCTGGGATTTACGGCGCTAAATGGATCGGCGTTCTATTGCTGGGGGCTGGCATTTTGCCGGAGGGAAGCGCTAGTCCGGTATCGGGGATTTTCGTGGCCATCTTGATCGGGATTGTGATACGCAATATGGTCGGCTTGCCGGATCTTTTTTCAAAAGGCATCAGTTTGGCTGTAAAATACGCGCTTCGTGCCGGCATCATTTTGCTTGGCCTGCGCTTAAGCTTAACGGAAGCCTTGAAGTTGGGAGCCTGGGGGCTGCCGCTGATTATTGCGTGTATTTCGGTCGGTCTTTTTGTCACATTGTTTTTTACAAATAAAATGAACCAGTCCAACCGCCTTGGAACATTGATTGCGACGGGTACTGGCATCTGCGGGGTCACGGCCATCATGGCGACAGCGCCTGTAATTAAAGCGAAAGAAAATGAAATTTCTTATGCGGTGGCAAACATCACGATATTCGGTTTATTGGGAATGCTTTTTTATCCTTATCTTGCCCATGCCTTTTTCGCAGACGAGCCGATCAAAGCCGGATTATTCTTAGGAACAGCCATCCACGACACGGCGCAAGTGACAGGCGCAGCTCTTATATACGATCAAATGTATGAAGCGGATACGGTTGTTGATGTGGCAACCATCACCAAACTGACCCGCAATTTATTTATAATCGTCGTCATTCCGTTTGTGTCTTATCTGTTTTTTAGAAACGGCAATAAAAACGGACAGAAAACGGCATTGCCGAAATGGTACAAGCTCTTCCCGCTGTTCATTTTGGGTTTCTTGTTTCTGTCTTTAGTCCGGACAATTGGAGATGCTACAGTCTCTTCGAGCGGGCAAGCGTTTAGCTTGTTTACTCCGGAAGGCTGTGAAAACTTCTATAGCTTTTGGAGTTCGTTCGGTTCGACGTATATGTTGGGCCTTGCCATGGCCGGAGTAGGGCTTGGAACCAACTTGAAAATCTTCAAAGGCCTTGGCATTAAGCCGTTTTACATCGGATTGATTGCT
Organism: Planococcus liqunii; assembly: GCF_030413595.1. Lineage (NCBI taxonomy): Bacteria > Bacillati > Bacillota > Bacilli > Caryophanales > Caryophanaceae > Planococcus > Planococcus liqunii. The sequence continues at coordinate 2,829,407 of NZ_CP129238.1, read as the reverse complement.
GCGATTTCAGTGGGCGGCGTCAGCTTGCTGCTGATTTCCTTATTCGGTGATTTAATTAAGGTATAAGCAAGAGCTTCCTTTTTGACAAGGAAGCTCTTTTTGAATTGAGTGACAATTAGAAGTTATAGCGGGCTTATTTAAGATATAATAGATGGCAAAGAAAAAGGAGGAATGTGAAAATGCCGGAATTAAGCGATGCATTGAAATCTATAGAAGGCCTTATCGACGAACGAAAAGAGGAATACCTGGAAACGCTTTACAGCTTGCTGCGCATTGAGAGCGTCAGCGCTGAAAATAGAGGGATTGATGAAGCTTGCAATACGCTGAAAGAGTTGATGGAAAACATAGGAATTGAAACGACCATCATGCCTTCTGCTGGCAACCCTTTTATTTACGGAGAAATCATCCGCGACCCGTCAGCTTTTACTTTATTGATTTATGGCCATTATGACGTTCAGCCGGCTGATCCTGTTGAAGAATGGTTGTCGCCTCCTTTTGAACCAACTGTACGCGACGGGAAAATCTACTGCCGCGGCGTCGGAGATAATAAAGGACAATTGATGGCACAGCTTCTGGCGATTAAAAGTTATCAGGATGCTATAGGGGAGCTGCCGATTAATATCAAATTTCTGTTTGAAGGGGAAGAAGAGGTCAGCAGTCCGAACCTGTCGGCTTTTGTAGCGGAAAATAAAGACCTGCTGAAAGCCAATTTGGTTTACACATCAGATGGTCCGAAGCATGACAGCGGTGCCCCCCTGGTTCTCTTAGGCGTCCGGGGGATTACATATATCGAGATGATGGCTAAAGGTGCCGATTGGGATAACCATTCCGGCAACAAAGGGAACATTGTGCCAAATCCCGCCTGGAACCTCATCGATTTGCTGAATACGATGCGCGATTCAGAAGGCCGCATCTTAATCGAGGGCTTTTATGATGGGATCCGCCCGATTACAGAAAAAGAAGAAGCATTGATCCGCAGTTTGCCGTTTGACCGGAAAAACATCGCAGAACAAGTCGGCTACGCCGATTTCAATATGGAAAAGGAAGAGTATTACCGGAAGCTGACACTGGAACCGACGTTTAACATTGCGGGATTTACCAGCGGATACGGCGGGGAAGGGTCAAAAACGATCATTCCATCGACAGCCGTCTTAAAAATGGATATCCGGTTGGTGGTCGACCAGGACCCGGATGATATCTTCCGAAAAATCGAAGCGCATGTAAAAAAACATGCGCCGGACATTGAATTGAAAAATTTAGGCGGCATGAAGCCTTCCCGGACTTCTGCTGATCTTGAAATCGTTGATGTAATAAAACCGGCTGTCCGCACAGCATTCAGGCAGGAACCGGTTATGCAGCCAAGTATGGGCGGCAGCTTGCCTGATTATGTCTGGACCGACGTGCTAAAGACGCCGTCAGTCATTGTTCCATATGCCAACTTTGATGAAGCCAACCATTCACCCAATGAAAAGATGGGCATTGCTGATTTTACCGATGGCATCAAATGTACTTGCCACGTCATTGAAGCCATTGGGAAAATGACTTTCTGAGTTTGTGCTCAAAAGAAACACATGGCAGCCTCTCTTGCTTTTCAAGGTGTTAAACCTTTCGAAGAGCGGGTATAGGGTAAGAGAGATTAAAGGAGGCGGCCTGTATGGAACTAATGGCAGAACGGGATTTGTTAAAAGACGATTACGGCAATTTTTATATGATCTCCAATGCAAGCGGAGAAAGCTTGACCGTGGTGAATGCAGCTTTATACTATGCTTTCAATGAAACACTGGATGACGCCCTCGTCGCTAAAGTAAGGAATCAATATCCGAACGAAATCGCCTGCGGCAAGTATTTTGCTGATTTGGTGGAAGTGCATATTGAAAAACTCGAAAAAGGTGAAGTGCCGGGCGGCATTTATTCAATTGACGAGGCGAAGCAGCATTACAACTTACACATCAAGCCCATTTATGGCGATTCATTTAATGCATGAAAAAGCCGTGCCGGAAGAATGTTCTTCCAGCACGGCTTTTCAGTCTTTATGGACCTACAGGTTCCAGTGCTTCGGATGCCTCAGACAGGACAATGCCGGATAAGTCCTTGACGATGATTTTTGGCTGCTGGCCCTCATAATATGCGGAATGGAGATAAGCGGTCCGCACCTCCGTATCGATGAAAGGTGCTGCCATCAAGTTATCGAGTGATTCTCCATCACGATTAGCCAGTGTAATGATGATTTCATGGGAATCTTTTTTGATTCCGGCAACTTTCTTTGTGCCTTTCGCATCTTCAGCAGCTAATTCCGATAAAAAAAGATCAAAGTCTTCCTGTGTTAAATGGATAGTTTCCCATTCTTGCAGGCTGATTTTCTCAAAAGGCTGATCCAATAGTTCAAGATTCGTACTGCTTTGTGCTGCTTGCGAATCCTTCGCCGTTTTTTCTTCTATGTCGTTTGAACAGCCGGCCAGCCAAAAGCTGCAGATAATCCCGGCTGCTAATAATTTTTTCTTCATAATTTCCCTCACCTAATTTGCACTGTTAAAAATAGATTTTACCAATAAAATCCTGAATCTGCCAACTTATTTGTGGATATTTTGTAACGCTGACCCAAAAAGCACGTCTAATGCAAAAAGGAGAAATTCAGATGAAGCGCATATGGCTTATCCTGCTATCCGTTTTGCTGCTGTCAGCTTGTGGATTAGATCCGGTTATGCCGGAAGTAGGGACACCCGAGCCAGAAAATAAGATTCCAGAGAGCGTGGATCAAGCTGCTGAAAATGATATTGAAGCAGAGGAACCGGATGGAAATGAGGCAGATCTTTATGCTTATTTTATGGAAGATGGAACGATCGCCAAGTATAAAGGAGAAGGCAACGAATATGCTGCTTTTACGTTGCGGACAACGTACTTGCCGGAAGGTCATATTGCCGTTTATGAAGATAATGGAGGAACGGTCATTCTACGGGTATACCGGCTTGGAGAAAGCCGGGCAGAACTGGTGAAAGAAGAGCCGGAGTTTTACGAAGAGTACACACCAACAGCAGAAGAGCTGCAGGCGTTAAAGCCGATTTCCCTTTATTATCAATTGCCGATTGCGGCAGGAGATCAAGTCAAAGGGATGGCTGTCATCCAAACCGATGTACAAGTGGAAACGCCATACCGCAACTTTGACGGAGCAATTTTGCTGGAACAGACGAGTGAAGACGGTGCGATGCTCCGCTCATATTTCGTTAAAGAATTTGGTGAAGTAAAACGGGAGTTCAAAATGACAGAAGGTGAGGAAGAATATATTGTAACTTCCAGTTTAGAATCAATTGAGTGATAAAAAAGAACACCCATGCCATGAAGCGGGGGTGTTCTGCAATTTTATGGCATAAATTGATGCCAACGATATCCAAATAGTGTATTCTAGAGTTCGAGATTAGCGAAAAGGGTTGAGAGCTTTGAAACACACAGTAACGGCAAAAGATGTAGCGAAATTGGCAGGGGTTTCTCAGTCGTCGGTATCACGCGTGTTTTTTGAAGGGGCGAAAGTATCGGAGAAGACCCGTGCAAAGATTATGGCTGCAGCGGAAGAACTCGGTTACCGCCCAAATGAATTTGCCCGCAGTTTGATTACCAATCGGACAAAAATCATCGGCATTGTCATGAAAGGTGTGCATAATCCGTTTTATCCTCAAGTGCTAAAGCAATTTGCAGCAGCATTCAAGGAAAAAGGATACAGCATCTTATTCGTCCATACGAATAATGACGAGATCGAGGCAGAAGACGTGGAAACATTGCTGAATTATAATGTCGCAGGGGTTATTATCACAGATGCAGTTATGGCGTTAAAAGTGGGAGAAGAATTCAAGAAAAATAAAATTCCCGTAGTATTCTTTAACCGTAAACTAAATTCTGAAGAATTTTATTCGGTCAGCTGCAATAACTTGGACGCAGGGCGTAAAGTGGCGGAATATTTCTTTGATAGAGGAATATCGGAAATGGCTTATATTGCCGGGGATGCAGATACCTCGACAAGCAGGGATCGGCAAAAGGGCTTTCAGGAAGTTTTGAAACAGAAAAAAGCACGTTATCGCCACTATTCTTCTGATTACACGTATAACGGCGGCTTTAAAACAGCAATGCGTATGGTTGCAGAAGGAGATATGCCTTCAGCGATCTTTGTAGCAAATGATATTATGGCGCTTGGCGTATTGGATGCATTAAAGGCCAATTCCATTAGAGTGCCTGGGCAAACGAAAGTCATCGGTTTTGACAATATTGAAATGGCGTCCTGGCCGGCATACCAATTGACTACTTGGGAACAGCCAATCGACAAAATGGTTCATGCTACAGTAGCTTATTTATTGGAAGAAATTGCCGAGTATACAGGAGCTGCAGAAACACTTGAAGTGGATGGGCGATTAATCGAGCGGGCAACTACATAATAGATATTGACTTTTTAGACAACTTGAAATATCCTTCTAAGTGTAAGTGTTTTTGCATACGTATTCAAAAAAGAAACCGGAGGGATTTATATGGTAAAAGTATATAAAGCAGGGAAATCAAAGGAAGAAGTAAGCGCTAACGATGCAAAAGTATCGCAAATTGTGGCGGATGCTTTAAAAGATGTTGAAGAAAGAGGCGACCAGGCAGTCCGTGAACTATCGGAGAAATTTGATAAATGGGCTCCTGATGCTTTCCGTTTAACTGCTGAACAAGTAAATGAAATCGTTTCCAAAGTTCCGGAAGAAGTGATTGAAGATATCAAGTTTGCCCAAAAGAACATCCGTGCTTTTGCGGAAGCGCAGTTGGCTTCACTGAACGATGTAGAAGTGGAGCATATTCCAGGTGTTATTCTGGGCCATAAAAATATTCCGGTCAACAGTGTAGGCTGCTATATTCCCGGTGGACGGTATCCAATGGTTGCCTCTGCACATATGAGCGTCTTAACAGCTAAAGTTGCCGGCGTCAAACGTGTAATCGCTTGCACACCGCCGATTAACGGTGAAATCCCGAACGCAACCATTGCAGCGATGTCTCTGGCAGGAGCCGATGAGATTTATCTTCTTGGCGGCATTCAGGCAATGGGGGCCATGGCTATTGGTACAGAAACAATTGAAGCAGTGGACATGATTGTTGGACCCGGAAATGCATTTGTCGCGGAAGCGAAGCGCCAACTTTACGGCAGAGTCGGAATCGATTTATTTGCCGGACCTACGGAAACATTGGTCGTGGCAGATCACACAGCGGATGCTGAAATGATTGCAACGGACCTTCTTGGACAAGGCGAGCACGGCCCGACTTCGCCTGGTGCATTGATTACAACTTCTGAGCAATTGGCAGAAGAAACGGTGAAAGAAATTGAACGCCAGCTCGAAACGTTATCCACGGCCGACGTTGCACGTGTGTCATGGGAAGATTACGGCCAAATTCTGATTGTCGACTCGATTGAAGAAGCACGCATTGAAGCGGATCGTCTGGCATTTGAACATGTGGAGATCCTGACAGAAAATCCTGATTACTTCCTTGAGCATATGACGAACTACGGCTGCTTATTCTTAGGGCCGGAAACGAATGTTGCGTACGGCGACAAAGTAATCGGAACAAATCATACTTTGCCGACAAAAGGGGCAGCGCGCTACACTGGCGGCCTTTGGGTAGGGAAATTCATCAAAACCGTAACCTACCAAAAAGTGACGACTCCGGAAGCAAGTGCATATATCGGTGAGTATGCTGCACGCCTTTGCCAATTGGAGAATTTTGCAGGGCATGCAGAACAGGCGCTTCTCCGCGTCAGACGCTACGGCAAAAACTAAAGAATCGTTTTCGGCGGAAGTAGATACTTCCGCTGTTTCACTATTTTATAGCAGTATAAGAGCTTAATTTGCATAATATTATACAAGGATGATGGAGGAAATTTCATGATAGGCATGATTGGATTATTTGGTGGTCTGGCGTTATTGATTTATTTAACGATGAGAGGCATGAATTTACTCATTGCGGCACCAATTACGGCTTTATTGGTCGCACTTTTTAATGGGTTGCCTGTATTTCCGCAGCTGGCTCCTGAAGGGGCGGCCAACTTTTTAACAAACTACATGACCGGCTTTACCGGATTTATCGCTTCTTGGTATTTAATGTTCCTGACCGGGGCGATTTTCGGGAAAGTGATGGAAGACAGTGGCGCAGCAGACAGTGTATCCAAATGGATTGTCAGCAAAATCGGCATGAAACGGGCAGCATTGGCTGTTGTTATTGCCTGTGCGGTATTGACTTATGGCGGCGTCAGTTTGTTCGTTGTCGCTTTTTCTGTATATCCGATGGCGCTAAGCTTGTTCAAACAAGCGGATTTGCCGCGCCGGTTTATCCCGGCGGCGCTTGCGTTCGGTTCAACAACTTTTACGATGACTTCCGCGGGTTCACCGGAAATCCAGAACTGGATTCCGATTGAATTTCTGGGCACTACTCCGTATGCCGGCTGGGAAGTCAGTGCAATTGTAGCCGTCTTTATGATGATTTTCGGCTATTGGTGGTTGAAGAAGATGATCAACAAGGCGGTTTCAAAAGGCGAGCATTTCGTTGCACGGAAAACCGATCCATCTTCTGAAGCACGCACAGAATTGCCGAATCCACTGCTCAGCATGATTCCGTTATTGGTCGTATTGATTATTTCATTTATTTTCCATGATTCTTTGGGAACATCCGCTTTAATCATTGCTTTAAGCGGAGGTATTCTGGCGACGTACTTGATCAACAGAAAGTATTTCCAAAATATTGGACAGGCATTCGGCGAAGGTGCTTTGGGTGCGGTCATTGCGATTGCCAATACCGCTGCAGTCGTCGGATTTGGCGGAGTGGTCAGAGCCACACCTGCATTTGAGACAGCAGTAGGCGTCATGACGGGCATTCCGGGAAGCCCATTAATCGGTGGAGCCCTGGCAGTTGCCATTATTGCCGGTTTGACCGGATCGTCTTCCGGTGGCCAAGCAATTGCTTTGCCGCTATTGGCGCCGCATTATTTGGATATGGGCGTCAACGCAGAAGCCTTGCACCGAACTGTGGCCATTTCATCCGGGTCCTTGGATTCTTTGCCGCAGGGGGGATATGTTGTGACAACAATCCGGTCAATAGCTGGAGAAACGCATAAAGATGCTTATCCTGCATTTGGAGCATTGACAGTAGTTGTGCCATTTATCGGAGCTGCATTAGCGGTCATCTTATTCTCACTTGGCCTTGGCATTTAACAGAAAAATACCCAGCAAACTATTCGTTTTATAGTTTGGTGGGTATAGTTCGTTATACATACTGAAAAGAGGTGCAAACTATGGAAAAGATTTCGATTCTCGGATGCGGAACGATGGGCCACTCCATCGCATTGTCAGCCGCTTGGGCAGGGCAGACAGTTAAGGTGTATGGCGTCAATGACAAAGACCTTGAAAATGCAGCGAAAGGGCTGCGCAGTAAACTTAAAGTCATGGCAGAAAACGGCTTGTTTAATGAAGCGGAAGCTGAACGGATCAAAGAGCATATCCATTTTTCAACTTCGCTTGCGGAAGTGGTGGAAGGAGCTACCTTAATCATCGAAGTGATTCCGGAAGTGCTCGAACTGAAGAAGGAAATGTATAAAAAACTGGAGGGCATGGTAGGGGAAGAAGTGGTCATTGCGAGCAATACTTCGGGCTTTAAGCCGAGTTTGCTGGCAGAAGAGATGGACCATCCGAACCGCTTTGTCGTAACGCATTTCTGGAATCCCGCCCATTTGATTCCGCTCGTGGAAGTGGTGAAAGGCGAACGGACGGATGAAGCGACTGTCGAACGCGCCATGAACGTGCTAACGGCTATGAACAAAAAGCCGATTCTATTGAACAAGGAATTGCCGGGCTTTATCGGCAACCGCCTTCAATACGCATTGTTCCGGGAAGCGCAGGCTTTGCTCGATTCAGGGGCCGCCACGAAAGAAGACATTGATGCTGCTGTGACTTACAGCATCGGGCGCCGTTTGCCGATCACTGGCCCTTTAATGACAGCCGACATGGGCGGATTGGATGTTTTCTCAGCCATTTCGAATTATTTGTTTGAAGACCTTTCGAAAGCCGAACGGTCCGGCGAAGTCCTCACAAAACTGGTAGAAGAACAGAAACTCGGGGATAAAAACGGCGAAGGCTTCTATAAGTGGGGTTCCGATATTTCAGAGAAGATAAATGCAGAACGGGAACAGACGCTCATTTATTTCCTGAAAAATGACATGAAACTAAACGGGGAGGACGGCAAATGAAAGCCTACTTTTCTGAACTGGAAAACAAAACGGTTATTGTGACAGGTGGCAGTAAAGGGATCGGCAAAGACATCGCTTTGACTTTTGCCAAACTAAATGCCAATGTCGTCATTTCCGGACGCAACAAAGATATCCTGCAAGAGGCGCTGGAGGAACTGCAGTCGTTTAATAAACGATGCATCGCGGTTTCTGGGGACTTAAGCAATATTCAAGAAGTGAAACGCCTGATCGATACAGCTGCTGAAGAATTTGGCACGATTGATGTGCTGGTCAATAATGCAGGCGTCAATATAGCAAAGCCAGCCATGGAAGTGACGGAAGAAGACTGGGATACTGTCCTCGATTTGAATTTAAAATCAGCCTTTTTTGCCAGCCAGGCGGCTGCAAAGTATATGCTCGAACAGAACAGTGGACGCATCATCAACATCGCTTCCCAAATGGCGTTTGTCGGATTTGTTAAACGCGCCGCTTACTGCTCAAGCAAAGGCGGCTTGGTGCAAATGACAAAAGCGTTAGCGGTGGAATGGGCAAAGAATGGCATCCGCGTCAATGCTGTGGCCCCGACATTCATTGAAACCGAGCTGACAGCCAAAATGTTTGAAGATGAAGAGTTCAAGAACGAAGTGCATAGCCGCATCCTGTTGGAAGGTTTATCCCAGCCGAAAGATATTTCGGGAGCAGTGCTTTACTTGGCTTCCAACTTAGCGAACTTTGTAACAGGGGAGACGATTAAAGTGGACGGCGGCTGGACCGCAATTTGATGGAGGAGGAAGTTGGATGGAAGGGAAAGTTTTATTCATTACGGGAGCCGCACGCGGCATCGGCTTTGATATTGCCAAAGCCTTTTCGGAGGCAGGTGCTAAAGTCGTCGTTTCCGATTTGACGCAAGAAGCAGGGGATACAGCCGCCAAGCAATTGCCTGGGGAAGCGATGGGCATCGTTTGTGATGTGACAAAAGAAGAGGATATAAAAAATGCAATTGATTTTACGGTCGAGACCTATGGCCGTCTTGATTTTTTAGTGAACAACGCCGGCATGCAGCATGTCTCGCTTCTTGAAGATTTCCCGACAGAGAAATTTGAACTGCTGGTTAAAATCATGCTGACGGCGCCGTTTATCGCGACGAAGCATGCATTGCCGCATATGCGAAAACAAGAATTTGGCCGCATCATCAATATGGCATCGATCAATGGCGTAATCGGATTTGCCGGAAAAGCGGCTTATAATTCTGCCAAGCACGGCGTCATTGGATTAACGAAAGTAGCGGCGCTTGAAACGGCAGCACAAGGCATTACGGTAAACGCTATCTGCCCTGGGTATGTCGATACGCAGCTGGTGCGCAACCAATTCGCGGATTTGGCAAAAACACGCAAGATTGAGCTGGAACAGGTTTTGGAGGAAGTGCTGTATCCGCTTGTACCCCAAAAGCGCTTGTTGGATGTAAATGAAATTACAGATCTGGCACTTTATATTGCCAGCGATTCTGCCCGTGGAATGACGGGCCAAGCGGTCATTTTAGATGGGGGCTATACGGCCCAGTAATCGCAATAGGAAGGAAGCGGCTAGGAAAGCGCTTCCTTTTTTTGTCTTCTCGGCCAAAAGGCTGAATTGTCATGCGACGGACGAAAAGGGGTTTTATTTTTCTGAATAGTCTTTATAATAAACCATTATAACAAAGGGAGATGAGGCAATGTCGAACCTGAAGAGCGATTCTTTGCAGTTGCATCGGAAACATCAAGGGAAGTTGGAAGTCCGGTCCAAAGTGGCGGTGAAAAATGAACGGGATTTAAGCCTTGCCTATTCTCCTGGAGTAGCGGAACCGTGCAGGGAAATAGCGGAAGACCGCGGCAAAGTATATGACTATACAATGAAAGGCAATACAGTGGCGGTCATCACGGATGGCACGGCGGTTCTTGGGCTAGGCAATATCGGCCCTGAGGCGGCATTGCCGGTAATGGAAGGAAAAGCATTGCTGTTCAAAGAATTCGCGGGGGTCGATGCGTTTCCGATTTGTTTGAACACAACGGATGCTGAAACCATCATTCAAACGGTCAAATTGCTTGAACCTGGCTTTGGCGGCGTCAACTTGGAGGATATTTCGGCGCCGACTTGCTTTGTTGTAGAAGACCGTTTGAAGGAGGAAATGGGCATTCCGGTTTTCCATGATGACCAGCATGGGACGGCAATTGTGACATTGGCTGGTTTGGCCAATGCCTTGAAATTGGTCGGAAAAGAGATTGCTGATACAAAAATCGTGGTTAACGGCGCAGGTGCAGCCGGTATAGCCGTCGTGAAGCTTTTAAGGAAGTTTGGCTGCAGCCAGCTCGTGATGTGCGATACAAAAGGCGCTATTTTTGAAGGCCGGACATACGGCATGAATCCATACAAGGAAAAAGTGGCGGAAAACACCAATCCGGACCGTTTGGAAGGCTTGCTGGGCGACGTTATCCATGGTGCAGATGTCTTTATCGGCGTTTCAGCGGAAGGTGCGCTGACGCAGGAAATGATCCGGATGATGGCAAAAGATCCGATTATTTTCGCAATGGCTAATCCAAATCCGGAAATCCTGCCGCATTTGGCGAAAGAAGCGGGCGCGCGCATCGTTGGGACCGGGCGTTCCGATTTTCCGAACCAGGTCAATAATGTGCTGGCCTTTCCCGGAATCTTCAGAGGGGCTTTGGATGTTCAAGCAAGCCAAATCAATGATGCGATGAAAATTGCGGCCGTTGAAGCCATTGCCGGACTGATCGAGGCGCATGAACTTCACGACGATTATGTGATACCGGCTCCTTTCGATCTGAGAGTAGCACCGGCTGTAGCTGCCGCTGTTGCGAAGGCCGCAATCGAGACGGGCGTTGCCAATTACGCATATTTGCCGCAAAACACACTGGATGGCGTTCCAGCTGTTTCCGGCAAAGAACATATATAATAGAAGAAAAGCGGCCTATCCTTTTGGATTGGCCGCTTTTTAACATCGATTTTGAAGAGTCAAAGAAGCTTTGCAGGCCTATAGAAGCGACGGTGCATTTCCGGTTTGCTGCCGAACTTTTTGCAATGCCTGTTCCAAGTCTTCCAATAAATCGTCGGTATGTTCCAACCCGACAGACAAGCGCAGCAGGCCATCGGTTATGCCGCGTTTGCCGCGTTCTTCTTTTGGCATAGAAGCGTGGGACATGGTTGCGGGATACGACAAGATCGATTCGACTGCCCCTAAACTGACGGCAAATAGCGGAATCTGTAAACTTTCCACAAATGCCCGGGCTGCTTTCTTGTCAGCTAGCCGAAAAGACAAGACAGCTCCGGCGCCTGTTGCTTGGCGTTCATGGATCGGGTATCCCGGGTGGAACCGGAATCCCGGATAGTAGACTTCTTCAATGGCCGGATGGCTATGCAAGTAATCGGCAATAATGCGCGCCGAAGCGGAAGATTGCTTAAGACGTGCCCCAAGTGTCTTAATGCCTTGAATTAGCGTATAAGCGTCCTGGGCGCCTAAAACAGAACCGAAGGTGTTTTGGATAAAACCCAGACGGGTGCCGAGCTCTGCATCTTTCGTTACGGCAAGGCCGGCAATGATGTCGCTATGCCCGGACAGAAACTTCGTCGCACTGTGGAGGACAAGGTCCGCTCCAAGGTCCAGCGGATTTTGGTAAAGCGGCGTCATAAAAGTATTGTCGACAAATGTCAGGCAGTCATTCGCTTTTGCCAGTTTAGCAGCGATTTCAATATCGGTGATGTTCATCACCGGATTGGAAGGCGTCTCAAGGTAAATGACTTTAGTGTTCGGGCGAATCGCTTCCGCCATTTCGCTCAAGTCCGTCATATTGACAAATGTATAATCAATCTGGAATTTGTTCAAAACTTCTGTAACGAACCGGTAAGTGCCGCCGTATACGTCTTTAGAGACGAGCACGTGGTCACCAGCGGACAGCAGCATAAAAGCCGATGAAATCGCGGCCATGCCGGAAGAAAAGGCGAATCCGCGTGTGCCATTTTCAAGTTTGGCAATGGTTTCTTCCAACTTTAAGCGCGTCGGATTTCCGGAGCGGCTATAGTCGAAAGGTCCGAATTCATCAAAGCTTTCCTGATGATAAGTCGAAGATAAATAGAGGGGAACATTGACTGCCCCGGTTTCACGGTCTACGCCGGTGGCATGAATAAATTGCGTTTCCAATTTTTGAGTTGTCATGTTTATCATCCTTTCATATAAAAAACCAGGGGCTTTCTTCAGAAAAGAAGAAAGCCCCTGGTTTGGGAATATCATCTTCTCATCTGCTAGGCGGTTGCCTATTGGAATTAGCACCGTTGCCGTTAGGCTGGTTGCTGAGACATCGCAGGGCCAAATCCCTCCGTCTCTCTTGATAAGAAATAAATTATGAAATTATGTGCGATTTAATATTTGTAAGTCTAGAGCATTTCAGCCGGAAGTGCAAGGGAAAAAATGAAATAATCTAAAAACATCCACTTGAAGTATGTAAGAAGCAAAAGGGCATTTCTTTTAATTCGAATAGCGAAAGGTTATAATAAGCATTAACTATTTTTTATAAAAGGGGAATATGGATGTATATTGTGACTTCAACTGTAGAAGTACCGATGGGAAAAACACAGGATCTGATTGAAATATACCGAAATCGTTCCCGCCGGGTAGACCAGGCAGAAGGCTTTCAGCAGTTTCGCTTGATCCAGAACACCAAAAAATTAAATGAATTGACCGTGCACATGGAATGGCAGTCAAAAGAGTCTTATTTAAAATGGGTCCGAAGCAGCGAGTTTAAAGAAATCCATGAACTCGAAAAGAATTACCCTGACAAGGACCTGGCAGGAATTGCTCCGAAAGTCCGCCAGTATGAAGTGGTGGCCGAATGAACAAAGCCATTAAAGGCCAAATTGCACTGGAAACGGCCAAGAGCATTTATGAAGCTTACCCCAATTTGTGGGAGCGCTTCGGCGAGCGGGGATTTCAGCATACAGAAAAAGACAACCATCACCATCTGGACCATTTGGAAACAGCTTATGAATTGGAAGACATGCAAGTTTTCCTTGATTATAGCCGCTGGCTCGAGACGGTGCTGAACAGCCGCAATGTGGAAACTGCACTTATTATCGATAATTTTGAAAGGCTCATCGACATTCTTCCAGGGAAAACGGGAAAGCAGGAAGAGCGCTTTATGCTCGCCTGCCTGAATGAAGCGAATGCCTTACTTACTAAACCGTAGCAAAAGGAGGTTGATCCGATGATTCAACCCATTCAATTAGCGGATTTGTTTTTGGAAGGCGAAGATATGGAAGCGTTGCGCCACATCCGTTTCTTCCTCGATCAGCACAGCCGCAAAGAATTATTCGACCATTTGCTGACACCGGCAATGTATCATATTGGCTCTTTATGGGAAAACAATGAAATAACAGTAGCGGATGAGCATTTAGCGACAGCCATATGTGATTTTGTTGTATCCGCTGTGGACAATCGTGAAATGGCAGAAAAAGGGCTGGAAAGAAAAGTGATGGTTCTTGGTCCCGAAGGGGAAGACCATTACATCGGCCTAAAAATGGTCTCCAGCCTTTTTCGTGACCATGGCTGGTCAGTGAAATACATGGGCCCGAACCTTCCGTTGCCGCATGCTTTGGAAGCTGCGGAAAAATGGCAGCCTGATGTCGTCGCTTTATCGGCGGCACTTGTTTACAGGCTGCCTGTTTTAAAAACTTATGCACAAGCGTTTTTGGCATTGCCGTCAAAACCTGCTGTTTTAATTGGTGGACGGGCGGTCAATGTTTCCAATGTGAACTCTTTGAGAAGCACAGGTGCGATGGTTATACAAGATTTAAGCCAGTTGGAACTCTGGCTGAAGACGGGAGAGAAGCCGCGCAATGACTACGACATCTCAATTTAATGGATTGCCGCTCCCGGCATATACACTGGATCGCCAGCTGGTCATCACCGAAGGCTCAGCAGAAGCGATTGAGCTATTTGGCGACTGCCGGATTTTCACCGATATTGTCGATGAAGAAAGTCTGAAAAAAGCAAAAACCCTATTAAGTTCCGAAGTTCTTCAACCAAAATTTGAGCTTAATTTTATTTCCCGAAAAGGCGAGCTGCTTTTGGCGGATGTTTATGGGAAACGGAGTGATTCAGGAAGCCTTTCGCTCGTTGTTGTGCCTAAAGACAATCAATTGGAGCGTGTGGCAAACCAACTGGCCAAACTGCGCGAAAGGCTCCGGGAGACGGATTATGATCTGTTCCTGGAAAAAGAACGCACGGTCGAACTGCTTCAAAGGGTAAGCGAATTATCCGCTCCGTATATTCAATTAGACACAAACCGTCTGCTGGTGCCGTTGTTCGGCGATTTGACGGAAGAGCAGGTGCAGGCATTCTCTCCGCGGCTGTTGGCGAACATTTACGAAACCCGGGCAGAAACCGTAATTTTTGATTTAACCGCGATGGGGAAAATTACAGACGGCGGCCTTCAGCAGTTGGCTGATTTGCTGCAATCTTTGATGATTATGGGGACAGCCAGCATTTTTACAGGTGTCAAACCGGAACATGCCAAGCAGCTGCATCAGATGCAGGCGAAGCTGCCGATGCGTTTTCTTTCTTCGCTGCAAGAAGTCTTGTCGTCCAACCGACGGACAAGCTGAGCTGGCTATTTTAAAAGAGCCGGCTTTTTTCTTTGCCCGAAAGCATGAGCGGGAAAGATGTAATGATTTGGCAAAATCGATACAATATGTAGGGTAAGGAGTGAAGAACAATGCACATAAAAAAGTTTAAAGATATTCCTCTTTCTGTTTTAGATTTAGCACCGGTCAATGAAGGTAGCAACGCCGGAGAATCGTTCCGCCGCAGTGTGGAGCTTGCCCAGCATGTGGAAAAGTGGGGCTTCAACCGCTACTGGCTTGCTGAACACCATAACATGCCAGGAATCGGCAGTTCCGCGACTTCGGTATTGATCGGCCATATTGCCGGGGCTACTGAACGAATCCGTGTCGGCTCAGGCGGGGTCATGCTGCCGAACCATGCACCGCTCGTCATTGCCGAACAGTTCGGAACGCTCGAAGCGATTTATCCTGGCCGCATCGACTTGGGGCTCGGGCGTGCGCCTGGCAGTGACCAAGCGACCGCTTATGCGCTCCGGCGCACATTGCAAAGCAGCGGAGATGATTTTCCGCAGCAAGTGTCCGAGCTGGAGAATTACTTTTCCGATAAACCGGTCGGACGTGTTCGTTCGTATCCGGGCACAGGCCTTCATGTGCCGATTTGGCTTTTGGGATCCAGCGGCTTCAGTGCCCAGCTGTCGGCCATCAAGGGCTTGCCGTTTTCATTTGCCAGCCACTTTGCGCCGGACTTTACGATGCAGGCGCTGCAATTATATCACCAGAATTTCAAGCCTTCCGCCGCACTGAAAGAGCCGTATGCCATGGTCGGAGTAAATGTCATTGCAGCGGATACCCAGGAACGCGCAGAATGGCTGGCGACATCCAGCCAGCAGCAGATGTTCAACTTGATGCGGGGCATGCCGACAACGTTCACCCCGCCGATCGACAATTTGGAAGAGGCTTGGACGGACCGGGAAATCGCCATTTTCAAAGAAAAGCTGGATACGGAATCAATGATTGTCGGCACGCCTGATGTAGTGCGCGAAAAACTAAGTGCTTTCATCAACAAAACCCGTGCCAACGAAGTGATCATCAACTCCCAGGTTTTCCACCAGGAAGACCGGCTCCGCTCTTATGAGATTGTTGCTGAAATGATGGAATGAAAAAATCCCCTTCAAGATTTTGCTTGAAGGGGATTTTTGTTCAGCAAACGGCCTCCCTGGAAACAGAGAGTGTCAGCCCTATGGTTTACTGGAGATTTTGCACTTTTTTCTCTTCGTCTTTCACTTCTTCGGGGATATCGTCGTCTTCCAAAAACGAAAATACGGGTGATCCTTCGCCAATCATGTCCAGTGATGCAAAAAAATCGTCGTCAAACTGCCGGCGTTCAACTTCCTGCGGGTCCACACGTCTGCGGTCCATGATTAAAACCTCCTTATTTGATTTGTTGGACATTTGCAATTGAAGAGAGGACACTGCTCTACACCTTCATTATACTGATTATTCTGTTTATATCAAAGGGAATAGATTATAAAAATGCCCGATAAACAATAGCGGGCATTTGCTGTTATTCTGCAGTTGCTTTTGCATTTTGCATCATTGATTCAAAGAAAAGGGAAGGAGCTGTTTGGTTCCATTCAGCCGAGACGGCATCTTGTGTCCGTTCGTCGATGACAGCGTAAGCCATTTCTGTGCGAAGGTCCTCTGTCAATGGGATTTTGACAAGCGGGCCTTCAGGTGTCAGCCAGTTCAGCTGCTCACGGCGGTTTTGCAGTGCATGGGAAATCCATTTGTCCTCATCTGCTTCAGAGGAAAAAAACGGTTCCGGAGAAAGCATGAACCAGGTCTGCATCTCGTGCTTAGGCGGCAGCCAGAAGCTTTTCGCCAATTGGCCTTCTTCCAAAGTCATATTGGGGATTTCATGCCGCAGTTCGTTGACGGCTTCTCCGTTACCGAGTGTAATCGGCCTTGAGACGTACAAATTGCCCTGCAAAATTTCGCCTTCCCCTGTGGCTATGGTGCCGTATGGATTGGTCGTGGGATCAGCTCCGTAAGTATCGTCCTGGGCTTGCTGCACAGGCTCAGGGTGCCATGACTTCACTTTCGCCTCTTCCAGATTTTTTGTATTCAGTGAAACGGCAAAAGGCATCCAGCCGGTATTCGTTACTTCTTCAAACACAATTTTCACTTCGTTATCAAGCGTTCTTTCTACCAAGGTATAAGAACCGAGCGCTAAGCCGAAAAGCGATATTTCATATGCATGTGTTACATCCGGCCCTTCTTTCGTTTCTTTGGAATCCGATAACGTGAAAAAAGTGGGCTTTTCAATTGCCAAAGCGATGCCGCCTTGAGAATAAACTTCTGTTTCGTTTTTCAAAAACATCATGCCGGTAAATAAAATAAGCGCCATGAAAAATACTACGCCGATTAAAATAACGATCTTTCTAAACAAATAATTCACCTCATATAGTTTTAGCTCTTTTGATTATATCACGCGCTTGCTCGAGGAAGAGGGAAGAGATATGAGCATCGAATGAACAAAAAGAGGGAGATGCTCATAAACATGGAAGAGTTGCCCGTAAAAAGAAGAAAGCCGCTCGCAACTCAATCGAAGTTGCTCGAATCACGGCCCAAGTTGCTCGTAAATAAAAAAAGCGCCACAAGGGCGCCCGATTACAATACTTTCTCCAAAAAATCTCGCGCCCGTTCGGTTTGCGGGCTATTGAAAAACGCTACCGGCTGGCCTTCTTCGACAAGAACGCCGTGGTCAAGAAAAATCACCCGATCGGCGACTTCACGCGCAAAGCCCATTTCATGGGTGACAACGGCCATCGTCATGCCGGATTTCGCCAGGTCTTTCATGACATCAAGCACTTCTTTCACCATTTCAGGATCCAGAGCGGAAGTGGGTTCGTCAAACAGCATCAAATCGGGTTCCATGGCAAGCGCCCGTGCAATCGCGACCCGCTGCTTCTGGCCGCCGGACAAACTGCTGGGGTAAGCTTTTTCTTTTTCAGCAAGGCCGACCCGCTTCAGCAGAATACGCGCTTTTTCTTGAGCGGTTTCTTTTTTCTCGCCTTTCACTTTCATCGGGGCATAAGTCAGGTTCTCGAGAACCGTCAAATGCGGAAACAAGTGAAAATGCTGGAACACCATGCCGATATGCTGGCGGATTTTTTGGACGTCCTTTTTGGGGCCGGTCAAATCTTGTCCGTTAACTACGACGGTTCCGGACGTCGGAATTTCAAGCATATTCAAGCAGCGGAGAAACGTTGATTTCCCGGATCCCGAAGGGCCGATGATGGAAACCACTTCGCCTTTTTTTATTTCAGTGGTGATGTCTTTCAGTACTTCGTTGGTGCCGAATTTTTTATAAAGATGTTCCACTTTAATCACTTTGCTTCAGCCTCCGTTCAAACATTCTGCCAATTACCGTGAGTCCCATGACCAGGCACCAGTAAATCAATCCGACAAATAGGAGCGGTTCGAAATTGCGGAACAAATCGGAACCAACCACTTGAGCTCGGCGCATCAAATCCAGGTAGCCAATGGTTGAAACGATGGCGGATTCTTTAGTCAACGTAATAAATTCGTTCATCAAAGCGGGCAGGATGTTTTTCAGCGCCTGCGGCAGGATGATGTCGGTCATCATCGCCCGGTAGGGAACACCAAGTGCCTGAGCGGCTTCCATCTGCCCTTTGTCGACAGCCTGTATGCCGGCACGGATGATTTCAGAAATATATGCTGAGGAATTCAATCCAAATGCAAGAATGGCTGATAAAAATGGCGAGATGTCATATCCGGTCAGCTGCGGGATGGAATAATAGATGATCATCAATTGCAAAATCAGCGGCGTGCCCCGGAAGATTGACGTGTAAGCATCCGCAAACCAGCGCAGCGGTTTGATGGAACCAATTTTAAACAGCGCCAGGATGGTCCCGAGAATGGAACCTAAGATGATTGCGAAAAATACGAATTTTAAGGTGACCCAAATCCCTTCCAGCATGAAAGGAATGTAAGGCACGATTTGTGAAAAGTCCAAGTTCATTTTAATCAACTCTTTTCTAATTAAGAAGATGATCCCACTTTAACTGGAGATATGGCGTCACAGTTAAAGTGGGATTGATCAATATCTCTTTATTCTGCAATTTCCCATTTCTTTTTCAGTTCATCCAGCTCGCCGCTTTCTTCCATTTCAGCGAGAACGCCGTTCACATCTTCCACAAGGTCGCTGCCTTTCGGGAAGGCGACTGCCATGCCCGGAGAAGCGGTAGTCGGATCGTCAAATGCGTCCAGATCCTGTGCTTCGATATAACCTTTGGCCACAGCTTTGTCCATATAAGCCGCGTCGATGCGGTTCGACAGGATTTCCTGGATCAATGCACCGGAATCATCCAAGGCTTTCAATTCGAATTTGATATCGCCTTCTTTCAGAATGGCATTGGCGCCTTCTTCCTGGATCGTGCCAAGCTGAACGCCAACTACTTTGCCTTCCAAATCTTCAAGTGTTTTGATGTCAGAACCTTTAGCTGTCAGGAACATTTCGCCTGAATGGTTGTATTCGCTTGAGAAGTCGACGTTCTTTTTACGTTCTTCGGTAGCGGACATGCCGGCAATCACCATATCAACCCGGTCATTTTGCAAAGCACCGATCAGCCCATCAAATTTCATGTCGGTAATATTCAGTTCATAGCCCAGTTCTTCTGCAATATGGTTGGCTAGATCGATATCAAAACCGACAATTTCGCCTTCGGTATTGCGTGATTCAAATGGAGGGAATTCTGCAGACGTTCCCATATCCAATACTTTTGCCTCTTCGGATGAGTCGGAGTTTCCTGACTCGGATGTATCACTGCCACACGCACCCAGCAGCAAAGCTGCGGATGCAAAAACTGCAAACATTGTATGTTGCTTTTTCATTTATAGTTCCTCCTAGTAAATTCTCTATTGGATATTTATTCGACTAAATGAATTTTAACAAATAACAAAATAAAAAGAAAGGTTTTTTATAAAGTGAAATGAATAAATATGTATTTTAATTATTCTGTATTTTCCTGTATAATAGGAAAGATTGGAGGGATTCGGAAATGAAAAAATTATTGCTTACAGGATTTGAGCCGTTTCTCGATTTTACGGTCAATCCCACAATGAAAATTGTGGAAGAGTTGAACGGAACTGAAGTAGGCGGCTACAAGATTATTGGCAAGGTAATGCCAGTGGATTTTCATGCTTCGGGGAATCAGCTGCTTGGATTTATTGAAGAAACAGCTCCGGATGCGGTGATCTCTTTAGGTCTGGCGGCTGGACGCTATAAAATGACGCCGGAGCGCATTGCCATCAATTTCAAAGACGGCCCGGTGGATAACGAAGGCCATAAGCCGGTGGATGAACCCATCAGAGAATCAGGAGAACCGGCTTATCTTTCGACACTTCCTGCACGGAAAATGGTGGACCGATTGATTGAAAGAGGTCTGCCGGCAGAAATCTCGAATACAGCCGGGGCTTATTTATGCAATAACGTGATGTATGAAGGCCTTCATTATGCGAACAAGCATAAGCCGGACATGCCTTCCGGTTTTATACATATCCCGGCCTCCCACGAACTTGCGATTCAGCATGGAAGGATTCCGAGCTGGTCGCACCAGGACTTGGCAGCGGGTATCCGGATCTGCATCGAAGTGTTGGGCGAACAATAAGAAAGGAGTTGTCCCAAAAGTGATTTGGGACAACTCCTTTGCGACGAAGCTAGCGCAGCGATGCAGGAGCAATAGTACTCCCCAACGCTTTATTAGAAGCAGGGGGCTGTCCAATAAGTCGAATAATAGACTTATTGGACAGCCCCTTTTTTGTCTACACATTTTAAACGCATATCTTTGCGCACACAACATTTAAAGGATTTCCCAGTTCCGTTCTTTTGCCACTGTCCGCAGGCTTGGTTCCGGCTGGACAGCTACAGGATGGCCGACCAGTTCTAGAACCGGCAAATCGGAAAGGCTGTCGCCGTAAGCGTAGCTGTTCGGCCAGTCAATATCCTGGCCGGACAAAGCTTCCTTGATTTTTTCTGTTTTGAGTGGACCTTGGATATGGGAAATTTTCGCCTTTAGGTCAAGGATGTTGCCGGCATACGGAATTTCGGTGCCGATGATGGTCCCGATGGGCAGTTTTTCCGTCACTGCATGAAGCAGCGGAGTAAATGCACCGGACACGAGCATGACGTAATCGTTGTCGTGGACATGCTGTTTCAAGCGTTCAACAACCGCCGGATTGAAATCTCCATGCATTTTATCGGCAATTTCGCTGAAATACGTTTCCAATTCCGGTTTTGTGAAACTTTCAAGTGCGGCCAAGTAAGCTTGGACCGATTGTTCCCGCATTTTTTTCACGGAGACCAGCTTCAGCTTGGAACCGATATAAGGGGGCATGATGGCCCGGTAAAATTGGCGGTATCGTTTGCTGTGCACAGGATGGGTTTTTAAATGTTCCATCATCAATTGAAAAGTTTCTTTTGAATATAAAGTTCCGTCAAAGTCAAAAATGGCGACGCGCATAGAAATCACTCCGGTTTTAGGATTTTTCTGATAGTCCAATCATAACGGAAAGAGCAGGCAGCTTCTAGTGGCAGTCACTGTTCCTGAACAGAACCCTTATGTTTATGCGTCTTCGGGGGCAGGGTATAGAAAGGAAAACAGATACTGGGAGGTTTTTGGGATGGCAGGACAGCGAATTATGGTTGGCTACGTGGAACTAACAGAAACAGAATCGGAAGAACTTTTTCAAGAAGTGAAAAAAGACAAGGAAGTAGAGAGCTATGATGCGCTTCAAGCTTTGATGGAAGACTTTGACTCACGCATCATTGAACCGGAAACGCAGCCTTTAAAAGAATTGTTGGACGAAGAAGCTCCGACAGAAGAAGCGAATACCGGAACCCGCTATATTGAAATCTTTAATAAGCTGGAAGAAGATTCTCGCTACCGGATCAAGTCATCCAAACAGGATTAAAGATTCACCGATAGATAAAACCAGTTGCAGCCAAGCAACTGGTTTTTTGTGTTGAAAGGGCCGCCAATCTTTAACAGCCTTTTTCCACTTTACTTTGCAAAATCTGCACAAATCCCTGTGTGCCGTCCACCCGGATCTGGTCACCGTCCCGTATCAATTCTGTAGCGCCCGCTACACCGACCACTGCTGGAATTCCGTATTCACGGGCTACTACAGAGCCATGCGTCATCATGCCGCCTACTTCTGTCACCAGTCCGGCTGCCGAAGTGAAGAGTGGTGTCCATCCGGGATCGGTGTAGGGAGCAATCAGAATATCACCGGCATTCAAATGGGCATCTTCCGAACGCAGGATCACCCGGGCCGTGCCGGTGACCGAACCGGATGAAACGGGGGTTCCCATTAAAGCATCGGTCGGACCTGATGCAGTACGCGGTTTTCCTTCGATGATTTCTCCATCGCTTGTCATAACCCGCGGTGTTTTTAATTTGGCGTTTGCTTCGTGCTGCTGTTTTCTTGATTCGATTGCTTCCTGCATGTTTCCAGAATGCTGTCCATCCAGCAAGGCGATCAGCTCTTCTGCGGAAAGGTAAAACACATCTTGAGCGTTGAGAAGCTTGCCTTTAGCGGCCAAAGTTTGGGCTTCTTCCAAAATGGCGAGTTTGTATAAATACATCCCTTTCACGAGTGCAAATTTATGGTGTTCGCGTATGCCCAGCAAATTCCGGTACAGCTGAATGAGCCGGCGGACATAGCGTTTTTCAATTCCAGTGAAATGCCGGAGAATTTCTTGTTCTGCTGCTTCCGCTTCCAGCTTGCCTTGTTCAAATCTTTGGCGGTGCTCGCCGTGCCGCATCGTCCGGAGGTTGCTGGCGATGGAAGGCAGGAGCTGCGCGGGATCTTCGTGCCAGCGCGGCTTTGCAATGTCGATTTCACCGATGCAGCGCGCCCCGTATTGAAGAAGGAAAAGGTCCAGACGCTGCTGAAAGTCAGGGCCGCCTGAAACATTCAGGAGTCCATTGTAAAACGTTTCATGGCTGGCAGTTTCTAAATAGGTCGCCAGTTCTGGCTTGTCCCTTGCAAAATCCGCCAAGTCGCCAAGTTGCAAGCCCATTTCGGTAGTAACGTTGCCTGGGAGAGATTTGTATAGTTTGCTGAGCAGCCCCGCGCTTTGTTTATCGCCAAACTTTTGGTTCAGCTTCTTGGTGAGTGTGCCTGAAACAAGCATGCCCGTAATTACATACGGAATGATTTTGGATAATACATCCGGAAACATTCGCTCCATGCCTTGCTGGATGAAACAGATACGCTCGGTTCCTGAAACTTGCTGCAACTTCAGTTCAACAGAATGAACGTATTGATTGATAAATTTGGTCGCTTTGCTGTTTGCTTTGGACGGGTCTTTCAACCAGAAGTTGGCCGCCACTTTAAAAGCGACGGGAATTGCCATCGGTGCAATTCGCCGGATTCTTAAGGCGACCGTCTTTTTGGGTATGTTGACATGTTGGAATTCCGGCCGGTTGATGGCTTCTGTTAGAGCCGATGCCAACAGCTCATCCATGCCGCCCATTAATTTTAAAAAGCGGTTCCGGAGAGGGGGCAGGGACAACACCCCGGTGAAGTCAGCGAACGCCCGTCCGCCAGCTTCCCGCAGCACCCGCTTTTCCGGCGCTACAGTGCCTTTGTTCATAAAACCGGTCACATTGCTCAAAAGAGACAGCGAAAGAGGCGGCATGGGATCGGTCATCATTTGGATATAGCCGAAATTGAGAAAGACGTGAAACTGTTCATCATCGATAACGGGCAAGGGATAAAGAGACGTAATGGGGCGGCTTTGCAAAATCATGAATTCACCGTCGACCAGCCCCCACTCGATGTCTTGCTCAGTGCCGTAATGATTCTCGATTTGCTGGCCGATTTCAGCCAGTTTGAGAATTTTATGATTGGGCAGCGCCTGGATTTCCTGAAAAGCCTCGGGGATTGTTTTCGTTACGGTGCCGCCTCCCGGAAGCGCATAAATCGCCAATTCCTTTTTGGCAATTTGTCTGCGGATGATCTGCTTTTCACGGACTTGGTATAGATCGGCTGAAACAAGGCCCGACACTAAGGCTTCGCCTAAGCCGAAACTGGCATCGATAGAAATTGTATGGCGATGCCCGGTGATTGGATCGGCTGTGAAGAGGATTCCGGAGACTTCAGGAAACACCATTTCCTGGATGACGACGGACAAATAGATCGAGCGATGGCCAAAGCCGTTTTTCGTCCGGTAGGAAATGGCACGGTCCGTGAAAAGGGAAGCCCAGCAATGCTGAACGGCAGAAAGCAATTCATCTCCACCGATGACATTCAAAAAGGTCTCCTGCTGGCCGGCAAACGAAGCACTTGGCAAGTCTTCGGCTGTGGCACTTGAGCGGACTGCGTAGGGACGATTTTTCCCGGCCGTTTGCCAGGCGTCCAGGATAGCCATTTCGATATCTTTCGGCATCGGAAGAGCTGTCAGATGGCCCCGGATTTGGCCGGCTAACAAGCGGAGTTGCTCCAAGTCTTCCGGCGGGAGCTGTTCTAGACGTGTAAACAGCTCTTCCATCTCGGCGCTTGATTCAATCAGCATGCGATAAGCGGACGTGGTAATGCAAAATCCTTGCGGAACAGGAAATCCTGCTCCTGCCAGTTCCCCGAGATTTGCCCCTTTTCCGCCCACCAGCGGCAAATGGGTTCGATTGGTTTCATTGAAGTGCAATACGTAGGGTTCCATTTTCTTCACCTCCGAGATTGCTTTGTTGCCTCCATTATAGTCCCGTAGAGCAGGGGGTTAAAGGTGTATTTAAAATTAAAAACGAGATACAGGATGGTTTCCGGTTAGTTGGATAGGTGTTTTTACGGGAGGCAACCGCGCTATGATCCGTGAATTTTTTCTTTTGGGGCAAATACTGTCTGCGCGAGCTCGAATACTGTCCGGGCGGCCGAAAATACTGTCCGCACATAACCAAATACTGTCCTACGCCGAAAAACGCCATAAAAAAGAAGCCAAGCAGCATGTGCCTGGCTTCTTCCGGTTAACTCCTTATTCCTCTTTTTGTCCGATGCAGCGTTCGCATTCGTAAATGATGGATTCGCGTTGTTCCTTGATTTCGCATCCGCATTCCCGGCATTCTTTCTTTGAGCGTGCCTCAAAAGTTTTCATCGTTTTCATAGTGATCTCCTCCAGTCCTTTAGTTTAGTTTTTCATACCCAGGCAAGGTCAAAAATTCGGCGAAATCACTTTGCAGCGTGAGGTCTGTAAACAGCTCGCGGGCTTCCGCGTAGTGTCCGAAAAGGTATACCGCATCTCCAGCGGTTTCTTTGATCTTATCCGCTTCTTCTTCAAGGATTTCGTAGAAGAGGGAAACAGTAATATCGCGTCCGTCTTCAAGCTTTCCTTTCGGATGGCGGATCCACTGCCACACTTGGGAGCGGGAGATTTCGGCTGTTGCGGCGTCTTCCATCAAGTTGTTGATCGGTGCTGCTCCGTTTCCGGACAGCCAGGAAGCGATGTACTGGATGCCGACGGAAATATTGGAGCGCAGCCCTTCTTCGGTGATGGAGCCATTTGGCACTTCGACCAAATCTTTGGCTGTGACACTGACGTCTTCACGTTCCCGGTGGATCTGGTTCGGCGTCGGCATCAATTCGTCGAACTGTTCCATCGCCACTTCCACCATTCCAGGGTGGGCAACCCATGTGCCGTCGTGCCCGTCTGTCGCTTCGCGGCGTTTGTCTTCGGCCACTTTCCGGAATGCAGCTTCGTTTGCTTCCGGATTTTCTTTGATCGGAATCTGGGCGGCCATGCCGCCGAGCGCCGGGGCGTTCCGTTTGTGGCATGTTTTGATGCAGAGCTGCGTATAGGCCCGCATAAACGGAACAGTCATTGTCACTTGCGAGCGGTCCGGGAACAAGTATTCCGGCCGGTTCCGCATCCGTTTGATGACGCTGAAGATGTAATCCCAGCGGCCGCAGTTGAGGCCGGCCGAGTGGTCGCGCAGTTCATAAAGAATTTCATCCATTTCAAAAGCTGCAAGAATCGTCTCGATCAGTACGGTGGCGCGGATGGTGCCTTGCGGGATTCCGAGTTCGCTTTGAGCAAAAACGAAGACATCATTCCAGAGCCGCGCTTCCAAATGGCTCTCCATTTTCGGCAAATAGAAGTAAGGGCCGGTACCGCGGTCAATCAATTCCTGTGCATTGTGGAAAAAGTAAAGCCCGAAATCCACCAGGCTGCCGGAAGCCGGCTTGCCGTCAATTTCAATATTCTTCTCAAGCAGATGCCAGCCGCGGGGCCGGACCATCAAAACGGCGGTTTGCTCATTTAAGGTGTACTTCTTGCCGGTGTCGGGTGCTTCAAATGATATCTCGCGTCTGACAGCATCCCGCAAATTTATTTGTCCGTCCATGACGTTGAACCAGTTCGGAGCAGTTGCATCTTCCAAATCCGCCATAAACATTTTGGCGCCGGAATTCAAAGCGTTGATCAGCATTTTCCGGTTGGTCGGTCCGGTGATTTCCACCCGCCGGTCTTGCATATCTTCCGGCAGGGGGGCAATCGTCCAGTCGCTTTCACGGATGTGTTCTGTTTCAGGCAGGAAATCCAAAGGCTTTCCGCCGTCGATTTCTTTTTGGCGCACTTGGCGCTGTTCCAATAAAGCAATCCGCTTTTTATCAAAATTCACATGAAGCTTTTCAATGAACGCCAGTGCCTCCGGCGTCAGAATCGTTTCCATTTGGGGTGTGACTTCATTTTTAATCAAGACACTCGACTTTGTGATCAATCAAATCATCCTTTCATTTCACCGGTTGGAATTGGGCCGTTTCCGTCGAGCCTTTCATCGCAGTGGTTGAGCTTGTACCGCCAGAGATGATCTGCGATACTTCGTCGAAGTAGCCGGTACCGACTTCACGCTGGTGGCGCGTTGCCGTGTAGCCTTTCGACTCGCTTTCAAATTCAGCTTGCTGCAATTTCGAATAAGCGGCCATGCCATGGTCTTTGTAGTCGTGGGCCAGTTCAAACATGCTGTGGTTCAGTGCATGGAATCCGGCAAGCGTGACGAATTGGAATTTGTACCCCATCTTGCCAAGCTCGACTTGGTATTTTGCAATGGTTTCTTCGTCCAATTTTGCTTTCCAGTTGAAAGAAGGGGAGCAGTTGTATGCCAAAAGCTTGCCTGGGAATTTCTCATGGATGGCATCCGCAAACTGCTGCGCTTCTTCCAGATTCGGATGGGATGTTTCGCACCAGACCAAATCTGCATAAGGTGCATACGCCAATCCGCGTGCAATCGCTTGGTCAATGCCAGCATTTGTACGGTAGAAACCTTCTGGCGTCCGTTCGCCGGTGATGAACGGATGATCAACCGGATCGATGTCGCTTGTGATCAAATCGGCCGCGTCTGCATCGGTGCGGGCAATCAGCACTGTCGGAACACCCAGTACGTCGGATGCAAGTCTTGCGGAAATTAAATTCCGAACTGCGTTTTGAGTAGGCTGCAATACTTTGCCGCCTAAATGGCCGCATTTTTTCTCGGAAGCCAATTGGTCTTCAAAGTGGACGCCGGCAGCTCCGGCTTCAATCATCGATTTCATTAATTCAAATACGTTCAGCGGTCCGCCGAAGCCAGCTTCTGCATCCGCGACAATCGGTGCGAACCAGTCAAAGCCTTCGGTGCCTTCCACGTTATCGATCTGGTCTGCACGCTGCAATGCCTGGTTGATCTTTTTCACTACGTTCGGCACCGAGTCGACGGGGTATAAACTTTGGTCCGGATACATTTGGCCTGCCGAGTTGGCATCGGCTGCCACTTGCCAGCCGCTCAAGTAAATGGCCTGCAATCCTGCTTTTACTTGTTGGACGGCCTGGTTGCCGGTCAATGCACCTAATGCGTTTACGAAATCTCTTTCATGGATGGAACGGAATAAACGGTCAGCTCCCCGTTTAGCAAGCGTGTATTCAATTTGAACCGAACCACGGAGTTTGACGACATCTTCCGCTGTATACGGACGAACAATTCCATTCCACCGGCTGTCTTCTGCCCAGCTCTTTTTCAATTCTTCAACTTGTTGTTGTTTAGTAACCATCTAATCCATCCCTTCGAATAAAAAAATTTTCTAAACTGTATTAATACAGTTTGACTTGATGTATATTAATATATAACAGAATATTGTGACTGTCCTGAAAGTTGGACGAAATCAGATATTCAGGGATGGAAGAAGAGATTTCACGACAAACACACTTGAAAGGGGAATCGGGTATGGAGAAAGATGTATTAGAACAGGTAGGGTTCATTATGGGGGACTGGATTCCGAAAGAAGCGTCGATCGCTGTAGCAGTTGGGCGAAGCTATGTATATTGCAAAGTGGGAATCCAAGAGTCGCACATTCGAGTGGGAGATGAAGTGGCTGACGGAAGCGTGGCGGATTGTACATATAAAGAAGGCAAGCGCTTGGAGATGCTGGTGGAAGATGAAGTTTCCGGAATCGCTTATGCGGGTGTGGGCTATCCGGTGCGGATTTCCGGTCAAGCGGGAGTTTTGGTTGTGATGCTGCCGCCGGACTTTCGGCAGCGCCCGACACAGCCGCTCCGTTTTTTGACCGGAAAGCTTGAAGATACATGGCGTCCGGTGCCGATTTCAGACGTTTCGCATATCGAAAGCAGCCAGAAAAAGACCTGGTTTTACGCTGATGAAGAAGCCTACTGCTCCATTCATACACTAAAAACTTTAAAAGACCAATTGCCGGATACGTTCTTGCCCATTCATCGTTCTTATATCGTCAACATTCCTTTTATCCAGGAAATTTCGCGGGATTTTTCATCCAACTTCGTTTTGACATTGAAAGACGGCGCGGTTTTGCCGGTCAGCCAAAACTACACAGCATTGGTGCGTGAACGGCTGGGGTTCTAGTATGGAAGATTTCCAAGAAAAACGATTATTTCCACTAAGTGAGGGTAAAGTTCAGTATCTGAAAAGGAGCTGATACTTTATGGGAAATGAACAATTTTATCATTTTGAAGATGACCGATCGATTCCAAACAACCCGAGGCTGCCGTTGATTGTCTATCCCGGTGCTTTCAAAGAAAATCCAGAAACCATCGAAGCGGCATTCAACAAGAACGGCTGGACCAACAGCTGGATAGACGGTGTCTTTGACTACCACCACTACCACAGCAATACACATGAAGTGCTCGGTGTGCGTTCCGGCTCAGCGACCATCCAGTTTGGCGGAGAGCAAGGAGAGGCTTTGCAAGTTTCTGCCGGGGACGTGGCGGTTCTGCCAGCCGGCACCGGACATAAATTATTGGAAAGCACGGATGATTTTAAAGTGGTGGGTGCGTATCCAAACGGTGCGGAGCCTGATAAGAAACTGGGCAAGCCGGAGGAGCGGCCGGATGTGCTGGAAGCGATACTGGACGCTCCATTGCCGGAGAAAGATCCGGTTTACGGAAACGATGGGCCGCTGCATGTGAACTGGACGTAAAGACAAAGAAATCCCCTGGCCGATAAACGGCCAGGGGATTTTTCGTTCACTCAATAATATAAGGACAGGTTAGACAACCAGAGAAGGAACAAAGAATTCATTGTACAACTCCTTTAGAATTTTGGTTTCGTCTTCTTTCAAGACTCCAAAGACCAGACTGACTTCAGAAGAGCCCTGATTGATCATTTCAATATTGGCGCCGGTTCTGGCGATGGCTTCCGTTGCCCGTGCAGCAAGGCCCGTCGTATATTTCATCCCTTCGCCGACCAGCACAACCATCGAGAAGTTGCTGATGAAATGGACGTCGTCCACTTCGAGTTCACTTTGGACACGGTCGACGATGCGGCTTTCTTTTTCAGTCGTCAACTGATGGCTCCGGATAATGACGGAGAGGTTGTCGATGCCGGAAGGAATATGTTCGTAGGAAACGTGTTCATCTTCCAAAATTTGCAGCAGTTTCCGGCCAAAGCCGATTTCGCGGTTCATCAAATATTTGCTGACATACAGCGTAGAAAACCCGCTATCCGCTGAAATGCCAGTTACCGGCAGACGCGAGTAGTCGCGTTCTGCGACGATCATCGTGCCGGGAGACTGCGGATTATTGGTGTTCTTGATACAGACCGGAACCGATTCTTTAAATGCAGGCATCAAAGCTTCGTCGTGCAAGACGGCAAATCCCGCGTAGGACAGCTCCCGCATTTCACGGTAAGTCATTTTCTCGATTTCAACCGGATTTTCCACAACTCTTGGATTGGCCGCAAATACACAATCGACGTCCGTAAAATTCTCGTACAGCTCCGCTTTCACGGCAGCAGATAAGATAGATCCGGTAATATCAGAACCGCCGCGGTCGAAAGTCCGCAATGTTCCGTCATTTGTATAGCCGAAAAATCCGGGGAAGACGCTGATGGACTGCTGATTAGCCAAAGAGGCCAAATTGTTATATGATTCTGTCAATGCCTGAACCCGTTTTGGGGGTTCAGTGACAATCAGCCCAGCTTGTTTCGGATTGATGTATTCCGCAGGCATCCCTATAGAAGAAAAATAAGCAGCGATCAGCTTAGCTGAATTGTCTTCGCCGCTGGCTTTGATTTGATCAAAAAATAAAGAAGGGTCGTCCTTGCTGAAAGCGAGCCGGTAAGAAAGATCGGCTGCAATGATGGAAACAATTTCACTGTCGAGCCCGAGCTCTTCTGCAATCGAAGCGTAGCGGCCGACCACTTGGCTTAACGCTCCGGCAGTATCTTCACCCGATAAAGCGCTTGTTGCTAACCGGATCAGGAGGTCCGTGACTTTGACATCGCCGTCAAACCGTTTTCCAGGAGCCGAAACAACAATAATTTTCCTAGATGGATCCGCTTTGACAATGTTTGCAACTTTTTGGATTTGTTCCGCACTTGCTACAGATGTTCCGCCGAATTTACACACTTTCATCTTTATCAAGTCCAATCTTTAGAGAATTGAGGGTTGTTTTCCATTTAATATAATACTATAATGTCCTTATGGTAAAAACAACTGTATTTTTACAGTGTACACAGCGTAGGAGGAATCGTCAATGAAAAATGAAATTTCAATCGGATTATTAGGCCTCGGAACTGTTGGCAGCGGGGTCGCTAAAATTTTGCAGCAGCATCAACAAGACCTGCACCATAAGCTGGGCGTTCAAGTGTCCATCAAAAAAGTTTTAGTCCGCAACAATAATAAAGAACGTTTGTCGATTCTGGATCCAAACGT
The DNA here is from genome assembly GCF_030413595.1 of Planococcus liqunii. NCBI lineage: Bacteria > Bacillati > Bacillota > Bacilli > Caryophanales > Caryophanaceae > Planococcus > Planococcus liqunii. The sequence continues at coordinate 2,798,335 of NZ_CP129238.1, read as the reverse complement.
TTTCACAACCGATATAGATGAAATATTGAACGATTCTTCTCTCGATATCATTGTAGAAGTGATGGGCGGCATTGATGAAGCGAAGCGTGCGATTGAAGAAGCGCTGAAAGCCGGCAAGCAAGTCGTGACTGCCAACAAAGACGTCATGGCTGAATATGGGCATGACTTGTTGAAGTTGGCAGATGAACAAAAATGCGACTTGTTCTATGAAGCGAGCGTAGCGGGAGGCATCCCAATTATCCGTACATTGGAAGACGGCTTAGCATCCGACCGCATTTCCAGTTTGATGGGGATCGTCAACGGTACGACCAACTTCATCTTGACAAAAATGAAAAAAGAAAACATGAGCTATGAAACAGCTCTTGCAGAAGCGACAAGACTCGGCTATGCAGAAGCTGACCCGTCAGCGGACGTGGATGGCCTGGATGCAGCCCGTAAAATGGTCATTTTGTCATCGCTGGCATTTTCAACAGAAGTCCATATCGACGATGTGCTTGTTCGGGGAATGAGCGAAATCCAAGACGGCGATTTGGAAATGGCGAATAATTTCGGCTACACAATGAAAATGGTCGGTTCTTCCAAGAAAGACGAAGACGGCATCGAAGTCGCAGTAGAACCGATTTTCCTTGCGAATTCGCATCCGCTGGCTTCGGTCAATAATGAATTCAATGCAGTATACATATACGGTGATGCAGTAGGGGAAACAATGCTGTACGGCCCGGGAGCCGGTTCGCTTCCGACTGCAACTTCAGTCGTCTCGGATATTATTGCGGCATGCCGGAACTTGCTGCTTGAAGTGAACGGCAAGCGGGTCCATTCAGCGCAGCACGAACGGGTGATCAAGCCGGAAAGCAGCCGTTTTGCGAAATATTTCCACCGTTTGCTGGTTAAAGACGAAGTGGGTGTCCTGTCGAAATTGACGGCGATCTACAGCAAACACGGTGCCAGCCTCCAGTCAGTCATGCAGCATCCGGCTGAACAGGACGGACAGGCGGAACTGGTGTTTTTGACTCATCAAATTTCACGCCAGCAGCATTTGAACGTATTAAACGATTTAGCAGGAACGGCTAGCGTCATCAGCCATTACCGCATCGAAGGGGAGGAAACAGCATGAGATGGCCAGGATTGATCGAACAGTATAAAGAGTGGTTGCCAGTAACTGAAGCTACACCAGCACTCACTCTTCAAGAAGGCAACACACCGCTTGTCCATTTGGAGAAATTATCCGAGCAATGGGGGATTGAACTCTACGTAAAACTGGAAGGGGCAAACCCGACCGGCTCTTTTAAAGACCGCGGCATGGTCATGGCGGTTGCCAAAGCGAAAGAAGAAGGGAAAAGCGTATTGGTTTGTGCCTCAACCGGCAACACATCTGCATCCGCTGCTGCTTACGGTGCAAGAGCGGGAATGCGCACCATCGTCGTCATTCCGGAAGGCCGCATCGCTCTCGGGAAATTGGCCCAAGCCAAAATGTACGGCGCAGAAATCCTGGAGATCAAAGGCAATTTTGACGAAGCGCTCCGCATGGTCCGCGAAGTCGGACAGGAAGCAGGCATTGCCCTTGTCAACTCGGTAAACCCGTATCGTCTGGAAGGGCAGAAAACCATTGCGTTTGAAGTGATCGATCAGCTTGACCGTGTGCCGGATATCTTTGCATTGCCGGTTGGCAATGCCGGGAATATTTCTGCTTCATGGAAAGGCTTTAGCGAATATGCCAATAAAACCGGCGCGAAACGCCCTGAACTTCTGGGTGTCCAGGCAGCTGGTGCAGCGCCGATCGTCAACAACCAAGTCGTCGAAAATCCGGAAACGGTGGCAACTGCCATCCGCATCGGCAATCCGGCAAGCTGGGACTTAGCGTTGAATGCCTTGGCTGAATCAAACGGCACCATCCTGGCAGCGACAGACGAAGAAATTCTCGAAGCCTATCAATTGTTGGCGTCGACTGAAGGGGTATTCGCAGAACCCGCATCGTGCGCTTCTATTGCCGGCATCAAAAAGCAAGTGGAGAGCGGCAGCCTTCCAAAAGGATCGACAGTCGTAGCCGTATTGACGGGCAATGGGTTGAAAGATCCGGAAACCGCAATTTCAGTAAACGAACATAAAGCACAATTGGTGCCGGAAGATATGGAACGCTTCTGGGAGGATTTGAAGAAAGGAGTCAAGGCATGAAATGGAAAGACTTTACGGTAACCGTGCCGGCGTCGACAGCCAACTTAGGCCCCGGATTTGATTCGATCGGACTGGCACTGGACCTGCACTTGTCCATCCATGTTTCGCAGGCTTCCGAATGGTCAGTCCGCTACAGAGATGAAAGTTATCAGCACCTGTCCGGATCTTCGGATAATTTAATCATCGCAGCGGCAAAGAAAACGGCAGCGGCATACGGGCGCGAGATGCCGCCGGCAAGACTTGAAATCGATACCGATATCCCGCTTAGCCGCGGGTTGGGAAGCAGTGCATCTGCAATTGCAGGGGGCATTGAAATTGCAGACCGTCTACTCGATTTGAACATGCCAATGAAAGAAAAAGTGGAAATCGGCACGGAGATGGAAGGGCATCCGGATAATGTTTCGGCTTCGTTTTTAGGCGGCTTGACGATTTCCTATGCAGACGGGGAAGAGTTGGCCATCGTCCATGTACCGGAAGTGGAAATCGGTGTCTTGATCTTGGTTCCCCCGACAGAATTTTTGACGACGGAATCCCGAGGGCTGCTTCCGGAAGAAGTACTGCATAAAACGGCTGTACGCGGCAGCATGGCAGCGAATGTCCTGTCCGCTGCGCTGGCAACAGGCGACTGGCAAACAGCGGGCTGCATGATGGAGAAGGACGAATTCCATGAGCCGTTCCGAAAAAGTAGATTCCCGGACTTTGAAATCATCCGCCAAGCTTGCCGGGACAACGGTGCCTATGGTTCTGCCATAAGCGGTGCCGGACCTTCTCTGTTCATTGCGGCAGAAAAAGGCAAAGAAGAGGAAATCCGCCAGATGTTGAGCGAGCGCTTTCCTCATTATGACTGCCTACTAACCAAACCATCAGCGGCAGGAATAAAATCCGTCCAAACCGTCCAATAATCCATAAAAAAGCGGTCCGAGAAACTCGGACCGCTTTTGTGTTGATTATAATTTGATGGAAATGTATTTCGTTTCGAGGAAAGCATCGAGTCCTTCTTGTCCGCCTTCGCGTCCGATGCCGCTTTCTTTCATGCCGCCGAATGGAGCCTGGGCACTGGAAGGAGCGCCGTCGTTCCAGCCGACAATGCCGTATTCCAGATTTTCCGCGATATAAGTTCCGCGGGTCAGGCTGTCGGTAAAGAAGTAGGCAGCCAATCCGAAACGGGTATCATTCGCCAGGCGCACCGCTTCTTCATCAGTATCGAATGCCATGATCGGCGCAACCGGACCGAATGTTTCTTCGTTCATGACCAGCATGTCCTGAGTGGCGTTGATCAAGACTGTCGGGTTGTAGAAGAAGGCACCATTTTCAGCCCTTCCGTCGCCTCCGACCAAAACTTTTGCCCCTTTTTCCACTGCATCCTGTACATGGCGCGCTGATTTTTCATAGCCGTCCTGGTCGACGAGCGGGCCGATCTGGACGCCTTCATCCATGCCGTTGCCGACCTTCAGCTTCGCTGTAGCTTCCTGCAGTCGCTGCGAAAATTCTTCTACAATGGAGCGCTGGACGTAAATTCGGTTGCCGCATACACAAGTTTGTCCTGCATTGCGAAATTTCGAAGCCATGACGCCTTCGACCGCCAAGTCCATATTGGCATCTTCGCAGACGATGATCGGAGCGTGGCCGCCAAGTTCAAGCGATAAATTGAGCATGGAATCCGCGCTTTGCTTCATCAACTCTTTGCCAATTTCGGTTGAGCCGGTAAAAGTCAGTTTTCGGACAGCTGGATGGCTCGTAAAGACGCGGCCGATTTTGCTGGCGCTGCCTGTCACAAGGTTGATGACGCCTTTCGGGAAGCCGGCTTCTTCTGCCAATTCGTACATGCGCACAGCGGTGAGCGGCGTCAACTTGGCCGGTTTTGCAACAAACGTACAGCCGGCTGCAAGTGCAGGCGCCATTTTTCTCGCCATCATGGCTGCCGGGAAATTCCATGGCGTAATGGATACGACCACTCCGACCGGCTGTTTAAGGACTTGGATGCGTTTGCCTTCTTTGGATGCCGGAATGAGGCGGCCATTGGAGCGTTTCGCTTCTTCGGCGAACCAGGAAATAAAGGAAGCGGAATATTCGATTTCACCGACGGCTTCCGCTAAAGGTTTGCCCATTTCCTTGGTCATGATTTCTGCTACTTCCTGTTTGTTTTCCAACAATAGGTCGTGCCATTTCATTAATAGCGAAGCGCGTTCATAGACAGTGGTTTTTGACCAGGATTTGAAAGCTTCTGCAGCAGCATCAACAGCTGCAGTGGCTTCAGCTTCACCGCCATTTGGAACCGTACCGAATTTCTCGCCTGTTGCTGGATTCATGACATCAATGACGCCATCCCCTGCTGTTGACCATTCACCGTTTATATAGTTTTTGCCTTCCATTTATCGTTCCTCCTCAAATTTTTTATCCTTATCCTAACCTGTTACCTCTATCCCCTCAACAATAAACCTGCAAAAGTACATAGCAGCAAAAATTGAAAGAATAAGTTATTTCACTAAAATTAATATTTTGATGCAAAATGCAACGAAAAAGAAGACATAACTGAATGGAAAAGGTCCAGATCCGCTGATTTTATTATAATTTCAAAATAGTCGTTAAATTCTATTTAATAAGCCGTTATTTTATGCTAATATTGCAACAACACTTTAACTTATAGAAGCATGGTGAGAGTTGAAGGAATTAGTTAAAGGAAAAGGAGGATGTAGGATGGCACAGATGTTGGCATTGACGATTTTGGTATTTATTTTATTTATCGGCGAAGTTGTATCGATTCGCACAAAAGCTTGGATTCCTTCGATTTTTATAAGTGGGGTATTATTCTTGCTCGGATATTGGACATTCTTTCCGCCGGACATTGTGGCGATTGCCGGAGTGCCGCCAGCTGTCGTAACGATGCTGATTTTCCTATTGATTACGAACATGGGAACGTTGTTGTCCCTTCAGGAACTAAAAGCGCAGTGGAAGACGATTTTAATTGCTTTAGCGGGGATTTTAGGAATCACTGCTGCGCTTTTCAGTATCGGCATGCTGTTATTTGATTTTCAAACGGTGATTGTAGCGATTCCGCCATTAGTCGGTGGAGTGGTTTCCGCCTTGATCATGTCTGAAGGCGCCCAAGCTGCAGGGCTTCCGACGCTGGCCGTTTTTGCCATCGTAATCTACGTGATGCAAGGCTTTGCAGGCTACCCATTGACTTCAATTATGCTGAAGCGTGAAGGCCGTTCGCTTCTGCAGAAATACCGGAACAACGAGTTGACAGAACGGGTATTGGTAACAGAACAAAAAGGCACACCGACACAAGAAGTGAAAGAACCGAAAATGTTCGCGAAGATGCCGGATAAGTACAATACAGATTTCTTTAAGTTTTTCCGCCTGGCGCTGGTCGGGTACTTGGCTTACCTTGTATCGGATGTGACGGCTCCTTTTGTGGAAATCAGTCCGTATGTCTTATGTTTGTTCTTTGGTGTAGTGGCACGAAGCATCGGCTTCCTGGAACGCCATCCGCTGCAAAAAGCAAACGGTTTTGGTTTTGCCATCTTGGGCTTATTGCTGTTTGTGTTTGATGGATTGAAAAATGCGACGCCAAGCATGATGCTCGAAATCATTTATCCGTTAGTCGCTTGTATTGCGCTTGGAGTTGCCGGAATGTACATTTTCTCTTTCATCGTCGGCAAGCTGCTGAAAGTCAGCAAAGAAATGGCGTTTGCCGTTTCACTGACTGCGCTTTACGGATTCCCTGCGGATTACATCATCACCGTTGAAGTGATCAATTCATTGACGAAAGACGAAAAAGAGCGGGATGTCTTGACGAGCCACATGCTGCCGCCGATGCTTGTAGCGGGCTTTATCACCGTAACCATCGTTTCCGTCATTTTAGCGGGAATTTTCGTTGGGTTCCTGTAAGAATAGCTGATAGCCAAGCAGATTTACATTAGGAGGATCAAGTACATGATTAACGAAACCATCAAGAAAGCCATCCAGGAAAACAGTGAAGAAATGATTGCCATCCGGCGCAAACTGCACAGTGAGCCGGAATTATCCTGGGAAGAGTATGAAACATCGCAATTTGTATTTAACTACATGACAGAGCTTGGAATTGAATGCCGAAAAACGGAACCAACCGGTGTAATTGGCACGCTGAAAGGCGGTAAAGAAGGAAAAACCGTCGCGCTCCGGGCTGATATGGATGCTTTGTCGGTAGAAGAGCTGAACGTCGATTTGCCATATAAGTCGGTTACATCGGGCAAAATGCATGCTTGCGGCCATGATGCCCATACATCGATGCTGCTGGCTGCCGCTAAAGCTTTAGTTGGCGTTAAAGAACAACTGCCCGGTTCGGTCCGTTTTATCTTTCAGCCGGCAGAAGAAGTGGCCACTGGAGCCAAAGCGATGGTGGAACAAGGGGCTGTAGAAGGTGTCGATGATGTGTTCGGCATCCATATCTGGTCTCAAATTCCGTCGCATAGTGTGGCGTGCAACCCAGGTCCTTCGTTTGCATCGGCTGATATTTTTAAAGTGCATTTTAAAGGGCAAGGCGGACATGGCGCAATTCCGCAAAATTCAATTGATGCCGCGATCATTGCGTCATCTTTTGTCATGAACGTTCAGTCTGTGGTGTCCCGGACAATCGACCCGCAGCAGCCGGCGGTTGTTACAGTTGGCAAAATGGTCGTAGGCACACGTTTTAATATTATTGCCGAAAATGCTGAGATTGAAGGCACTGTCCGCTGCTTTGACGCTGAAACTCGTGACCATATCGAAGAGCAGCTGAAAATTTATGCAGACAATACAGCGGCAATTTATGGCGGGACAGCAACGGTTGAATATATCCGAGGGACGCAAGCGGTTATTAATGGTGATGAAAGTTCAGAACTGGTGCGGCAAGTGGCGGCTGAAGCATTTGGCGAAAATGTGGTTTACGATGAAAAACCGACAATGGGCGGAGAAGATTTTTCCTTCTATTTGGATGAAGTCCCTGGCAGCTTTGCACTCGTGGGCAGCGGCAACGCTGAAAAAGACACGCAATGGGCTCATCACCACGGAAAATTCAATGTGGACGAAGAAGCAATGGCCACCGGCGCCGAGCTGTACGCCCAATACGCTTGGGCATATTTGAATAAATAAAGTTCAAGCTAATTTTTCAACAAGTTTTTTATATTCAAAAACATTATGGCGGCGTCCAGCAATGGACTTCGCCATATTGAATTTAACCGATTGGAGGGCTTTGACAATGGCAGTACATAATCCGGTGTTTGAAGATTTGATGAAAGACTATGACAGCACGTTTTCCCATTCCGGAGTCAATGGAGAGCGGCTCGCCCGCAGGCTGTATGAGTTGTCGCAAATTGGATTTACACAAGTTGGAGGCGTAAAGCGCCCCGGTTTTTCAAAGGAAGAAAAAACGGCGAAAGCACTCGTGAAAAAATGGATGTATGAAGCGGGGCTGGAAGTCACGGAAGATGGAGCTGGAAATGTTAGAGGGCGTTTACATGGGAACAATAGCGAAGCAAAAGCGATTGCTTCAGGGTCCCATGTCGACAGTGTTCCGAATGGGGGGAATTTTGACGGCCCTTTAGGCGTCTTATCGGCTCTCGAAGTAGTTGAATCATGGAAAGACACAGGATATGCTCCTGAAAAACCGTATGAAGTGATTGTTTTTACAGATGAGGAAGGGTCCCGTTTTAATAGCGGTTTAAGCGGAAGCCGGGCTATGGCAGGAGAAATAGGTGAGGAAGAAATGTTGCAGCTTCGCGATTTTAATGGAGCGGATCTGGAACAAGTGCTGCAGGATTATGGCAGCTCGCTTGAGGCTTTTAAAGAAGCGAAACGGGATGTCACGGAACTGGAACTTTTTGTGGAAGTGCACATTGAACAAGGGAAAAAGTTGGAACGGGACAATCAGCCTGTTGGCATTGTCAGCGGCATTGCCGGGCTTGCCTGGTTAAAGGCGGAATTTATTGGAGAAGCGGGGCATGCCGGCAATACGCCGATGGCCGGCAGACGCGATCCGCTCGTAGCGGCGGCTGAATTCATTCAGAAGGTTTCCGGATTTCCGGAACAAGTCAGTGAAACGGCAGTGGCAACTGTTGGAAAAATGGAAGTGTATCCTAACGGCGCTAATGTGATTCCGGAGCGTGTGGAACTGAATGTGGATATACGGGACATCCAGGAGCAGACGCGTGACCGCTTGGTGGACATGATCGCAAGTGAAGCTAAGAGGATAGCGGAAAGCAGAGGTATAAAAGTGAATCTTCATGAAAATACAAAAATCCAGCCCATTCCCATATCTGAAAACCTCAAGGGCGAGCTAGCAGATTCCTTAACGAAGTTTGGGATTGCCCCGACCTATATTCCAAGCGGTGCAGGGCATGATGCCATGGTTCTTGGACGCCATATACCAGTGGCCATGCTATTTGTCAGAAGCAAGGAAGGCATTAGCCACAATCCAAAAGAATGGTCCTCACTAAATGATTGTGTGACCGGTGTGCACGTATTGAAAGACTTTATTGAAAAAGCGATGAAGGAATAAGAGTGAAAGTCAAAACCCATCATATTAGTGGATGGGTTTTTGATATTTCTAAAACAAAAAAGTGAACTTTTTACGAAAAATTTACATATTAAGTGAATAATCAGTAAAATTGAGGGTATATATGTAAATAAGAAAAATAAAAAGTAAAGATATAGGAGGCGACGATATGGTGTCGACGAGGCTTAAGATTTCTGAAATGCAGCCCTTTATGGATCACGAATTGATAAAAGAAAGTCGTATATGTTTTATGAACGAGCCAGATCGAATAGCGGAAACGGGTGAAAGATTCATCAAATATTTTTTAAGGAATTCCACTCCTGAAGGCGTCCTTTTTAAAACAATAAAAGAAATCACAATAGAAATGAATATACCGCATCAAAATTTATCGCGTGTATTGAAAAACTTAGAAAGCCACCAAATTATCTACCGAAGAAATGGAATCATTGGCTTATGGATGGATTAGCGGAAAGCATCACTTCTAAATGAAGTGGTGTTTTTTTGTGTATTCAATAATATAGTAAAGGTAATTTATACTACAATATACCTAAATCAAGAAAGAGTTCTATATTTAAGAGTCTAATTACTTAGTATTAATAATTTTTTTATTTTTTTTTTATAAAAAAGTGTAGATAGGACTAAGAAAGTATGATATAAATGAACTACAATTATCTGAATTTTAAGAAACCTAATATTTGCTGATGCAATATGCTTAAAAGGAGGGATATTCTGTGGGCCAAAAAATATTGATTTTCACTATTATGCAAAACTTGAGGAAACGACTGAAGCTAATTTTAGGCATCACATTTCTTTCAGTAGGAGTGGTATGGTTTTTAATGCAATTTATATTAACTCCAGAGTACAAAGCAACCAGCCAAATTTTAGTTGAAAAATTAACAAGTATTTCTCTGCCGGCAGATATGCCTTTGACAGAGCAAGACCCTCAAGTAGCAGATATGTATAGCATTGCTTTAAGAAGCCCAGAAGTTTTAGGAAAAGTGATAAAAAAATTAGAGCTTGACATGAACATTAATGAGTTACATGAGAAAATCACTGTTTCTGAAGCTATTGATTCTCAAGTATTGAATATTACGGTTACAAGCTACGATAAAGAAGAGGCAGCCCAGATTGCCAATACGGTTGCTTTAACGTTCAAAGAAGAAAGTCCCAACATAATGCAAACAAAAAACGTATCGGTTATACCGTCCATAACCGATCAAGCGAATGCTTCACCTTTTGAAAACAGTATTGTTTTCAGTTTAGGAATGGCTGGAGCATTTGGCTTCATAATTGGAACTTTAATTGCTTTCATAATGGAAATGATGGATACACTCTTTAAATCTGGACGTCGGGAAAGTAAAGATACGGCGACTAAGCTGCAAACGGTTTTTAAATAATCTTGAACTGAAGAAACAGGGGTGAAGTACATGTATGAGGTTATTGCCATACAAAATCATATGCGCTGGCAAAAAATTCTCGACTTTTTTCAAGTCACAGACATTTATTACACGAGCCAATACTTTCTAAGCGCTATGAAATTAGACCCCGGTGAATCTTTAATGTTTTATTATACCGACGACGAGGGAGAAGTAGTCTATCCTTTCATCAAGCGAAAGATAGAAAATGGTAATCCGGGATATTTTGACCTTACCACGCCATTTGGCTATGGCGGACCTTTGCTTAAAGCTAAGAATAATGCAGCAAAACTTGCCGCTAATTTCATCATGGAATTCGCTGCCTTTTGTGAAAAAGAAAAAATAATTGCTGAATTTATCCGTTTTCACCCTCTTATAAATAATGCACATTTTTTTGAGAATCATTTAAAGCTGCTGCCTTTATATGAAACGTACACGATTCAACTAGAGCAACCCGGCGGCGGAAAAGAAGAGCTGGTGGATTTCGAGAAAGACGGAATCATCATTAAAAAATTGGGTACGGTCCGCCACATGTTTGAATTTCTTGTTTTGTACTATTCGGCAGTGCGGAGAAGAGAAGAAGCGGATAGTTATTATTTTTTTACGAATGATTATTTTGAATCGCTTATCAGTTCACTTGGGCCGAATCTGCATCTCTTTGGCGCGTATAGTGGCAACAAATTGGTTTCAGCGTGTTATGTACTGACAAAGGGAGATACAATTTATCACCATTTGGATGGATGCTTGGCAGAAGCGGAAGATTCTGATGTTATGAAAGCATTATTATTAAAAGTGGCACAGTGGGGGCGTGACAATGGCTATACTCTCTTCCATCTTGGAGCAGATTACAAAGGGGAAGAAAGAAAAATTTCGCAACTGAAAAAAAGCGTAGCGAATCAAGAGCCTTCCATCTTTTATATATGTGAAAAAATTCATAATACCTCAACTTATAAGAAGTTAATCTCTGTAGAAGAAATTGATGTCATCAAAAGATATCGAAACGTTTAACAGTGACTAAGCACGGCGGTGATGCAACAGCCGCTTCAGGAGGAGGAATCGCTATGAGATATTTACAGTATAAAGGAGTTATTGAACGCGAATATAAGAAGTCGTTGAAAAAAATTATGTATGAATTGTGTGTGGAACAAGGGTTAAGTGCATCTCAAGGTGCAAAAAAACTAGGAGTTGCCAAAGAATTGTTTGTGTACTGGAGACACCACTACCGCTATGAAAGAAAGCAATTACTGTTTGATCAAACTGTAAAAGAAGTAGATAAATTAGAAGAAGTTTATGCAGAAGACGCAAAGTCGATTCATTTAAACCAATCTTTCCTTCATGAAAACGAGAAGTCACTTAGTGGTTTAGAAGAGCTGGTTGACCATATGGTTGATTATTACAAAGCGCTTCATTACAATAGTAAGGGCTTGGCACTTGAAGCTGCAAAACTTCCGCTGTACGAATTTAGCCGAGGGGTTGTAGAACGTTATCGCCAAGGGGATTTGTTGGCTGAAGCTAAGGCGCACAGAAAAATTACCGAATAAATAATGAGTGAGTCAGTCAGGTGGATTAGCAATGCAGGCGTTTACGGAAAAGGCACTTCAAACAATTAAAAGCATTCCGAGTGGAAAAGTGATGACATATGGGCAAATCGCTGCCTGTTCCGGCAGTCCGAGGGGAGCAAGGCAAGTTGCAAGGCTGCTGCACAGTATGAGCGGCAAACACCAGCTGCCCTGGCACCGTATCGTCAATTCACAAGGGCAAATTGTTATTCGGGATGAAGAAGCCCGCTATGCACAGCAAGCATTTCTTGAAGGAGAAGGAGTAGAAGTGGATAAGCGGGGGAAAATTGATTTGAAACGGTATCAATTCAATCCGTCCGAAACTCCATAAAATGCTTTTCATCATCCCTTTATTTCAGTTGAAGAATTGGCCGACGGCTTTCAAGGTAGTTTCTTTCGGAAGAAAGTATCTTGAAAGCCGTTATGCATTGTTGCGTTTAAGCCAGTATCCTCTTTTATGTTTTTGTAGCGTTTACTTTCTATATGCTTGGGGTATATAAAAATGGTATGTTTTTTAAAACGAAAAGAGGAATTTAAATTTATGAAGAATGCACTTAAACCAGTCATTGGAATAACAGCACGTGTTGAGAAAGATCAAACGTACACACTTGACCCGGTCTATGGAAAAGCTATCTTGCAGTCAGGCGGATTGCCGCTGATTGTTCCAATTGTTGATGAAGAAGACATTCCAGCCCTTTGCGAACGTTTAGATGGGCTTATTGTTACAGGCGGCGGCGATATCAATCCAACCCTTTACGGTGAAGAGCCGCATGTCCGTTTAGGTGCAGTTTATCCTGGGGGAGACCAGTATGAGAAAGAATTGATCTTGAATTTTCTAAAACTGGATAAACCGTTTATCGGAATGTGCCGAGGCTTTCAAATGCTGAATATTGCATTAGGAGGTACAAATTACCAGGACCTTGAAGCCCAATTTGAGGGTTCATTATACCAGCACAAGCAATTAGCAATGCGGACTCACCGCACGCATTCAGTAGAACTTGAAGAGGACAGCCAATTGCTTGGGATTATGGAGGAAAAGAATTTCCACGTCAATTCTTTCCACCATCAAGGAGTTAAAGATGTTTCAAGTGAATTGCGAGTAGCTGCCCGCGCGGCAGATGGCTTGGTTGAAGCGCTTGAAAGTGACAAACATCAGTTTGTCATGGGAATTCAATGGCATCCGGAAGAATTTGCCGTTCAAGGCGACGAAGCTTCAAAGAAATTATTTGACCGTTTTGTCAAAGAATGTGCAAAAGACAAAGGCCAAAATCAGTAAATGTAAAAGCACCTCTTTGAGGTGTTTTTTTCTGTCTTTTTACAAAAATAAAACATGAGCTAATTTGTTTTGCTTTACCTCCGGAAACGCGTTAATTTTTTAAAAAGAAGGGTATGAAAGCATAAAACGAATTTAGGAGAGGTTTGTATGAATCGTATATTTGGCATCATTGTAGTGATTGGTGTGCCGCTAACCATCATCGGTTCGTTCCTGCATTGGCCTAGCGTAGCTATGTTTATCATTTGTTCAGTCAGCGTGGTCGCCTTATCAAGCTTTATGGGACGGGCTACGGAAAGTTTGGCTATTGTCAGCGGTCCGCGCATCGGTGGCCTTCTCAACGCTACTTTCGGAAACGCAGTAGAACTCATTATCTCCATTTTTGCACTGAAAGCGGGTCTGATAGGTGTGGTGCTTGCTTCTCTTACCGGATCTGTACTGGGAAATTTGCTGCTGGTCGGTGGCCTTTCATTTTTCTTGGGCGGCATCAAGTTCAAAAGACAAAAATTCAGTATCCATGACGCTTCTCACAACTCCGGATTATTGATTTTTGCGGTAGTGGTCGCTTTTGTTATTCCAGAAATTTTTTCGGCAACCATGAACGAAGCGGAAACGATCCAATTAAGCGTGGGCATTTCCATTATCATGATTTTGCTTTATTTAGCCGGGTTGTTTTTTAAATTGGTTACTCACCGCGGGGTCTATGCCCATGCTGATCCCGAAACAGGCTCTGAACATGAAGAGCCGGAATGGTCAAAGCGCAAAGCTATAATAGTTTTGTTTGCTGCTACTTTGGTTGTAGCTTATGTCTCAGAAAATTTAGTTCATACATTTGAAGAAGTTGGCCAGCAGTTTGGATGGTCTGAATTGTTTATCGGGGTCATCATTGTTGCCATTGTAGGGAATGCGGCAGAGCATGCTTCAGCGTTGATTATGGCAATGAAAAACAAAATGGATGTAGCAGTGGAAATTGCAATTGGCTCCACTTTGCAAATTGCCATGTTTGTCGCCCCTGTTCTTGTATTGATTTCCCTGTTCATGCCCACTCAGATGCCTCTGGTCTTTACCATATCGGAGCTTGTGGCGATGATTACTGCGGTATTTTTAGCCATTAATGTAATGAATGATGGAGAATCCAACTGGTTTGAAGGATTAACTCTATTGGCTGCTTATCTAATTATGGGAATTGGATTTTATTTGTTGTAAAAACGTAAGACTTTTTACATATCTATTATTGCTAAACCTAAATCATGATAAACTGAAGATATCAAAAAAAGGGTGGTGGTTTTCATCGGAACAGTGTCTTTAAATAATAAGTATGCTGCACAGTTCATTGAACAAGACGAAGTTGCAGCAGTACAGGATTTTATCGCAGCGACGCATCAAAAGATTCACGGAAAAACTGGAGCCGGAGCTGAATATCTGGGCTGGCTCGAATGGGCATCAAATTTTGATCAAAATGAAATGGCGCGAATAGAGGAAACTGCACAAAAGCTTCGGACGAAATCTGATGTATTGATCGTTATTGGCATTGGCGGCTCTTATTTGGGTGCAAAAGCGGTGCAGGATCTTCTTCAACCGTCTTTCGGTTTGAATGAAATGGATGTTATTTATGCAGGCCAAAACTTAAGCGGCCGTTATCTGCAGGAACTTTTGGCTTATATTGAAGGAAAAGAAGTAGCGTTGAATGTCATTTCGAAATCGGGTACCACTACCGAACCGGCAATCGCATTCCGTGTGCTGCGTGCCTGGATGCAGGAAAAATACGGGGAAGAAGCGGCTGACCGTATTATTGCGACTACAGATAAAACGGAAGGCGCACTTCGCAAATCGGCGGAAAAGAGCGGCTATACCTCGTTCGAGATTCCTTCTGATATCGGTGGCCGTTATTCGGTTCTGACAGCTGTCGGCTTATTGCCTTTGGCCGTAGCAGGAGTAGATATCCGAAAATTGGTTGAAGGGGCAGCCCACGCGGAAAAGGAATTGGCAGTTCCGAATGTTTTCGAAAACGATGCTTATCTTTATGCGGCTTACCGCCAAATTCTAAATGCAAGAGGTCATTCCATCGAAGTGATGGCCAGCTTTGAACCCGCAATGGCAGGTTTAAATGAATGGTGGAAACAATTATTCGGTGAGAGTGAAGGGAAACAAGGGAAAGGCATTTTCCCAGCATCTGTTATTTACTCGACGGATTTGCATAGCCTGGGGCAATATCTTCAAAATGGGCGCCGGACATTATTTGAAACAATGATTAGTTTTACAGCAGACGAACACGAAAGCAAAATTCCATTTGATGAAGAAGATGGAGACGGCTTAAATTACTTGGCTGACAAAACAATGCATGAAGTCAATCAACAAGCGATGAACGCTACTGCATTAGCGCATGTTGAAGGAGGAGTTCCAGTCCTTACGCTCGAAGTAGAACGGATGGATGCTTTCCATACGGGCTATTTGCTCTATTTCTTCATGAAGGCTTGTGCAATGAGCGCTTACTTATCCGGAGTGAATCCGTTTGATCAGCCCGGAGTGGAATTGTACAAACAAAATATGTTTGAATTGCTTGGAAAGCCCGGCTATGAAAACAAAAAATAACTAAAAAACAGCAGCCGCTCCGAGGAGCAGCTGCTGTTTTTTTGAGTTAAGCTTTAAAGTTCTCTTTTACGGACCAAGGTTCAGGGACGCGCCAGTTGGCAACTTCAGTTCCAACGGACCAAGGTTCAGGGACGCGCCAGTTGGCAACTTCAGTTCCAACGGACCAAGGTTCAGGGACGCGCCAGTTGGCAACTTCAGTTCCGACGGACCAAGGTTCAGGGACGCGCCAGTTGGCAACTTCAGTTCCGACGGACCAAGGTTCAGGGACGCGCCAGTTGGCAACTTCAGTTCCGACGGACCAAGGTTCAGGGACGCGCCAGTTGGCAACTTCGGTACCAACTGACCAAGGTTCAGGGACTCGGAATCCATTTGCTACATCTTCATTTTCAGTAATCGCATTACCTAAAGAAAGACTAGTTAAAGCAATTATCGCGGTAAAAAGCAAACCAGCACTCTTTTTCATCTACCTTCACTCCTCAGCTTTTTCTAATTAAATTTTTGTAAGCTCTTTGAGAGTTTCTGTAATATTCTGCAGATTTTTCATAAAGGGCTTGTTTGTAGTATACATTACCCAGCTGACTATAAAAATATCCCAGTTCATAAAAATTTTTGTGATTCTCCAAACTTGGGATTAAATAATTCAGTGTTAAGTGTTTAAACTCTTTAAAGTTATTATTTATTAAGTGAATTAAACACATAAACTGTATATAAGATTCTTTAAAAGCCTGGTTAGTGGGAGAATCTAAACTTAAATTTTTAGATTTAATGAGTGTAAGCCCTTTTTCTCCACATTTTTTTGCTGACTCCAAGTTATCTAGTTCTAAATCTGACATAATAATTAAGCAATAGCTTAACAGACTATCAGCGATATATTCAGGAGGAATGAAAGTTAAAGCAGTTTCCATATGTTCTTTTGCTAATTCATATTGCTGATTAAGGAAATAGTTATAGCCAAGGTTATATTCCGTAGTAAACTTTAAAATCTCAACCTCAAGTTTTCTTCCAATTGTCGAAGCATTTTGGTAGTGCTCTATAGATATCTTATAATTGCCTAATCTATTATGAGTAATTCCCATATTGATATGGCATTCAACGATTCTTTTAGGGATGAATTCTTGTTGATAAATTTTCAGAGCCATTTCTGTATATTGAAAAGCTAGTTCTGTTTCCCAACATTGTGTGGCTGTTATTCCGATAGAGTAGAATAGGTCTCCTTTTTCTGAAGAACTAGAACCATTAGGAGCTATTTTTTCGGCCATTTGATATGTTTTAAGTGCTGTTTCAAAATCATTTAAGATGTAATGATAATTCCCTTTATACTTATGAAACAGATAAAACTGCTCCTGGTTCATAAATTCCTTAAAGCGATCCATTTCCTTCAACTTTTCTTCCGCGCTGTCCAAATCTCCTGTAATTATGAAATAGCGGATTTGCTGGATGTTGTATTCCAGCTCGATATCCTCATTTACAAACAACAAAGGATGATCGTGGATATCGGCGTACTGTTCCATGATCTTTCCTTTGTTTTGTGGATGGAGCAATGAAGTTTTAAAGTTCTTGACCAAAACATGGCCAATCGGATTTTCTTTTGGAGCCAAAGAAATTCCAAGCTTTTTGCACAACGCTTCTAAATCGCGCAAAGACGGTTCTTTAAGGCCCGATTCTATTTTTTTCAATTCTCTCGATGAGAGAATCCCTGAAGCGGTTTCTTCTAGGCTGATTCTTTTTTTCAGCCTATGGTATTTGAGGCGTAAACCAGTATTCATTGATTCTCTCCTTTCCATTTGAATGGGCATTATATCGGTCATCCATGTAGGAGAGTTCTTTTCCAACATCGCAGCGGCTTCTGAAAAATTAAAAGTTGAAAGATTGTTAAGTACTATAATATCCGCCTCCACAACTTGTGTTTTACGTAACTTATCTATAGTCCTCATGATAGCACCAATATTCGAAATATACTGCCTTTTTAAGTCCTATTTTACAAATAAAAATATAAGGTAAATTATACCTACAAGGGGAATAATTATAATGTAAAAGCAATTACTAAAAAATTTCTTGCCCCCTTTTCTAGAGGCATACAACTACAAAGAGCTGATTTATCATTAATACCCACTGCTTGCTAATCTAAGTTTAAAGCTTCTAGGGTTAAGGGTAAAGATAGAAAAATACTTTATCTTGGAGGTTAGCTCATGGGCTATGAAAAAAAAGTGCTTGCAGTCGTTTATGCTGAAAATGATTTATTAAATAAAATCAACGATTTAAAACAGCAAGGCTATGATGAAAGTGAAATCCATGTCATGGCAAAAGATATGGACCAGTTTGATCGCACTGAACATCAAACGGATGTGGAAACCGAAGACGCAGGTTCGTTCAAAGAAAAATTTAAAGGCATTTTCTCCAGCCACGATAATGGAGGCGGAGTGAAGTCGTTGGATCTTTCAGATGAAGAAACGAAGCGGTATTCCGATGAAATCGATAAAGGCGGCATTCTTCTCTATGTCCATGGTGGCCGTAAGGGCATTGATGAAGTAATCGAGGAAAGCCATTTCCGGGACCGGGATGGCAACCCGGTTCAGGCTTCGACAAACGAATATGTAAATTCGGTAGATAATACATTTGATGATCCCCAAGACCGATTTGATCGAGGAGAATCATTTCAGCATGATCCGCTGTTAATGAAAGAGGAAAACCACATTTCCTTTACCACACAGCCTGAGCATGACAAAAAGAAATAAATAAAATGCTTTAAAGAAACAGTAATGTATTTTTAATAAAAAAACAAGAAACCTTTGCCAATTTATCCAGGCAAAGGTTTCTTAATGTGCGTTTAGCTTGCAAGCGAACGACTGAAATCTTGAGTAGAATCCTATTGACTAGTAATACATAGTTGAAAGGAACTTCTTTGGATCTGAAAGGAGAGGTTTTAGCTTTCCGAGGCTAAGGGTAGACATATATTAAATCGATTTACAGGAGGCTGAAAAGATGAATTCAAGAAATCGAGATTTTATATTGGTATACAGTCAAGAAGAAATGCTGAGCAAAGTGGAAGAGTTGAAAATGCGAGGCTACCGGGAAAGCGATATTCATGTATTAGTAGATGACGATTCGGTACTGGGCGCAGTTGATGACCGCCATGAACTGCAAACTCATGAAACCGGTTCTCTTGGAAACAAATTCAAGACTTTCTTTACGGGCAAAGACTCTGTTCGGGAAGAGCTGAAACAAATGGATCTGGAGCAGCGTGATATCGACTTGTACCAGGAAAGCCTTGAGAATGGGGCAATCTTGCTTTATACAGAAAGCGGTTCATCGAGAGAGCAGGACAATTATTCATCGTTCGGCGATGATACGCGAACAGTCGACAGCGATGAAGCAAAACGCAATACGGCAATGGCGCCTTTTGGCCGCGATATCGAACGGGATGACCGGAGACACCGGGATGAAAAAATCCACGATAAAGACGTAGTTGGCACCGATCATGGAACGACAGGCATCCGTTCCGATGAAATCTATACAACAGAAACTTCTCGCGAAGAGCAACATGGCTTTCCGAGTAATGGCGGTAAAGCCCAGGATTCCCGTTTAAAAGGAGACAGCATCCACCCGACGACCGGCAGCAGAACTGCTGACGAAAGCAATCCAGAAGAAAAGCTGATGGAACACGAGCCGGGGCTCGGAGCTGATACGGGCCAGGACATCATCAATTCTGACGATGGGGTCCATAGAAGACAGGATGATCAATCTCCAGGAGTAGATCCCAACTTGGGGCCGGCGCCATTTGGGCGTGACTCCGAAGAAGAGCATTTACTAGCAGATCGCGATGACAATTTTGAGGAACCGCGAAACCCGAGAGATGGAAGATCGCTTCATGATGAAGCAGATAAAAAACCAGGCACTCCACCTACGCCTAAGTTATTTTAAACCAAAAAGAGCCTCCATTGTGGAGGCTCTTTTTTAATTGTTGCGCTTGTTTAATTGTGCAATTGCGATGCCGATCAACGTTCCGGCAATGGCAGGTACGACCCAGCCAATTCCTTGTGCGTGCAAAGGAAGGAATTGGAATGCACGATCAATGCCGCTAAAGGAAATTCCGGCAGAACGGAGGCCGTCAAATATACTGATGATTGCCGTTAAAGAAAGAGCAAGCACATAAACGTAAGGCTTCCGGTCAAAAATGCGGTCAAAGAACGACAAGACGACAAGAACGATAGCGATTGGATAGATTGCCAATAGGACCGGCAGGGAAACGGCAATTAGCTGAGTCAATCCGGCATTGGCTATAATCGTGCTGAATCCGGCGTAAATGAACACATAAGTTAAATAAGAAAGCCTCGGGAAAATTTTATGTGAAAACTGAGCGGTAGCGGCCACCAACCCGATGGAAGTGCTTAGGCATGCAAAAAGAATGGCAGCGGCCATAATAAGGCCGCCCATTTCACCGTACAAAACACGTGATGCCATGGCAATGATGGTTCCGCCATTTTCTTGGAGGCCGACTGCATCGACGCTGGTGACACCTATGTAACTCAAAGACAAGTACACGAGCCCTAATCCCACAGCAGCAATAAAGCCGGCAAAAGCAGTCGTTTTAAGGATGCTGTTTTTGTCTTCGACTCCTTTTGAACGAATGGCTTCGATAATGACAATTCCGAAAACAAGTGCAGCAATTGCGTCCATGGTTAAGTAACCTTGCAGAAAACTTTCAAAAAAAGCATCTGTTTCATAATTTCCGACGGGTTTGTTAATTTCGCCCATGGGAGTGAGCAAGCTTTTCACTGCCAATAACCCAATTACCAGAATTAATAGAGGCGTCAATATTTTACCGATGCGGTCAACGAGCTTGGATGGGTTTATGGAAAATAAAACGGTAACAGTAAAAAATATAATAGTAAAAATAAATAACGACCAAAATGACGAGCTGGCACTGGACGAAAGGAAAGGCGCAATTCCGATTTCAAATGACACGGTTGCTGTACGCGGTATGCCAAAAAACGGGCCAATTGCCAAATAAACGATAGAGGTAAAAATAATGCCGAATACGGGATGGACCCGACCTGCAATCGTTTGTAAATCTCCACCGGCTTTTGCAATCGCCAAAATGCCCAAAAGCGGAAGTCCGACCCCCGTCAACAAAAACCCAATAATAGCTGGTACAATATTGTCGCCTGCCAGTTGGCCAAGATAGGGAGGGAAAATGATATTGCCGGCTCCTAGGAAAAGGGCGAAAAGCATCAACCCTACCGTGATGGATTCACTCAAAGAAAGCGTTCTCTTTTGCATCGTAATGCTCCTTTTTAAATCAATATGCGCAAGAACATATTATAACCGATATCCTGAATTTTAGAAAACTTTAATTAAAACAAAAAGATCCGGCTGCTTGAGCAGCCGGATCTTTAAATATTATTTATTGTCTTTTTTAAAGTCGCCGACCTTGTCTTGAAGATCGCCTTTTGCTTTATCCATTTTGCCTTCTGCCTGTTTTTTATGGTCTCCAGTAGCATTGCCGATTTGGTCTTTCATTTCGCCTTTGCCTTTGTTTACTGCACCTTTTAATTTATCAGACATGCCTTCGCTGTTGCTCATCAAAAAACCTCCTGTTTTAATGTCTTACTATCTGTATAGCCGTTAGGAAGAAAGTTAAACATCTGGAAAGGCCGGAAAACCTTCCGGCATAGTGCCAGAAGGTTTCGGAAGTAAATTATATAAGTGCGGCTAGAGTGTCTTTCGCAGCATCCTGCACGCTGCTGCAAAAATCCTGTTCTGCTAATCGCTTTAAAGTAGTCAGCGGGGTATGGGGATTCTCCGCTACGCCTTTTCTCACTTCAAAATGCTGGTCCATGGACAAATCGACAAGTAACCCTACACAAGTGATAGATTTAGCCAAAGTCGCGCGTTTTTCATACTGCATTTTTAAAACAGCAGCTTCATCCCATGGCGTCCATTCAATCAACTTTGCATAAAATTCCAGATTGCCATTCATTTTGGTTTACACCCCTAAATAATAATTGTTGTAATATTCAAACTATAGTTATATTATAACATATTCTGTCTGGGAAAGTACTAAATAAGTTTTATTTAAAAGAACTATAAGTCATAGATAAATCTGCTAGCAAGGAAATAGTGGCTATCTAATCTAAAAAAAATTTTAGGAAATTAAAAAGCTACCAAACCCTTTTAGGCTGGTAGCTTTAAGTCATTTTGGAATACGTGCAGTCCATTTAGATAAATCTGGATTATTAATATTAATCATCTGTTTAGGAAAAATAAAGGTCCAAGGTTTGGAAGAATTTGCTTTAACAAGTAGACTGTCAAGTTTGAAAGATCCTTTTGCCACTTGATTGCCGCTTGCATCCAAGATTTCAAGAGGAATTTTATCTAATTGAATTTGCCGCGTATTAGCGTTGCGCAAAAATACCGAAGCAGCTAGACTTCCATCTTCTGTAATATCTGCTTGAAAACCGGTGATATTAAATACTCTAGGTTTTAAATCGGGTAACTCTGTGATGAGTTCCTGTAAAGCTTTTATCTGATCTTCGGGCAACGCTTCACTCCAAGAAGGGTCTAAATCGAGAGAATGAGGAACCAAAGAACGGACATTGAATGATAAAGTCCAATCACTTGTCGGCACAAGGGAGTTAACAATGTTTTTCTTTTCAAATTTAAAGATCCAAGGTCTGTTTGATGCAGCGGGTAAAGTGCCCATTTCTGATAAATCAAATTCTTGTGCAGCTAGAATAGTTTCATCCGCGTCTAATACCATGAGTTCTACTTTTCCAAGTAAAACAGGTCGATCTAAAGAAGAACGCAGAAATGCTTGAACATTCCAAGCTCCAGAATTTTGTTCTTCATCAATATCAATACCAGATAATGATAATTGATCTGCTTTTAAAGGTGGCAGGTCATTTGATAAAAACTTCAAGACATATTCTTGTTCTCTACTAATATTCCATTCGGGTGAAATCGATAATGTAGTTGTTACTTCATTATCTGCTTCTTTACTATTTAACAAGCCTTCTTGCATTAATTCAAAAGAATCTACAGTAGAATCGTGTCCGGTTTTTGTTGTTTTTTTAAAGAATGAAAAAATATTCATACTGTCTTCTCCTTTTCTTCCTTATCAAGATTACGTAAAAAGCTGAGTATTTCAGATGCGACTGAAAACCTTAAGCTTTGGAAGTTCATTTCAAAAAGCTCGAGTCCTTCTCGCTGATATATTCTTAACGGATCTTCTTGTTGATACGATCGTAAACCGATACCTTCTTTTAAATAAGACATTGACTCTAAATGCTTCACCCAAATTTGATCAATATATACTTTCATTACATAAGGCAGCGTTTTTTGAAAGCGTAGATTATCTTCATGTGCAGTAATTAAATTCAAAGAGTCTTTAGTTAGGGATTTTGCTAGAGCCTCTATTTTACCAGCTTGAATATCTAGGCCGACAAGGTCCTGTTTTTGTCCTAATAATTGCTGCATCGAGTACTGCAGTTCCTTTGCATTATGACCTTCAATCATTAATTGTGAAAGAAGATATGCTGTCCCATCCATTACCATATCCTTTAAAATTTTAGTATTATCTGCACCGTCTAATATACGTGAGCGTAAATCATAAATAATTTGGCGCTGATCATTTATAACGTCGTCGAGTTTTAAATTATATTCACGCATTGAAAAGTGAGATCCTTCTACTATGCGCTGTGTCCGTTCAGTTAGTTCCTGAACTTCTTTATTCAACACTTCGCCTTCGGAAGTTGTTGTAATTTTTTTAGCGAATTTTTCAATCTCTTCTTTCGCAAAGCGTTTGAACATATCATCTTCCAAGGAAATGACGAACTGTGTAGAACCAGGGTCACCTTGACGACCTGAACGTCCACGCAATTGATTGTCAATTCTACGGCTTTCATGTTTTTCTGTTCCGATTACATGAAGGCCTCCGATCGAGGACACTCCATCACCAAGCACAATATCTGTGCCTCGGCCTGCCATATTTGTGGCAACAGTGATTTGATTTAATTGACCAGCCTGTGAGATGAGTTCAACTTCTTGTTCCACGCTTTTAGCGTTTAAAAGCTGAAAATTAAGGTTTTCACCTTTTAAGTATTTAGCAACTTCTTCAGATTGAAGGATAGAAGTTGTCCCGATTAAAACGGGTTGTCCTTTTTTGTGATGTTCCAATACTTGCCTAGTTACTTCTTTATATTTCTGTTCCGATGTCTGAAAAACTCGATCTGGCAAATCGATTCGAAGACGAGGGTTGTTGGTTGGTACTTGAAGGACACCCATTCTATATACGTCCATAAATTCTTTCTCTTGTGTTTTTGCAGTTCCCGTCATTCCAGAGAGAATCGGATACATTCTAAAATAGTTTTGAATTGTAATTTGTGCCTGAGCTTTATTTTCTTCCGTTACTTCAACTTTTTCCTTAGCTTCAATTGCCTGGTGGAGTCCATCAGATAAAGTTCTGCCGTCCATTGTCCGACCAGTAAACATATCAACTAAAACAATTTTTCCGTCTTTTACAATATAATCAACGTCCTTTTTAAACATAACTCGTGCACGTACAGCCATGATGACATAATGATAGAGGGTTTGATGCTCCAATTCATATAAATTATCAACACCAAATGCTTTCTCCACTTTTTCAATACCTGTTTCGGTTAAAGACGTAGCTTTCGTTTCTTCGTCGAAATCGTAGTCAATGTCTGCGACAAACCGGGAGGCAAGCAACGCACTTACTTCATGAAGTTCAGTACTAGCTTTCATTTTACCGGCAACAATCAAAGGAGTTTTTGCTTCATCGATTAATACACTGTCTACTTCGTCAATAATTGCATAGTGGTAAGGACGTTGAACTTGATTATCTTTGGTGTCAACCATATTGTCCCTCAAGTAATCAAATCCAAATTCAGTACCAACTCCATAAGTGATATCTGCAGCATAAGCATCTTTCTTATCTTCACTATCCATTAGAGGGAGGTTTAAACCAACTGTTAATCCTAAAAAACGATGGATTTTTCCAATTTGCTCAAAATCCCGATTAGCTAAGTAATCGTTAACGGTGATAATATGAACACCTTTACCTTCTAAAGCGCGTAGATATGCTGGAAGGGAAGCTACAAGTGTTTTTCCTTCTCCAGTAGGCATTTCTGCTATATTGCCTTCAGCTAAAACTAATCCGCCGATTAACTGTACATCAAAATGACGCATATTTAAAATCCGTTTAGATGCTTCTCTTACAACGGCAAAAGCATCAGGTATAATTTTTTCTATTTTCGTATTGTTCTGTAATTTCTCTTTAAACAAAGGCGTCATTTTTTGGAGTTCTTCATCGCTCATAGCTTGGTATTTTTCTTCAAGCTTGTTTATTTCATTGACAATTTTATTGTATTTTTTTAAATGTCTTGTAGAGTATTTAGTAGAACGCTTTAATAACGTTACCATGTATAGTAGTCTCCTTTGTTGGCTCTGTTAATACTTAACTATTTTATCAAACTTTACCCATAAACTCCATTCAATCTCGAAGAAACCTTTTGAATTAAGAGACGTCTTAAATTCAGAAGAAGTGATTAATTGACATAACGTTGGCAAATGCCTTTATTTATTTATAAGATATGTTATAATCAATATGGATAGATATGTGAAATTTAGAAGTAAGAAGTAAGGAGGAAAGACATGCTTTACCTAACATTGGTTATAGCATTTATTGCTTCAATAGTTCTGACTCCGATTGTTAAGCGGTTAGCATTCCGGATAGGAGCAGTTGACCGTCCAAATTATCGAAAAGTTCATGCGAGAATAATGCCGCGTTTAGGCGGTTTAGCTATATTTGGTTCTTTTGTAATAAGTTATTTTATCTTTACGCCTGAAGAATCCATTTCAAACGCTGTAGAACCAGCTTTCATTCCAATTTCTATTGCAATATTAATTGGAGCATTGCTTATAACAATAACTGGTTTTCTAGATGATATGTACGAAATTACAGCAAAGGCGAAATTATTAGGGCAGTTTGTCGCTGCTGCTATTGTTGTAATTGGCGGGGGATTGGAGATTTCCTTCATTAATTTACCATTTGGCGGCGAGTTGGATTTTGGGTATTTCAGTATTCCTTTAACTATTATCTGGATTATTGGGATAACAAATGCTATTAACCTTATTGACGGACTAGATGGTCTGGCTGCAGGAGTCTCAACGATCGCTTTAGTTACTTTAGCAATTATGGCTTTTATCATGGGTGATCCTTTTGTACTTGCTTCTGCTGCAATTCTAGCAGCCAGTTCTATGGGATTCTTATTTTACAATTTCCATCCGGCGAAAATTTTTATGGGTGATACAGGAGCATTATTTTTAGGATTTATGATTTCAGTACTTGCTCTCATGGGTTTCAAGAACGTAACGGTAGTAGCATTAATTATACCGATCATTATGCTAGGAGTACCAATCTCCGATACATTTTTTGCTATAGTCCGAAGAGTCCGGGAAAAACAGTCAATTTCAGCAGCAGATAAGTCACATTTGCATCACTGCTTATTGAACATTGGATTTTCCCATCGTCAGACAGTATTGATTATTTATGGGATTGCGGCATTGTTCGGATTGGCGGCTTTATTGTTTTCCCAAGCTACTTTGTGGGGCGGAATTTTACTCATTAGTGTTATGCTTGTCGCAATTGAATTGTTTGTAGAGGTAGTTGGTTTGGCTGGTAAGAACTATCGTCCACTAATTAACCTTGTTAAATTTATTGGAAAATAAAAAGATCGACAGCTAAGTAGAATCTAGCTGTCGATCTTTTTGTGTACAAGAAAAAACTGCAGCAAAGCTGCAGATTAGAAATCATCCTTTGTCATTCGTTCGGCTAAATCAGTTTCACTATTGTCCGAAAGAGTGGAGGTATCTGGTTGAAGCCCTAAATGACTTTGTAATATATCTTGAACTTCATTTAAAGATTCTTCATTAAGTTGCCAATAATAAATACCTGTAGACATATCATCTTGTCCATCTAAAGTCAGTGTATCTATATAAGGCTTACCCTCCTTGGCATATTCAAAAAATGACTGCATATTCTTGAAAGTCAAGTTGGTTTTCATATTATCGCCAATGGCATCGATAACATCTCCGTATTTTGTTAGAGAAGAAGTTGATAAAATTTTATCCATAATGCTTTCAATAATTACTTGTTGGCGTTTTCCGCGCTCGATATCGTTATCGTAATGTCGGGTTCTAGCTAGTGCAAGTGCTTCGCTTCCGTTTAAAGTCTGATAACCCTCTTTTAAAACAATGGCATTCTTTTTGTCGTTTTCATCCTGTTCCTTAAAATCATAAGGCACATTCACCTCAATGCCATCAAGTGCATCTACCACATCAATGAAAGCATCGAAATTCATTCGTACATAGTAGTCAACTGGAACTTCCAATAACTCTTCAACACTTTCGATTGTAGAGCTTGGTCCATTCAACGCATAGGCATGAGTAATTTTATCTTCATGTCCAGCATCTGGTATATAAGCATAAGTATCACGCGGAATGCTTACCAACTTAATCGATTTATCCGCATTGTTTAACGTAGCAAGAACCAGCGCGTCCGATCTGATATTATCCGTGTCTTGATCCCGTTTTTCACTGTCATCTACACCGATGAATAAAATAGACACATTATCGTGCAACGGCTCTACTTGTTCATCTCGCAAATCAGACATTTCGCGGTCGCCCGCTGTTTCAAACGACCGGTCGGCCGCCAACTCTGCTTTTTTCAATAAATAGATCCCAAAAGCCGAGCCGCAAACAAGTACCGAAACAATCATTATAGCAGCAATTTTAATGGCCAACCTTCTCGACTTGGTTTTCCGGTGTTTTTTACGATTCATGGTTATAGCTCCTCTATCTCGGAATGGGCTAACCGAATAGTCAATTGGCTTCATCCAAACTTTCAAATGTATAAGTGAATTTTGTAGGACTTTCGTACATAGTTACTTTGGTTCTGTCTATTATACAGTGAGACAGGAAATCCGTAAATGAAAATGATTAATGGATTTTAAATTCCAGAAATTCGCTTTTCAAGCTCTCAATGGTAGCTTGCCCATTCGTCATTTCATTGATCCAGCCGGTAAAATCATCCCTTTTATCTCTTGGCACATAGATCAGTAGCGCGACTCCGTCCGTATACTGAATGTCTTTTAATGGGTAGTCAGAATTCCGGACTTCATTTTCCATTTTCCCGAGCCAGTTGTAATCAATTGCCACCTTCATCAAATAATGAAGCCTGCGTTCAACCACGCCCGATGCTGCAATTGCTTCTGTCGTTGCTTTGCCGTATGCACGGATCAAGCCGCCGCCTCCCAGTTTAATGCCGCCAAAATAGCGGGTAACGACGACAACTGCATCTTTTAAGCCTTGTTTTTTTAATACTTCCAACATAGGAAAACCGGCAGTGCCGCTTGGTTCACCGTCATCATTCGCTTTTTGGATCGAATCGTGTTCTCCTATTAAATAGGCAGAGCAATTATGATTGGCGGAGCGGTGTTTTGCTTTAATCGATTCGATAAATTCCAAAGCCTCTTTTTCAGTTTCAGCCCGCTTAGCATAGCCAATAAAACGTGATTTTTGTATAATAATTTCACATTCTGTTAATTCGCCGATAGTTTTGTAATTTTCTCGCATTTTGACTCCTCCTGGTGTAAAATGTAATCAGACAATTTGTAATGTGTTTTTAATACGCCGTTGCTTACAAAGTGGTATACTTGTGTAAGCTGTAACAGGCATAAAGGTGCAAGGAATTTTCCCGAATACACAGTTAAGTATAGCTAAGGCGGTTTTAAAATGGCTAAAAAATTCGATGTTAAAGCCTTAAATTCCATTTTTGAAGATGTACTTGAAAAAATGGAAAGTTCTAAGCAGGATATTTTTGTCATCAGTGAAAAAAGTCGCCAAAGTTATGAAGATATGAAAGATGAACTTGAAGATGTGCGAACGAATATCACCCGGGTAATCAAAACCGGGGATTCGCTGGAAGAAAAGACCCGGGCGGCTCGCAGGCGCCTTGCTGAAGTATCTCAGTCTTTTAATTCTTTCTCCGAAAGCCAAGTGAGGCAGGCCTATGAACAGGCTAATGAACTTCAAGTCCAGCTGTCAGTTAACCGTTCGGAAGAAAAACAGTACCGCCAAAAAAGGGATCGGCTGCAGCGCAGGCTGCAGGCACTGCTTCAGACGATTGAACGGGCAGAACATCTGGTCAACCGATTGAATATCACCATCAATTATTTGGGTTCTGACCATCACGAGATTGGCGAGGCGGTTGACAGCGTTAAGCTAAAGCAAGATTATAGCCTTCGGATTATTGAAGCGCAAGAAGAAGAGCGTAAACGGCTGTCCCGGGAAATTCATGACGGGCCCGCCCAAATGATGGCAAATGTACTGCTGCGCTCTGATTTGATTGAAAGAACTTACAGGGAAAAAGGGCCGGAACCGGCTTTTAAAGAAATATCTTCGTTAAAAGAAATGGTCCGGGATGCACTTACTGAAGTCAGAAGAATCATTTACGACTTGCGTCCGATGGCTCTCGACGATTTGGGGCTTGTCCCGACACTGAAAAAATACTTGGAAACAATTGAAGACTACAACCAGGGAACTCGGCTGCTGTTCCATACAAGCGGAAAAGAAGTCAGGCTGCCTGGAAATTACGAAACGTCGATTTTCAGATTGGTGCAGGAAGCCGTTTCAAATGCCATCCGGCATGGCAAAGCTTCGTCCATAGAAGTAAAAGTGGAATGGCTAAAAGACCATGTCACCCTGGTAGTAAAAGACAACGGTTCAGGGTTCGACCAAAGCATTGTAAAGAACCAATCATTCGGCTTGATCGGAATGAAAGAACGCATTGATTTAGTAGACGGCGATTTTTACATAAACTCATCTCTGGGGAACGGAACAGTGTTGATGTTTCAAATCCCGTTGAAAACGGATGGATAAGATAAGGTATTTGAGGAGGACAACATAATGACAAAAATTATTATTATTGATGATCACCAGCTATTCCGCGAAGGGGTAAAACGAATTCTTGACTTTGAAGATTCGTTTGAAGTTGTCGCAGAAGGCGGAGACGGCACAGAAGTGACGAAATTATATGAAGAGCACCGCCCTGATGTGGTATTAATGGATATTAATATGCCGCAGAAAAATGGTGTAGAAGCAACGGGTGAATTGATGGAGAATTACCCGGATGCAAAAGTCATTATGCTGTCAATTCATGATGATGAATCGTATGTTACCCATGCTTTGAAGACCGGGGCGCTTGGCTACATGCTAAAAGAGATGGACGCAGAAGCGATCATCCAAGCCATCAAAGTCGTGGCAAAAGGCGGCTCGTATCTGCATCCAAAAGTGACCCGCAACCTGGTAATGGAGTTCCGCAGATTAAGCGAACGCGAAAACAAGGGTTCGTTCCACCAAACAGAAATCCGTCGGCCTTACCATTTGCTGACGAAACGTGAAAGTGAAGTCCTTCAATTATTGACGGATGGCCAAAGCAACCGGGTAATCGGAGAAACATTGTTCATCTCTGAAAAAACGGTTAAAAACCATGTTTCGAGCATTTTACAAAAAATGCAAGTGAATGACCGCACACAAGCGGTAGTGACAGCGATTAAAAACGGCTGGGTTGAAGTAAGATAAAAAATCACTCTTAAAAAGGCTTGCGGCTTGCTGCAAGCCTTTTTTGGTGAAAGGAATTTGACACAGTTTCTTCATTGTATTTAATGAGGCCCTATGTCAAAATGAACCGCAGGAGGTATGTGTGATGAAAAAAATAATGATTGTTCTCGCCCTATTGCTCATGCTGGCTGCATGCTCGAATTCAGAGGAAGCTACTGGAAACCAGAATACAGCGAATGATGGGAATTCAGCGAATGAAAATAATGCAGTCGACCATGGCATTGAAGATAAAGAAGTAGGGTTCACATTGGGAGACGATGGGAAAGTTATAGAAGCAGATGTGCCTGCAGAAGAGGCGGCTGCCATTCTAGCGGCTTACCAGGAATATATTGACGCTTTTAATGCAGAAAATCTGGATCGTTACATGAATGTCATTTCGGAAAATCCTGAAGGCTTTGACCGGGAAGAAGACCGAAAAGCATTGGAAGATACTTTTGCGGCTTATGATACAACTTACAAAACGAGCGATGAAACCATCGTGAAGTATGAAGAAAATAGAGCTGAAGTATATGCGACAAACATCGTAACTGTGAAGGATCCGAATTCCGAAAAAGCCACTGAGCAATCGGGGCGCCAAGTAGTTGTCTTCAAAAAAGAAGGAAATGAATGGCGTGTCAGCAGCTTGCACTTTATCGGCAACCAATGAAAACCCTCCTAGTCCTGAAGCTGGCCTAAGTTTAAAAATGCTGGCTGGAACAAATGCATGTAGAGAAACTTTCTGGGAATTTTTCCAGGAAGTTTTTTTATATGTCTATTGAGTTTTCTTTTTGGTAAACTGGCAATGGAGGCTGATTTAATATGAAAACAGCAATTGTAACGGACAGCACAGCGTATTTGCCGGAAGAACTCCGGAAAGAAAAAAACATCCACATGGTTCCGCTTCAAGTGACTTTTAAGAACGAATCATTTGCAGAAGAGAAAAATTTGAATGTAGATGAATTTTACAAAAAAGCAAAAGAAGAATTTCCGAAAACCTCACAGCCGCCACTTGGAGAATTCGTAAATCTATACACGGAATTGGCACAGAAGCATGACGAAATTGTTTCAATCCATTTATCAAGCGGCATTAGCGGGACTTTCCAAGGTTCGCAGCAGGCCAATGAACTGGTGAAAGAAGCAAGTGTGCACAGCTTTGACTCGGAAGTTTCGTGCTATATGCAAGGATTCTATGCGCTGAGAGCTGCCAATATGGCACAAGCGGGAGCGGATGCTGCAACCATCATGGATGAGCTCCAGAAGATGAAAAAAAATATGCGCTCTTATTTCATGGTTGAAGATTTAAAGCATTTAAGCAGAGGCGGAAGGCTGTCCAATGCCCAAGCAGTCGTCGGTGGAATGCTACAAATTAAACCGCTTTTGCATTTTGAAAACAAAATGATTGTTCCGTTTGAAAAAATCCGGACTAGAAAAAAAGCGATGAACCGCATTGCAGGAATGCTACAAGAAGATGCAGCTTCCGGAGCCGCCATCGAAGCCGCCATTATCCATGCAAATCGGCCGGAAGAAGCAAAGAAATGGCGGGAAGAACTTGAAGTTTTATGTCCCAACGTGGATTTCACAATCTCGTATTTCGGACCAGTGATCGGTACACATTTAGGAGAAGGTTCAATGGGTTTGGGTTGGGTAAAGAAATAACCAATCCAGGCCCCTGGCTTCTCGGAAGGAAGATGCAGATGAAAGAATTGGCGGAATTTTTGACGGGCCGAATTTGGCTGCAGAATTTCACCCCTTTTGCAAAAGACTTGATCGATGAACACATTTCCAGCGGTTTGATTGCCGTTAGCAAAGGCATTGGAAAAGAACGTGTTTGTGCCCGCTGCCTGGAAAACTCCCCACAAAAAATCATTCCATTTTACTGCTCCAAATGCGAAGATGAGTGTTATTACTGCCGGCATTGCATCAACATGGGCCGCATCAGTTCCTGCACAGAGCTCATAACTTGGAAGCATCCAACCCAACCTCCTCAGAAAAATCATTCATTCGCCTGGACAGGCACCCTTACCAGACTTCAAGAACATGCATCTATTGAAGTATCAAAGAGCTTGGAGCAAAAAAAATCCCATCTCGTATACGCCGTATGCGGAGCTGGAAAAACAGAATTGTTGTTTCTTCCTATTTTTAATGCGCTGCAAAAAGGGCTTCGTGTGTGCATTGCTGCTCCGCGGACGGATGTCGTCCTGGAATTGTCGCCCCGCATTAAAAGGGCCTTTCCCGATACAAAAGTCCATACTTTATATGGCGGAGCACCATACGAAGAGGGATTCGCAGACATTATCATTGCGACCACCCACCAGCTTTATCGTTTTCAGGCTGCCTTTGATGTGATGATCGTGGACGAAGCAGATGCATTTCCATATTCATATGACGCATCCCTTGAAAGGGCAGTTATAAAAGCAAAAAAAGAAACGGCACCAGTCATTTACGTTTCGGCCACGCCTTCGGAACGGCTGCTAAAAAAGGTTCCCGAACGCTCCGAAATCTTCAGGCGTTTTCACGGGCATGATTTGCCCGTGCCAAGCTTTAAGCCGCTCTGGAACTATAAAAAAAACTTGTTGAAAAACAAAATCCCTACAAAATTAGCCGCCTGGATAACGGAAAAGATAAGAAAAAAAGAACCTTTTCTATTGTTTTTGCCAACTATTGATCTGATTGACCATAGCATTGCACTTTTTCAGAAATTAGATCCAGGTATTGAAGCGGTGCACTCCCAAGATCCGCGCCGAAAAGAAAAAGTAATGAAGCTGCGCAATGGCGAAGTTTCAGGTTTGTTGACTTCAACCATTCTGGAGCGAGGAATCACCATTCCAAACGTCCAAGTGGCTGTAGTCGGAGCAGACGACCGGATATTTGATGCTTCGGCCTTGATTCAAATTGCCGGGCGAGCAGGAAGATCGAGTGAGCAGCCGGCAGGGGACGTGTTGTTTTTTCATAATGGCATTGCAAGAGAAATGGATAAAGCCAGAAACCGGATTATTTCCTACAATGCGAGGAGCCGAACATGAAATGCTTGCTCTGTGATTTAACCATTGTCTATAGTCCGACCTGGCAAGGGCTCTTATTACGGAACCGGCAAGAACCAGTGTGCAAAAAGTGCAAAGCGGAATTCGTTGAAATCCAAGAACCAAGGTGCGGCATTTGTGGCCTGCCTGGCAATGGCTTGTGCCGAGACTGCAGGTATTGGGAAACCACGGAATATCGGGGGTGCATTGATGCGGGTATGGGTTTATATCCGTACAACGAAGCGATGAAGACTTTCTTGCACCGCTACAAGTTTTTGCAGGACGTCGAGCTCTCGAGAGTATTTGCAGAAGAGATAAAGCGGTCACTCCGAAAGCCCCGAGGTATTATTGTGCCCATTCCAATGCATGCAGGGAAACTAATTGAACGGACATTTCCGCAAGTAGACCGGCTGCTGGATGCCGCAGAAATAAATTATCGCCATTTCCTTATAAAAAGGGACTCCGTCCAAGGCACTAAAACAAAAAAGGAGCGAATGGCGGTGGAAAATTTATTCACTTGGAATGGAGAAACCGTACCAAAGAAACTAGTCTTAGTCGATGATCTGTATACGACGGGGACTACTTTGCGCCATGCAGCA
This sequence comes from Planococcus liqunii, assembly GCF_030413595.1. Classification (NCBI taxonomy): domain Bacteria; kingdom Bacillati; phylum Bacillota; class Bacilli; order Caryophanales; family Caryophanaceae; genus Planococcus; species Planococcus liqunii. The sequence goes on along the minus strand of NZ_CP129238.1, from coordinate 2,764,509 downwards.
AAAACCTTGAAAGATGCCGGGGCAGAGGAAATACGTATATGGACATTGATCCGGGGCTGACCCAAAAGTTTAACAGGATAAGGAGAGCGGACCGATGTTTCCCAATCGAATGGAAAGTTATCGCCACAGTTTTGGAAAGCCGCCTGAAATCCGCATGGAAATTTTGCGGGAAGATGGAGTGCAATACCGTGTATTTGGTTTGATGCTGGATGTTTCAACAGGAGGAGCTAAACTTTTTTCAGAACATGAATTGATGAAAGAGTCCGAAATCATAACGTTCTTCTTTATTGTTAACTACGAAAAAATAACAACATGCGGAAAACTGGTATGGAAATTGAAGAAGCCGAATGGTTGGGTTTACGGAGTAAAGTGGTTCGCAGATCCCGTGAAGGAACTGCTGATTGCAGAAGAAATTAAAGCTGGAATAGCCATTAGTTAAAGCCTGCCGGACTTGGCAGGCTTTCTTATTCAAATGGCCCTCCAGTGCTTGTCTGGGCTGGACAGGCGCTTCCGCTTTTCTAGTGTCCAGTTGCAACGGCCAGGTCCTCGGGTCATAAGCCACTTCGGCTGTGCGGCAAAAATCGCCGCTTCACCGAATCGTCTTATGCCGGTCGGACCTAAACAGCCGTTTCCACATTTCTAGTGTCCAGCTGCAGCGCCTAGCCCCTCGAGGTCGCTTCGGCCTTGAATCCTTGGCTGGAAAGCGCCATGGCTTTCAAACCCTCCAGCGCTTGTCGGGGCTGAACAGGCGCTTGCGCTTTTCTAGTGCTCATAAATCATTTTTCTTGTCATGCCGCCGTCAATGTTCAAGCACTCGCCTGTAATGAATGAATTCCGCGGGTCACATAGAAACAGGCAAGCGCGGGCGATGTCATCGCCTTTGCCGACTCGGCCGCTCCAATGCTGAGAATGGTCAATGTCTCGCAATTCCTCAGAACCGGTATGAATCCACCCAGGTGCAATGGCGTTGACCCGTATGCCTTTTTCGCTTAATGTCGCAGCGAGTGAATGGGTTAATGCATAAATGCCGCCTTTCGAAGCCGAGTACGTTTCGGTATTCGGTTCTGACATAAATGCACGGGTGGAAGCCATATTGACAATTGCTCGGATGTCTTCAGACATATACCTGGCAGCTTCCCGGCTGCAGATAAAGACGCTTTTTAAATTGGTGTTAAGGATGCGGTCCCATTCTTGTTCGTTAACTTCCCAAATTGATTTGAATTCTGAGACACCGGCATTGTTAATGAGAATATGGATAGCGCCGTAATCTTTATGGATGCCGGCGAAAACCTGGATGACTTCTTCGAAATTCCCGACGTCGCATTTCCGGTACTCCACGCCTTCAATGTCCACTTTCTCAATATCCAGTCCAATGACGCGTGCTCCCTCGTTTTTAAAGTGTTGAGCAATGCTGTTTCCGATGCCTTGTGCCGCACCGGTGACAATAACTGTTTTGTGGATTAACATTTTCTTCATCTCCTTGTCACTTTCTTTACCTGAATTTCACGTTCTCAAAACTTTTAGCGTTTTAAGCAGGAGAGATAAGGGAAGATATAGAAATGTAATAGCAGGTACAAAAGAAGGAGGAGTTAGTATGCTACAATTTAATATCAAAGGCGATAACATTGAAGTAACTCCCGCAATCCGTGAGTTTATCGAAAAGAAAGTCGATAAAATCGAACGGTACTTTCCAGAAGGAACGAACGCAACCGCAATGGTCAATTTAAAGGCGATTAACCATAGCCAAACAAAAGTGGAAGTAACGATTCCTATGAAAAATCTTGTTTTGCGTGCGGAAGAGCGGCATGATGAATTATATGCAGCAGTCGATTTGATCGTCGGGAAACTGGAACGTCAAATCCGTAAATATAAAACGAAGATCAACCGGAAATTCCGCGATCGTGAAGGTATGGGAATGGCGTTTGCCACAGCAGACCAAGTGCCAAACCCTGCTTATGATACTGGGAATGCCGATGATGAATATAGTGAAGATGATGACATCAAAATCGTGCGCACCAAGCAATTCGATTTAAAGCCGATGGATGAAGAAGAAGCGGTACTGCAAATGAATATGCTCGGGCATAATTTCTTTGTTTTTACCGACGCGGAATCGAACGGCACCAACATCGTTTACAAACGAAAAGACGGTTCATATGGCCTGATTGAAACCAGCGTAGAATAATCCAAAGCCTCTCTTAATCGAGAGGCTTTTCTTTTGCCTGAAAATCATACATAATTAAGGAAACAATTCACTTGTCCAAACGAATGTCTTGGCTAAGCGAGCTCTTGAGTCTTCCATGAGGGCTGCGAAGCTTTTCAAGGGCAGCAAAAAGAGAGGGAAATGCAGTCGTGCAAAGCTTCTCTTTATTTGCACCGGGTTAGCAGCAATGTTAAAATGAATAGTGAGAATTTTTGCCATGGATTGAAAAACAGTTGTTGCAGGATTCAAAAAGACTTAGAGCTAAAATAAATAGCAAAAGCGATTCAAAAGCTGTTAAAAGGCTTTTGGACACTACGCAGGGAGCGGTTATACATGCTTGGAGTATTAAATAAGGTATTCGACCCGAATAAACGGGATTTAAAAAGATTAGAAAAAACAGCTGAGGGAGTGGAAGCGCTGGCTGCTGAATACGCTGCGCTTTCAGATGATGCGTTAAAAGCAAGAACGCAGCAATTTGTAGAGCGGCACGCTAACGGTGAATCATTGGATGATTTGCTGCCAGAAGCATTTGCCACAATCCGGGAAGCTTCGAAACGTGTCCTTGGAATGTATCCTTTCCGCGTACAGATCATGGGGGCTGCCGCTTTGCACGAAGGCAATATCTCTGAAATGAAAACGGGTGAGGGGAAAACCTTAACTTCTACGATGGCCGTATACTTAAACGCCATTTCGAAAAAAGGCGTCCATGTCGTGACGGTCAATGAATACTTGGCAAGCCGTGACGCAACCGAAATGGGGCAACTGTTTGAATGGCTTGGCCTCACAGTGGGGTTAAATTTGAACAGCTTGTCTAAAGAAGAAAAACGCGAAGCGTATGCTGCCGATATTACGTACAGCACAAACAATGAACTCGGATTCGATTATTTGCGCGACAATATGGTGCTGTACAAAGAAGAAATGGTCCAGCGGCCCTTGAATTTTGCGGTTATTGATGAAGTGGACTCGATTTTAATCGATGAAGCCCGAACACCGCTTATCATTTCAGGGCAAGCGGCAAAAGCAGCTCAGCTTTATGTACAAGCCAATGCTTTCGCGCGCCTGCTGATGAAAGACGTTGATTATGCTTACGATGAAACAACTAAAGGCGTTGTATTGACTGAAGATGGCATTGAAAAAGTTGAAAAAGCGTTCGGCATCGATAATCTGTTCGACATCAAACATGTTCGCTTAAATCATGCCATTAACCAATCGTTAAAAGCGCATGTAACCATGCATAAAGACGTGGATTATGTGGTGCAGGATGAAGAAGTCATCATCGTTGACCAGTTTACTGGCCGTTTGATGAAAGGCCGCCGTTATTCGGACGGGCTACACCAGGCGATTGAAGCAAAAGAAGGCCTCGAGATCCAAAACGAGTCGATGACAATGGCGACGATCACTTTCCAGAACTTCTTCCGGATGTACGAAAAGCTTTCCGGCATGACCGGTACAGCGAAAACCGAGGAAGAAGAATTCCGGAATATTTACAATATGAATGTTATTGCGATTCCGACAAACAAGCCGATCGTCCGTGATGACCGGGTCGACTTGATTTATGCTTCCATTGCCGGCAAGTACAAAGCGGTAGCTGATGATATTGCCGAGCGCCACAGCAAGGGGCAGCCGGTTTTAGTCGGTACGGTCGCAATTGAGACTTCTGAAATCATTTCCGATTACTTGTCTAAAAAAGGCATCAAGCATTCCGTATTGAATGCAAAAAATCATGCCCATGAAGCTGAAATCATTTTGAACGCCGGCCAAAAAGGCGCAGTTACGATTGCGACGAACATGGCAGGGCGCGGAACTGACATCAAGCTCGGCGAAGGCGTAGTGGAAGCCGGCGGGTTGGCAGTATTAGGAACAGAACGCCATGAATCACGGCGGATTGACAACCAGCTCCGCGGCCGTTCAGGGCGCCAGGGCGATCCGGGTGTTACACAGTTCTACCTGTCCTTGGAAGATGATTTGATGCGCCGTTTTGGATCAGATTCGATGCGTGCGATGATGGGGAAACTCGGCATGGATGATTCGCAGCCTTTGCAATCTAAAATGGTGACGCGTTCCGTTGAGTCTGCGCAAAAACGTGTGGAAGGCAATAACTTTGATGCCCGGAAACGCCTGTTGCAATACGATGACGTGCTGCGCCAACAGCGGGAAATTATCTATAAAGAGCGTATGGAAGTTCTGGAAACAGATAATATGCGTGCATTGGTGGAAAATATGATAAACGGTTCAATCGAACGCATGGTTTATTCCCACACTGCTGAGGAAAAACCGGAAGATTGGCATTTGAAAACACTGGTTGACGTCATCGGAGCCAACCTGCTTCCTGAAGATGCAATTTCTCTGACAGACCTTGAAGGGAAATCGCAGGAAGAATTAATCGATTTCATCAAAGCAGAAGCGATTAAACGCTATGATGAAAAAGAACAGGAAATGACGCCGGACCGCATGCGCGAGTTTGAAAAAGTTGTTTTGCTGCGTTCAATTGATACAAAATGGATTGATCATATTGACGCAATGGATCAGCTTCGCCAAGGGGTTCACTTGCGTGCATATGCACAAAACGATCCGCTTCGCGAATACCAGAATGAAGGGTTTGCGATGTTTGAAGACATGGTTCAGGCTATCGAAGACGATGTTGCCAAATATGCAATGAAAGCGGAAATCCGCAATAACCTGGAGCGTGAAGAAGTGGCGAAAGGCCAAGCCTTCAATCCGAAAGAGGACGGTCCGGCTCCTAAAAAGAAAAAAGAGCCTGTCCGCAAAGAAATGACAGTGGGCCGCAACGACCCTTGCCCTTGCGGCAGCGGCAAGAAATTCAAAAACTGCCATGGCGTAACTGCAAAGGTTTAACGGACGGCAGCAGCTAAACAGATAGGAAACACAAAGACCGAAGAGCATACTGCTCTTCGGTGTTATTTTGAGGAGGAAACATATCATGATGGAATTAGCAGACATCCGCAACGAGCTCGACAAATCAGCCAGTAAGCTGGCGGACTTTAGGGGGTCTCTTTGACTTAGAAAACAAAGAGGCACGGATTCAGGAACTGGACGAAATGATGCTTGACCCGACTTTCTGGAACGACCAGGATTCGGCACAAACGGTTATCAGTGAATTGAACGGCTTGAAAGAAATCGTCAATACGTATCACCGTTTTATGGAGACGCAGGAAAACTTGGAAATGACCCTGGAATTGCTTCGTGAAGAAAATGACGAAGAATTGCACGAAGAAATCGATTCTGAAATGAAAAGTTTTTTGACTGAGCTAAGCGACTACGAACTTACTATGCTTCTTAGCGAGCCCTATGATAAAAACAATGCGATTTTGGAACTTCATCCTGGAGCCGGCGGAACCGAGTCGCAAGACTGGTGTTCCATGCTGCTGCGCATGTACACGCGCTGGGCTGAAAAGCGCGGATTTAAAGTGGAGACATTGGATTACCTTGCCGGAGACGAAGCAGGCGTAAAATCAGTGACACTTGGCATCAAAGGCCATAATGCATATGGATATTTAAAAGCGGAAAAAGGGGTGCATCGCCTCGTGCGCATTTCCCCGTTCGATTCTTCGGGGCGCCGACACACTTCATTCGTTTCTTGTGAAGTTATGCCGGAATTCACTGGAGAAATTGAAATTGATATCCGCACGGAAGATTTGAAAATTGATACGTACCGCGCAAGCGGCGCCGGCGGGCAGCACATCAATACGACAGACTCCGCCGTACGCATTACCCACCTTCCGACGGGAGCTGTGGTAACATGCCAGCAGGAACGTTCGCAAATCAAAAACCGTGAAAAAGCGATGCAAATGCTGAAAGCGAAATTGTATGCGTTGAAAATTCAGGAGCAGGAAGCCCAGCTTCTTGAAATTCGTGGAGAGCAGAAAGAAATTGGCTGGGGAAGCCAAATCCGTTCTTACGTTTTCCACCCTTATTCCATGGTCAAAGACCATCGCACCAATTTTGAAACAGGCAACTTGCAAGCTGTGATGGACGGCGATATTGATGGGTTTATCAACTCGCTGCTCCGTTCAAAAATGCAATAAGGGCTGCTTTTAAACAAAAATCTGAGCCAGGCAATACTTGGTTTCACTCTACAGAAGTGCAAAAGCTGTACCACTTGTCGAAACATCGGCAAGTGGTACAGCTTTTTGCTTTATTCAGATGAAGTTCACAACTCTTTGGCGGTCTGTTATACTCTGACAGGATTCAAGTGAACATTCGGAGGAAAGAGGAAATTAGATGATGAACAAAAGAAAACAGCGCAACCGGCAAGAACCGCATCCTTATCTAAACTTAGTGGCGGATTATATCAGCATTCTCATTGGATCGGCCATTGTGGCTATTTCATTTAACGTGTTTTTATTGCCGAACGAAGTAGCTTCCGGCGGCGTCAGCGGAATCAGTACAATTTTAAAAGGCTTGTTTGGATGGACACCGGCTTTCGTCCAATGGGCTTTTAATATCCCTTTGTTTATCGCAGGCATCATATTGCTTGGCAAGAATTTTGGGATTAAGACAGCTGTGGGCACCATCTTTTTGCCATTTGTTGTATATCTGACAGCCAACTGGGAACCGTGGACGCTAAATCCGCTTCTCGGTGCCATATTCGGTGGAATTGGCGTCGGGACCGGCATCGGCATTGTATTCAGAGGGCAAGCTTCGACCGGAGGGACAGATCTTGCTGCCCAAATTATTACGAAATATACCGGATTTACTTTAGGGACGAGTGTAGCATTGATTGACGGTATGATTGTTCTTGCCGCTGCCATTGTCTTTGATATTGAAAAAGGTTTGTATGCATTGATCGGCTTATATTTGACGACTAAAACGATTGACCTGGTGCAAGTTGGCTTTGGCCGCTCAAAACTGGTGTACATCATCACCAATAAACAGGTCGAAATGCGTGATGCGATTTATGAGGAAATCGACCGCGGCGTTACAAAATTGACCGCGACCGGCGGATATACTGAAACCGAAAAGCCGATTATTATGGTGGTAGTCCACCAAACTGAGTTCACCCGTCTAAAGCAATTGGTCAAAACCGTAGATTCTTCGGCGTTTGTAATTGTTTCGGATGCAGCAGAAGTGTTAGGTGAAGGTTTTAAAAGGGCATAACTTTGGTATACTTTACTATGTATCAAAATAGGTGAGGAGGGACCATACGTGAAAAAGCAATTAATGGCGTTATTGTTCGGTTCTGCATTAGTATTGGGCGCATGTGGAGGCGGCGGAGACGAAGCGGCAGAACCGCCTGCAGATTCACCTGATAGCAGTGGATCAGAAACTTCAATCGATCCTGAGCAGGTTGTTCAGCAAAATTGTATTTCCTGCCACGGTGAAAACTTGGAAGGTGCGGGCAACTTTCCAGCTTTGAATAATGTTGGTTCTCGTTTATCTGAAGAGGAAATTAGAGGCGTTATTGACAATGGCCAAGGAGCTATGCCGCCCGATATCATTGAAGGCGAAGAAGCAGATGCTGTAGCGAAATGGTTGTCAGAGAAAAAGTAAACCGGCTAATTTAGCCGGTTTTTTATTGTTTTTTTGCTTTTTAGGAATTCGTTCGCAATCGAAAGTAGTCGAAAATACCTCATTTTTAACAAATAGAAGAAACAGCAAAAACTTTATGCCTGTATAACATTATATTTCATGAACACCGCTCAATTGATACATAAATGTAATAAAAAAATAGGTTTAGGGTGTTATAATGAGCATGCCGGAATTTTTGAAGACGAAAATCAGCTTAGGGAAACTTAATTAATATAGGTGGTTATTAAATGATTCAAATGAAGAATGTCTACAAAAAATATCCGAATGGAATCGTTGCTCTTAACGGCATGAACGTTGAAATCGAGCAAGGCGAATTCGTATATGTAGTAGGCCCGAGTGGAGCAGGTAAGTCGACTTTCATCAAAATGATGTATCGCGAAGAGCGTCCAACCTCAGGGCAAATGCTAGTGGACGGCATTGATATTGCTACATTAAAAAACAAAAAAGTACCGTTGCTTCGTCGGCAAATCGGCGTTGTGTTCCAAGATTTCAAATTGCTGCCGAGACTAAATGTCTATGAAAATGTAGCATTTGCTCTTGAAGTTATTGAAGAATCTCCTTCTAAAATCCGTGAGCGCGTCATGAAGGTGCTCGATATGGTTGGATTGAAGCATAAAGCAAGAATGTTCCCGACGGAGTTGTCGGGTGGAGAACAGCAACGAGTATCAATTGCCCGTTCAATCGTCAACCGCCCGAAAGTGGTCATTGCCGATGAACCAACGGGTAACTTGGATCCTGAAACGTCGCTGGATATCATGAATTTGTTTGAACAAATCAACGCAAGCGGAACAACCATTTTAATGGCAACCCATAATCGGGAGATTGTAAACACGATGAGACATCGGGTTATTGCCATTGAAGGCGGATTAATTGTACGTGATGTGGCCGGAGGTGACTACGGCTATGAAGCCTAGAACATTAGCGCGCCATTTTCGTGAAAGTTTAAAAAGCTTAGGACGCAACGGCTGGATGACATTTGCATCTGTCAGTGCTGTAACCGTGACATTGCTGCTTGTCGGCGTATTCGTTATGATCATGATGAACTTGAACAAAGTGGCCGAGGATTTAGAAAATGACGTTGAAATCAAAGTTTTTGTCTCTCTCGAAGCAGATGAAACAGGAACTAAGCATATAGAAAGAATTATCACGGATATGCCAGGGGTTGAATCAGTAGATTTCTCCACTAAAGAAGAAGAGTTAACAGATTTGGTCCTTGATTTCGGGGATGAGCTCAGCTTATTCGAACAAAGCAATCCCTTGTTCGATGTTTTTTATGTGAAAGCGAGCGATCCGCAACAAACAGAAAAAGTTGCTGCAGAAATAGCGAAAATCGGAAATATTCAAGATGTGGAATATGGAGAAGGCAAGATTCAAAAGCTGTTCGAGTTTTTGAATACAGGCCGGAATGTAGGGTTGGTTTTGATCCTCGCATTGCTGTTTACAGCGATGTTCCTTATTTCAAACACGATCCGTATCACCATTGTAGCGAGACGGCGTGAAATCGAAATCATGAAATTGGTGGGAGCGACAAACTGGTTTGTCCGCATTCCATTTATATTGGAAGGCATGTGGCTCGGCTTATTGGGTTCCATCATTCCAATCGGTTTAGTTGCTGCATTGTATTATAATATTACTGAATTTACTCAGCCGAAATTAAGCGGCGAACTTGTCCAGATACTGGATTTCACTCCACTTGTTTACCAAGTGAGTGCATTGATCCTAGTAATGGGTGTCTTCATCGGTATTTGGGGCAGCTTTATGTCCATCCGGAAATTCTTGCGCGTTTAAGATCGCTGAGAACAGACAACAAGAATCCAGAACACAGAACTAGAGATAGATAAGAACGTAAATCCGAAAGGGGAACACGAACTTGACGTCGAAGCCAAAGTCGAAATGGATGTTGACTGGTTTATCTTCTGTATTAGCATTGTCGGTTTTAGTACCGACTGCTAGTGCAGATAAGCTAAGTGAACTTGAACAAAAAAAGCAGGAAGCACAACAGCAACAAAGTGAATTGAATTCCGGCATTAGCCAAAAAAACAATGAAATGGCTGAAAATCAATCCACTCTAGAAAAAATCATGGCGCAAATCAACGAATTAAATGCAAAAATCGATGAAACAAAAGCGAAAATTGCAAGTGTTGAAGGCGATATTGAACATACAAAAGGTGAAATAGAAGAATTGCGGGCTTCGATTGAAGAACTGCAGCGCAAAATTGATGAAAGAACCGCTTTGCTCCAGGAACGCGCACGCGCGATCCAATTGAGCGGCGGATCTGTTGATTACATAGATGTCTTGCTAGGCGCAAACAGCTTTGTTGATTTTATCGACCGTTTTTCAGCAGTTAATACATTGATCGATGCAGACCGTGAAATCATGCGCGAACAAGCAGCAGACAAAGAGCTGCTTGCCAAGCAAAAAGCTCAAGTGGAAACAAAATTAGCGGAGCAGGAAAATCGCCGCGCCGAGCTTGGAAAGCTGAAAGCTTCCCTTGATGGCCAGAAAGCACAGCAAGCTGGCCTTGTTAAAGACCTTCAGGCGGAACAAAACCGTTTAGCGACTGAAAAGGCGAATATGGTTCAACAGCGCGAAGAGGCAATTGACGTAACTGCAGAGTTGGAACAGCAAATTATGGCTGAGCAAGAACGTTTGGCTGAACTTGCACGCAAAGCGGAAGAAGAGCGCCAGCGCAAATTGGCAGCTGAAAGAGCGGCACAGGAAAAAGCAGCTGCAGAAGCAGCGGCACGCCAAGCGGCTGAAGAAAGAGCTGCAGCAGAAGCAGCTGCAGCAAGTGCAAAAGCAAAAGCTTCAGCAAGTTCTTCAGCACCGGCACCAGCGCCTAAACAGGCAGCCGCTTACTCAGCTCCGGCTGTTAAGCAGGCAGTAAGTTCAAACTTTATCCGTCCGACTTCCGGCCGGTATACATCGAAATTCGGCTGGCGTGATATTGGCGCCGGACAGGAATTCCACCAAGGCGTAGATATCGCCAATAGCGTAGGAACAAACGTTATGGCGGCTGCAGGCGGATTTGTATCTTATGCCGGTTCAATGGGCGGGTACGGGAATGTTGTCATTCTTACCCATTCCATCAACGGACAGACACATGCAACGGTTTACGCTCACTTGAGCTCAATCGGTGTTGGAGTCGGGCAATCGGTAACTCAAGGGCAAAGCGTTGGCAAGATGGGGAACACAGGCCGTTCATTCGGATCTCACTTGCATTTTGAAATTCATGTAGGTCCATGGAATGGCGGACGTACAAACGCAGTCAATCCTGCCAACTATATTTCTCTATAAAAAATCTCAATCAGCGGGGATTCATCTTCCCCTAACCGCTAAAGCGGGATTATCTTTTCAGCCGGCATCGCTTATGATGCCGGCTGTTTTTTATTCGGATGGACTAACATCACTTTCACATAAAAGCCACGATTAAATCTTTCCGGCAGTGGCATAGTGAATGCGTTTTGTCGTATGATGAAGGATGAATGAGGTGAATGTGCTATGCCGAAAAAATGGATTGGCCTGCTGGTGATTGCTGCAATGATCGGCATTGTGGTAGCCGGCATTGTGAAAAATAACATTGAAAATACAACTGAATTTGATAACATTGCATTAGGCAGCGATGTCGACTTTTTGGCCACGAAGGAAGGATTGGCCAAAGGGGAAGTAGCTCCCGATTTTGAACTGACCACGTTGGATGGCAAAGCGGTAAAACTATCCGATTATCAGGGGAAAAAAGTGATTTTAAATTTCTGGGCGACTTGGTGCCCGCCTTGCCGGGCAGAAATGCCGCATATGCAAAAGTACTTTGAAGAGCAGGCAGGTCAGGAGAATGTTGAAATCTTGGCAATCAATTTGACGACTGAAGACCGGGGCCTTGATAAAGTTGAAACATTTGTAAGCGAGTACGGGCTGACATTTCCGATTCCACTGGACAAAGATGGCGATATTGGATCTGTCTATCAGACGGTGACGATACCAACCAGTTATATCCTTGACACGGATGGCCGGGTACAAAACAAAATCGTCGGGCCGATGAATGAAACAATGATCGAAGAACTGATTGCAAATATCGATTAAGGGGCTGGAAAAATGGATATGATGGAAACTAAAACGGTGCACACTGCTAAAGCAGGAGAACGGACAATTCATCCAAAAGTTATGCCGCTGTATCAAACCTCTGCTTTTTCGTTCTCTTCACTCGAAGAGCTTGAAGGGTATTATGAAGGCAATGGAACGTATCTTTATTCCCGTACGGCCAATCCGAATACCGATGCCCTAGGGGAAACGGTAGCGAACCTGGAAGGGGCTCCAAAAGGCGTCGCAGCTTCATCCGGCATGTCTGCAATCCTCGCCGGCATTTTGGCCGTTGTGCAAGCGGGCGACCATGTCCTCGCTGCCCAGGATGTCTATGGAGGAACTTTTCATTTACTGAAAGAAGAGCTGGTACGGTTAGGCATTGGCGTTCATTTTGCTGATTTCTCCAATATCAGTGAAATTGAGAAGAGCTTAATTGATTTTCCAGAGATAAAGCTATTGTTCAGCGAATCCATCACTAATCCGTTTTTGCGGATAGAAGACATTGAAGTTCTGGTCCAGCTTAAAAAGCATTACGGCGTTAAGGTGATGATTGATAATACGTTCGCAACACCTTATGCCGTTCGTCCTTTCGAATTGGGAGCTGACCTTGTCGCCCATAGCGCCACGAAGTATTTAGGCGGGCATAGTGATGTGACGGCCGGCGTGCTTGCAGGAGATAAGGAGCTGATAGCTCTTGCTGCAAACCGCATCGTCAATATGGGGATGAACCTCAGCCCATTTGAAGCTTGGTTGACGCTGCGCGGCATAAAAACCTTGTCGCTCCGCATGAAAGCCCAAACGGCCAATGCCCAGGCGATTGCAGAATTTTTAAAAGACAAAGCACAAGTCTGGTACCCTGGAAAAGGGGCTATTGTAACATTTGCTCTTCCCGAATCAGTGGATATTTCCAAGTTTTTCTCATCGCTTGGGTGGATTCAAATTGTCCCGACTTTGGCGGGGGTCGAAACAACCGTCTCCTATCCTTACGGAACTTCCCACCGTGCATTATCGGAAGAAGATAAAGAAAAAATCGGCGTTACTCGCCAAGTAGTCCGGCTGTCGGCTGGCATAGAAGGAACGGAAGATATTTTGGCGCAGCTGGGTGCAGCTTTCAATTAACTCAAAAAGAAGTGCAGGAGTCTTCAGTTGTTTGGTACAATGAATTGAAGCCTTAGTTGCAAGTGATAGGATGGTGTAAAGAAAAGTGATAATGGATCTACTGCTAGACATAGGAAGAATTTTTATTAACCCGCTTTTATACATAGCGCTGATTGCGGCTATTATGTTAGGATACTTCCGTGTAAAGCGGGAGCGGAAAATATTTCGTACCCGGATTGTTTGGGGCTGGACTGAATTTTCCGGATTTCTAAAAGACGGCTTGAAGTATGCAGTCATTTTTTCAGTCATTTTCGCCGGTGCGGGATTGGTATTGCCGTTGGAATGGCTGGCTGCTCTAAGTATTATCAGCATATTGATGGTCATATCCGGGTTTTATTCCGCAGGGTCGTTTATCTACTTAGCGGCTGCTGCGGTTGGCCTCGTAGGCCTATTTGATGCAAATGGCTGGTCGCTGAATTTGGGATTCACCGATTTTAGTGGCTATGCGATTGCCATGGAATGGTTATTGCCTGTGGCGCTTTTAGCAGGAGCTTTAGTGATCGCAGAAGGATTGCTGATCAGCAAAACGGGAGCCCCTTCAGCGTCTCCGCAACTCGAGAAATCTTCCCGGGGATTGAAAGCTGCAGTTTATGGTTCCAAGCGCCTTTGGTTGATTCCGCTGCTGCTTGTTGTACCGGGTTCTCTGATAGAAGAAGCAGCGCCTTACTGGCCGCAGTTTCCAATTGGAGAAAGTTCGTTTTCTTTTATTCTTTTCCCGATTGTGTTTGGTTTTCAAAACCGTGCCCGGAAAACTTTGCCTGTCTACTTGTTTCCTAAGATTGGCAAAATGACTTGGCAGTTGGGCATCGGCATCTTGCTGTTGGCCTTGTTGGGCTTATTATGGGCTCCAATGGCTATCGTTGCGTTAGTGCTTGGCGTTATTGGCCGCATTGCCATTACTGTCTACTTTGAACAGAAAGAGCGGCATGGCAAGCATGCAGTTGCCCCGAAAGCTGAAGGCGTAATGATTGTGGATGTACTGCCGGACTCCCCGGCTCACAAAATGGGCTTGCAGCGAGGAGAAGTCATCCGGAAAGTAAATGGCTTGGCTGTCTCAAACGAAACGGAATTGTACCAAGCGATTCAAGTGAATGCGGCACACTGCCGTTTGGAAGTTTTTGACCATAACGATGAATTGAGGCTCCGCCAGCACGTCATATTCCGGCACGATCATCACCGATTAGGTCTGATTGTTGTCAATTGAGGAGTTTAAGTGATGGAATCGATGTTCACGAAGTTTTTACTGTCGCTGCTGCTGCCGGGTTTGTTTGTCGTGTTGTTCACGAGAGTAACATTTAACCACGTCGTTGGATTGGTTTTGACCGTGGCGCTGATTGCAGCGGCCGTTTATGCAGGATACACAAATACATGGTTCTTATATATCGTAAACGCCGCCTCTCTGACTGCCGGGTTCTGGTATGCCACCACGATGTATAAACGCTCAAAAAAAGCCGAAACTCATGAAAATGAGTGACGGCTTTTTTATTTTACATAAAGAACAGGCTGTAGCAGGCCAAGACGGCAATGGAACCCAACACGACAATCATCACATTGGCGCCGGCAAAAGCAATGCCAAATGCGGCAACAGCACCGACAACCCCGAACCAGATATTTCCTTCCTGTATAAAGAAAATGGCAGGGAAGATGAGTGCCCCAAGAACTGCGTAAGGGATGTTGCGGAGAACATTCTGGACAGAAGCCGGAAGCTCCCGCCCTTCTAAAAAAGTAAGTGGAATGGCGCGCGGAATATACGTGACGACAGCCATTCCAAGAATCATCCACCAGAACCAAGCTCCCATTTAAGACTTCCTTTCTTTCGGTGAAATCAGTTCAACAAATACAGCAGAAGCCAGCGTGGCCACCAAGATGGCCCAGCCCGTCGACAGCCATTCAGTAAAATAAAAAAAGGCGTGGGTAAGGCCGGCGATTGCAGCGAGACTTACCACTTTCCGGTTTCTGCGCATAGATGGAACAAGCAGGCCGACGAACATGGCATACAAAGCAATGGACATGGAAGCCTGGAGAAACTGAGGCAGATTGGCGCCGATCAAGTGCCCAACTGCGGTAAAGACGACCCAGCTGCTATAAGAGATGAGAATAACACCCGCCGCAAAACTTGTTTTCAGCCGACCGCCTTGTTGTGTAGCCAATACGGAAAATGACTCGTCTGTGATGCCGAACGCGTACAAGGCTTTTTTCCATCTGGCATCTGGCTGCATCTTTTCGTTCAATGCCGCCGTCATTAAGAAGTGCCGGATATTGACGACAAAAGTATTCAAAACGATCAGAATCGGCGCAACTCCTGCGGCAATCAGCGACAATGATATGTATTGTGCAGCTCCGGCAAAAACAAAAATACTCATGGCCGTTGCTTCAATCAAGGAAAGGCCGGTCGTCTTGGCAAGCAAGCCAAATGTTAAAGCTATCGGAAAATAACCGATGGCGATACTGCTGCCAGCTTTTACTCCAGCAGAAAAACCCCGACTATCCATCTGTTTCGCTCCTTCTTCATATGTATTCCTCATTTTCCAAAAGTGGAGAAAGAGTGTAAAGTAATTAATATAGCATATCACAATATTAACTGATTTTTGAAGACAGATTTTCTGTATCATTTAATTATCCAATAACAAAAAGTGTGAAATCTCCCCGTTGTTGAAACTTGCCCAGCAGGCACCCTGCAATGAGGTAATAAAAAAATCTACGTATTCAAAGGATGAAGTACATGTTTGATTTTTTCACGATGGAAAACATAATTGAATTGACTCAATCTTACCGGGCATTTGGCCCGTTGATCGGTTTTCTCTTACCTTTTATTGAAGCCTTTCTGCCGTTTCTTCCTTTGTTTGTTTTTGTGTTCGCCAATGCAACGGCATATGGCTTATGGATCGGCTTTCTTCTATCTTGGGGCGGTTCAGTGCTCGGGGCTTATGCGGTTTTCCTGGTCGTCCGGAAATATGGCCGCGCCCGATTCATGAATTTCATGACGAAACACCAGAAAGTGGAAAAGTTGATCTTGTGGGTGGAGCGAAACGGCTTTGGGCCGCTGTTCCTGCTACTTTGTTTTCCGTTCACGCCATCAGCGCTGGTCAATGTGGTAGCAGGCTTATCGAACATCAGCAGGCATTATTATTTGCTGACTGTTATGGCTGGGAAGTTGGTTATGGTATTTATGATTTCATATGTAGGATACGACATCCGGGCTTTATTCACCCAGCCAGTCCGTACAGCGATTGTGGTAGTGGTCATCATCTTGCTCTATGTGATCGGAAAAATTTTGGAGAAAAGGCTCAACAAACGAGTGGAAGCTGATTTTCGGCGGGCAAGTGAAGAGTATAAAAAAGAGAAATTATAGACGTGCGCCAAGATTGGTAAACAGCACTTTATTCATATATAATAAGAACAAACGTTCTATTGGAAAGGGAGTGGCATTGTGTCATTGCGAATTATCTATGGACGAGCCGGATCCGGAAAAAGCCGGTTTATCCAGGAAGAAATTGCTGCGGAATTAAAACGCAGCAGAGACGGCAGTCCGCTGTTTTTAATTGTGCCGGACCAGATGTCATTTTCTACAGAGTACCGTTTATCATCGGCTTATGGCATGAACGGGATGATCCGTGCCCAGGCTGTAACGTTCAAGCGCCTTGCTTGGCGTGTGCTGCAGGAAGCAGGGGGCATTAGCCGGAAGGAAGTGGATACGTTCGGCTACCGCATGCTGATCCGCAGTTTGCTGGAAGAGCACAGGGAAGATTTCCAATTGTTCCGCCGGGCAGCTGGGAAAAGAGGGTTTACCGACCAGATCGAACAATTGGTCAAAGAGTTCGCCCGCTATTGCGTCGATTGCGGAGAATTGACAACAATCCGGTCGTCTCTGGCTTCTGCCGGAGCTCCGCGGACGCTTTTGGACAAAGCGGCAGATTTGGAACTGATTTTAAAAGAAATTGAGAACCGCCTTGGAAAGGTCTTTGTGGATTCGGAAGGGCATTTGGCGCTGTTATCCGAGAAAATCAAGTTTTCAGAGACGGTTAAATCTGCTGAAATCTATATTGATGGATTTTTCGCTTTTACCGCACGCGAATATGAAATCATTTTTGAGCTGATGAAATACGCTAAGAATGTCACAATCGTCCTTCCAATGGACAATCAAACAGACCCTAACGATGAACAGGCTATTTTTTATCAGTCGGCTAATACCGGCGCTCGATTAACGGAACAGGCACGCCAAAAGGGCATAGAGGTCGACCATCCGGTATACATGGATGAACAATGGCGTTTTAACAAAGTGGAACTTGCGCACCTTGAAGAACATTTCGATGTTTACCCGCTGGTTACTTCACAATCAAGCGGTGCCATCTCTTTGGTGGAAGCTTCCAACCGAAGAGCGGAAGTGCATGCGATGGCGCGATCCATCCGCCAGCAAATCCAGGAAGGGATGCGCTATAAAGACATCGCCATTTTGTACCGGCAGCCGGAAGCATATGATGAATTGATCAATACCATTTTCCCTCAATACGACATTCCGTATTTTATCAGCCAGAAAAAGTCGATGCTGCACCATCCATTAATTGAATTCAGCCGTTCTGTACTGGAAGCCTTGTCTTCGAATTATTCCTATGAACCGGTATTCCGGGCAGTCAAAACGGATTTATTTTTCCCAGAGGGCAGCGTTTCAAAATGGCGGGAACGCAGTGATCTACTTGAGAATTTCGTCATCGCCAATGGCATTTACGGCGAACGCTGGTTTGAGGAAAAGCGTTGGTTTTATAAGAAATACAGAGGACTGGAATTCCATACAGGCATCCAAACCGATGAGGAACTGGCTGCCCAAATGGAATTGCATGCTGTCCGCGATTTGATCCGTGAGCCGCTGTCCGGGCTGAAAGAAAAATTGACAGCTTGCTCGACAGGAAGAGAATTTGCGGAAGCCCTGTATTTATTCGTTGAACAAATGCATGTTTACGAAAAGCTGCAGGCCTTGAAAGAACGCGAAGAATCCGAACACCGGCTGCTAGCAGCAACTGAGCACGAACAGGCATGGACGCAGTGGGTGGAAGTACTGGATCAGTTTGTGCTGATGTTCGGCGATAAGGAAATCGATCTTGCAACCGCCGCTAAGATTTTGGATGAAGGGTTTGAAACGCTGGAGTTTTCCCGCATTCCACCTTCACTGGACCAAATCACGGTTTCTAAAATCGATTTGGCCCGGCTGATGGACATCAAATCGGTATTTGTCATCGGCGTCAATGACGGGGTTTTGCCGCAGCGCGTGGAGCAGGAAGGCTTGCTGACGGATGCCGAACGGGAATGGTTTGCAAAAATCGGAATTGAACTGGCCCCTACTTCAAAAATGCGGTTGATGGACGAAACCTATACCGCTTACCGTACATTTACAGCGTCCTCTGATTTGCTGACGGTTTCTTATCCGATTGCTGATGAGGAAGGGAAAGCCCTATTGCCTTCGCTGTATATCCAGAAAATCCAGGACATGTTCGGGCTGGAACGGATTCCTGCTGTGATTGACCCGGAAGAACTGAAAGATGCTTCCCCATTGCCTTATATTTCGCATCCGCGGGCGAGCCTCGCTTATTTGACGTCGCAGCTGCGCGGCGGCGAATTGTCGGCCGAATGGCGCGCCGTGCTGTCTTATTACCGGGAAGATCCGTTTTGGGCTTCTGTCGTTGAGCGGATTGTCAAACCGATCAAGGCCAATGTGGCGGATCAGCTGCGGGAAGAAATTGCAGAGCCGCTGTATGGCCTGCCGGTCTCATCGAGCGTCTCTCGTGTTGAAACGTATTTCAGCTGCCCGTTTGCCCAGTATGTGGCATATGGTCTGAGGCTTGAAGAGCGGGATCAATACAAATTGGCGGCGCCGGCGATGGGAGACCTATTCCACGCCGCAGTCAAATGGATATCGGATGAAGTGAGCCGCCTGGGCGTCTCCTGGGCATCCCTTAGCAAGAAACAATGCCAGGAATTGGCCAAAGAGGCGATTCAACAACTGTCTCCTTATTTTGTCAATTATATTTTGATGAGCTCGCACCGCTACCGCTATATTCAGCATAAATTAGAAGGCATTATCCGCCAAACTGCGTTTATGCTCAGCCGCCATGCAAAAGTATCCGGTTTTGCACCAGTTGCGTTGGACGTCGGATTTGGCGGTTCCGAAGCCATTCCACCGCTTGATATTGCCTTGAAGCGCGGCCGCCAAATGAATGTGCGTGGACGCATTGACCGCATCGACTCCACGGAAATCAACGGCAAACCGTACATTCGCATCGTCGATTACAAATCGTCGAAACAAGGGCTTGACCTGGGGGAAGTTTACCATGGCTTGTCGCTGCAGACCTTCACATATTTGGATGTGGCCTTGTCCAATTCGGACCGCTGGCTCGGCACGCAGGCAGAACCGGCGGGTGTGCTGTATTTCCATATGCACAATCCGATGCTGAAGTTGACGAAACTGATGACGGCAGAAGAAATTGAAGAAGAAGTCGCCAAGTCGTTCAAAATGAACGGGCTGATTGTGGAAGATCCCGAAGTCGTACGTGCGATGGACAGCGATATTGAAGGCTATTCCAATGTTATTCCGGTGCGTATGAATAAAAAAGGCGAGATTTCAACATCCCAGTCCCGAACGGTCCAAAAAGGCGATATGGAAATGATCCGCCATTTCGTCCGCAACAAGCACCAAAAAGCCGGCAATGGCATCTTGGACGGCGATACCGAAATCACGCCTTATAAAGTGAAGGAAGATACACCATGCCAGTTTTGTTCTTACCGTTCCATTTGCCAGTTTGATCCATCAGATCCCGAACAAACTTACCGCAAATTGCCGGATTTAAGCGCTGATAAAGCAATAGAATTGATTCGAAAGGAGACCGCAGACGATGATTCCGATAAAACCGACTGATGCCGCATGGACAGATGAACAGTGGCAAGCCATTTGGGCAAAGGGGCAGGATATGCTCGTTTCTGCAGCAGCGGGGTCCGGTAAAACGGCCGTGCTGATCAACCGGATGATTGAAAAAGTGCTGGATGAAAAAGAGCCGGTCTCTGTGGATGAGCTGCTTGTCGTGACGTTCACGAACGCATCCGCCGCCGAAATGCGCCATCGCATGTTCACTGCTTTGGAAAAGGCGGTAGCGGAAAACCCCGATTCCCAACATTTGCGGAAACAAATGCGGCTCATCAATAAAGCACAGATTTCCACACTGCATTCGTTTTGCCTGCAGGTAGTTAAGCAATACGCATACTTGCTGGAAATCGATCCGGGTTTCCGCATCGCCAATGAAACAGAAGCTGCGCTGCTCCGGGATGACGTACTGGAAGCGGTCCTTGAATCCGCTTATGAAGGAGAGCACGCTGAAGCCGTCTACCGCCTCGCGGACAGTTTTACATCCGACCGCAACGACCAGGCGATGGAAGTGCTGCTGAGCAAGCTGTATGACTATTCACGCGTGCATCCGGAGCCTGACCACTGGCTCGAACAAGTGCCGGCGCTTTATGCAGTTCCGGACGGAGCAGTGGTCGATGATTTGCCGTTTATCGCTGATTTGAAAATGACCATTCGCCACGCGCTTGAAGAAGCGCTTCATTTGGCGGACGAAGGAAATCAGCTGGCGCTTCGCCCTGATGGCCCCGTTCTATTAAGCGAAACATTTGAAATGGATATGGACTTGGTCCGTACGGCACTGGATGCCCTGGACGAATCATGGGACAGCCTCTACAATTTCTCAAAAGCGTTCGCTTGGCCGAAAGCGGCCACGATCCGCAAAGATTCGTGCGACGCTGAACTTGCAGAAGAAGCAAAAGCGAAACGCAATGACGTGAAAAAAATCGTCAATGGCGTGATGGACGCTTATTTCGTCCGGTCGCCTAAACGGCTGCTCGATGAAATGCGCGAGATGGCTCCGTTGATGAAAACATTGGTGGAGTTGACGAAAGTCTTTGCGGCACAATACAAAGCACTGAAAATTGACCGTGCATTGGTCGATTTCTCCGATTTGGAGCATTATGCCCTGGAAATTCTAAGTGACGGAGGCAAGCCGTCCCAAATTGCGCACGATTACCAAAAGCAATTTAAAGAAGTGCTGGTGGATGAATACCAGGACACCAATATGCTTCAGGAAACCATTTTGAATCTGGTGAAGTCCGGCGGCGAAGCGGACGGCAATCTCTTTATGGTAGGCGACGTCAAGCAGTCGATTTACCGCTTCCGCCTCGCTGAACCGATGCTGTTTCTTGGCAAGTACAGCCGGTTTACGGGAGATGCTGACGGGACAGGCCTGCGGGTTGACTTGAATGCCAATTTTAGAAGCCGGCGGGAAGTTCTGGATGGCACCAATTACATTTTTGCCCAGATCATGGGCGAGCGTGTCGGAGAAATCAATTACGATGAAGCCGCCGCGCTGAAAAACAAGGCGCCTTATCCTGATCAGGATGTTCCGGTTGAATTAACCTTGATCCATGAGCCGGAAAGCGATGAAGAGCCGGAAGAAGATTTAGCGAAATCCCAGTGGGAAGCCCGCTACATTGCAAAGAAAATCCGTGAATTAATGGAGAAAGAAACCCATGTCTACGATCCCTGGAAGCAGCAGCAGCGTCCATTGGAATACAGTGACATTGTCGTCCTGATGCGTTCGATGACCTGGTCGGGTGATTTTGTGGATGAGTTTAAAGCAGCCGGCATTCCGCTGTATGCCGAATTGACTGGCGGCTATTTTGATGCACTGGAAGTCATGATCATGCTGAATACGCTGCGTGTGATTGACAATCCGTACCAGGATATCCCTTTAGTGTCCGTGCTCCGGGCGCCGTTCATCGGATTAAAAGAAAATGAGTTGGCAGAAATCCGGTTGGCGGCTCCGCAAGCATCGTTTTACGATGCCGTCAAAACCTTTATCCAGGGGGGATCGGGCATCGACCCGGCTGCTGCGGAAAAACTGCGCCGCTTTATGCTTCATTTGGAAGACTGGCGCAACTTGGCGCGGCGGGGGTCGCTTGCTGAACTGATCTGGCAGGTTTATTTGGATACGAATTACTACGAAATGGCCGGAGCGATGTCGAACGGCAAGCAGCGGCAAGCGAATTTGCGGACTCTCCATGACCGGGCATTGGAATACGAAAAAACATCGTTCCGTGGATTGTTCCGCTTTCTGCGTTTTATCGACCGGATGCGGGAGCGCGGAGACGACCTAGGGACAGCCAAGTCGTTGAGTGAAAAAGAAAATGTGGTCCGGTTGATGACGGTCCATAAGTCAAAAGGGCTGGAATTTCCGGTTGTGTTTTTTGCCGGCGCCGGCCGCATGTTCAATGAAATGGATTTCCATAAACCTTATTTATTCGACCAGGACTACGGGCTCGCCGTAAAAGCCGTCAATCCCGATACCCGCCTCGAATACACATCACTGCCGTTTTTGGCGGTCAAAGAAATGAAGCAGCTGCAGATGAAGGCAGAAGAAATGCGCGTCTTGTATGTGGCCATGACCCGTGCAAAAGAGCGGCTTTATTTGACGGCGTCGGTCAAAGAGATTGACCGGCTGTTTGGGAAGTGGAAAGTGAATTCGAAAGATACCTTGCTGCCGGATTATGTACGTTCGCGTGCCAAAGGCTATCTGGATTGGATCGGCCCGGCAATCTCCCGGCATCCGGATGCCGCAGAAACTCTGCAGGCAAATGGCAGTTCACTGCCGCATTCATCCCGTTTCCGCATCAATATCGTCGAATCGGCTTCTTTAGTGCCGGCACTCCTTGACGTTGATGAGCTGCTGCAGCCAAATGCACAAGACAAAGACTTTACGGAAGAAATAGCACGGCGTTTTGATTTCCGTTACCCTTATCAATATGCGGTCGAAAAAAGGTCAAAGCAGTCTGTTTCCGAAATGAAGCGCATCCAGATGCTTCAGCGGATGGATGAGCCGGAATCGTTTATTCAAGCTGCTGCACCGGTTCGACGGACGCTAGTTCACCGGCCGGACTTCATGCAGGATAAACGGTTGTCTGCGGCAGACGTGGGAACGGCTGTCCACGCTGTTATGCAGCACATTCCATTGACTAAAAAAATGCAGGCTGCGGAAATAGCGGAATTTGTCGAGACGCTTGTCGGCATGGAAATTTTATCGCCAGAAGAAGGAAAAGCGGTCAAGATTCAGGAAATTGAGCAGTTTTATGGAACTGAATTAGCTTCCCGCTTAGCCAATGCCAAAAACGTAAGGCGCGAAGTTCCATTTACTTATGCCAAGAAAGACATCGATGGAGACCACCAGATCATTCAGGGGATTGTCGATTGCCTGTTTGAGGAAGAAGACGGTTGGGTCCTGCTCGATTACAAAACGGACAGCATTTATCAAATGGCCGATATTGCCGGGGAAATGGCTGCCAGATACAATGTCCAGCTGGCAATTTATCAGGAAGCTGTAGAAGAAATTTTGCAGATCTCAATTAAAGAGCGACTGTTGTACCTGTTTGCGGCAAAGCAAACAGTGAAAATTTAGGAGGGTTTTTGTGAAGTTACAGCCCGTAGCATTAAACGAACGCGTCTATGCAATCGATTTGATGAGAGGATTTGCTCTGTTGGGCATCCTGCTCATCAATATGCTGACGTTCCACTCACCATTTTCTTATATCGATCCATACAAGTGGTTTGACGGCGCATTGGATACAGAAGTATTCAGCGCGCTTGATATTTTTGTCCAGGCTAGCTTTTATCCGTTATTTTCTATGTTATTCGGGTATGGTTTAGCTATGCAGTTCATGAAAGCGCAGAAAAACCAACGGCCCTTTATGCCAATTGCTGTAAAGCGGCTGTTGATTCTTCTGGCTTTTGGAATCATTCATGCATTTTTAATCTGGTACGGTGATATTTTAATCACCTATGCCATTACAGGGTTTTTCCTGCTTGGTTTTATCCGCTTGAAACCCGCTTGGCTTTTAGGACTGGCAGCGGCAATTTATGTTATTCCGCAAATCTTTTTGCTGGGCCTAATGTTCGTAGCAGTATCGATTGATCCGAACATCTACACAGGCATGCAGGAAGTGCAAAGTTCACTGGCGGCGTATCCTTCAGGAACGTTTGCAGAAATTTTCAGTCAGCGTTTTGACGATTGGATGTACAGCAACAACCCGACGAGTTATTTTTATTTGATCATTACAATCCTGCCTTTTTTGATGGTGGGTGCAGCGGCCGCAAAGGTGCAATTAATTGAACGCGCTGCCCATTACCGCAAACTATGGATCAGCCTCGCAGTTGGCGGTCTTGTCATAGGCCTGTTGTTAAAGTCCACACCACTGTTGATTGATAACAACTATGCATTCCAATACCTGCAGGATATTTTCGGCGGCCCGCTTGTCGCCGTCGGCTATGCGGCTTTGATTGCATTGATGGCGCAGAGCAATGGGCTTCGGAAGCTGCTGAGCCCGTTGGCCAAGGCAGGGCGTATGTCGCTGACCACTTACATTGGCCAGTCGATTATTGCGACATTCATTTTCTATTCGTATGGCTTAGGGCTGTATGGACAAGTTGATGTCTTGACCGGCACATGGATTGCACTCGGGATTTTCGCGATCCAGTTGATTTTTGCGGAGTTATGGCTATCCAAGTTTGCACAAGGTCCCTTGGAATATCTTTCAAGGCGATTGACTTACGGAAGAAATTTAGAAAAAAGCAACAATTCAAAACGATGAATGTGTATAATGAATGGAATCATAGAAAAGGAGTGTTTGACGAATGAAGCTGTTATCTTTTCGATTTGAGGAAGAAGAACGTTTTGGACCAAAAGTGAAAAAAGAGGAAGCTGTATGGGATGTTTTAGCCGTTCAGCAAGAACTGCAAATTTTGCCATCTTTCCCATCTCGGCTAATTGAAGGAATACCTCAGGGAATGGAATTTGTAGAACAAATCCGTAAATTGACGGAAGCAGCTGCCAAGTCCGATAACCCTGAGCAATTCAAACGCTCTTTTTCAAATATCGAATGGCTAGCACCTATATCACGAACTCCCAAAAATATTATCTGCATTGGCAAAAACTATGCAGACCATGCGAAAGAAATGGGAGCGGAAGCGCCTGTCGATTTAGTGGTCTTTACGAAAACACCGCAGACCATTGCAGCCGATGAGCAAACCGTTTCAGTCCATAGCGATGTAACGGATTCCTATGACTATGAAGGGGAACTGGCTGTCGTCATCGGAAAAAAAGGCAAATCGATTCCGAAGCAAATGGCTTATGATTATGTTTTCGGTTATACAATCGCCAACGACTTGACTGCACGCGATCTTCAAAGCAAGCATCAACAGTACTTTTTAGGGAAAAGCTTGGAAGGCTCGTGCCCAATGGGACCTTACTTGGTAACAAAAGATGAAATTCCGGAAGCACAGGATTTGTCGATTGTGACGAAAGTGAACGATGAAGTTCGCCAAAATGGTAACACAGGAAATATGATCCGCCGCGTAGATGATTTGGTAGCGGAAGTATCCAAATACATTACGCTTGAACCGGGCGATGTTATTTTAACCGGAACACCTGCTGGAGTAGGCAAAGGGTTTAACCCGCCTAAATTCCTGAAAGCTGGCGATACCGTAAAAGTTTCAATCGAATCGATTGGAACGCTCGTCACACATTTGTCATAACGGCAAACATGTCATTTAGTCCTCCAATTATGCTAAACTGGAAAAGACTAAATTGAATGAGGTGACATTTTGGACTTTTTAACTGATTCTACGCATGTACACATTACGACATGGGTCATTGGAATTGTGCTGTTTTTGGTAGCAGCTTTCATGAACCCTGCAAGCAAAGGGCGCAAAATTGTGCATATGGTAGCGCGCTTGTTTTACATTTTAATCTTGATTTCCGGATTGGCATTGTTCATCGAGTATTCTTCATCGGATGCAATGATGTACGGCCTGAAATTCCTTTTCGGCTTCGTGACGATTGGAATGATGGAAATGGTATTGGTTCGTTCGAAAAAACAAAAACCGGTAACAATGTTCTGGGCGCTGTTCGCAGTTTCTTTGTTTGTTACATTGTTCATCGGTTTTATGTTGCCAATCGGATTGGACTTGTTCTAAGAAACAGGCGCTTAAGCGCCTGTTTTTTTTTATGAATGCTAAAGCATACATCTTTCATTAAAGAAGAACGATGCGTTTGCGCAATCTTTGTCGATGGCTTAGTTTTTAGGCGATTATCTTTGATATGGCGTTGCGGCAATGCATTTTCCTTAGGAAATTCACAGTTTAGACGAAAGTGCGGACGGTTGCGGCGCTTTCACGAATTATACATAGCAGTACCCAAGCGATTTTGTTAAAATAAACCGGGTGGAACGGAATAAATAAGCCTCATTGAAGGAGGATTTTGGATTGAAAGCAAAATGGATTGGGAGAGTCTTGATCGGAATGCTGGCACTTGGCATGGTGCAGCCGGCTGCAGCTGAAGAAACAAAGACGATTGAAGACGAAATTATATATGATGTATTGGTGGACAGGTATTTTAATAAATCGATCCAAAACGATTATGACGTGAATGCACAGGATCCAGCTGATTTTAGCGGCGGCGATTTTGCCGGTGTCGAGGACCAGGTGCTGTACGTCAAAGAAATGGGCTTTACGGTAATGTCCATTGGACCTGTTTTTTCATCCGCTACATATGATGGCCAGCAAGTGCTGGACTACAATAAATTTGAGCGCCATTTTGGAACAGAAGAAGAATTTAAAACGCTGATTGATGCAGTACATGAGCAAGACATCAAAGTGATGGTGGATGTGCCGACACAGAACCTCAGCAAAGACCATGTATGGGCAGTAGAAAATCCGGAATGGTTCGAAGAAAATGAAGACGGCACCTTGGCGCTGGATACAACAAATTCAGGCGTACAGGAAGCCTTGATTGAAACCTTCAGTAAATTCGTGCAGGAATATGAAGTGGATGGCTTGAAACTTCAGAATGCAGATCAATTGGATGCCGGTTTCATCAAAGATTTTTCTGAAGCCATTAAAGAAATCCAGAATATTTACTTGATCAATGATGTGGAAATGGAGCCGGTTGAAGGACTGGATGCGGTCGTGTTGCCGGGGGCAGAAGAGGCTTTGCGGAACTCGTACAAGCAATTTGACCAGGGTTCTTCTGAGGTGCCAGCTGTAATTGAGGAAAGCGCTGGCCATTTGGTCCGCGTTGACTCGCTGTTAGGTTCGCGGTTTACAGCGGATATCGTGGCAGAAAGAGGATTTCCGCCGACTCGCTGGCGTTTAATGGCTACTCAATTGCTGACAATGCCTGGCATTCCAATCATGCAATACGGGACAGAAACCGCAATGAATGGGGAAGCCTTGCCGGAGTCCCATCAGATTTTAAACATGGCAGTGGATGAAGAATTGATCGATCATATCACCAATTTGACGACGCTGCGCAATTCTTCTTCAGCACTCCGTACCGGAGACACGGAAGTTCTTCATGAGGAAGATGGCTGGCTTGTCTATAAGCGCTTCAATGACGAAGAGTCATGGATTGTCGCGATTAACAACACTTCCTCCACTCAAAGCATTACAATTCCAGCAGATATAATTGGCAGCGATAAAGAGCTGCAGGGACTGTTTGAAAACGACCGGGTGCGCCAGGAAGCTAATGGAGAATACCGGATTTCCTTGGAACGTGAATTGGCGGAGACCTATCACGTTACGGACGAAACCGGCTTTAACAAAGCGTATATCGCAGCACTGGCCGTATTGTATATTGTCTTCATGATTTTCCTTTGGGTGGTCTGGAGAAAAGGCAAACAACGGAAAGCAGACGAAGCGGCGAAAAATAAACGATAACTAAAAAAGAACCAGCACCTGGAAAAGGTGCTGGTTCTTTAAGCTGTCGAGAAACCTCACTTGAATATGCATTCCGCTCCAAGTGGACGCTTTCCGCGGGCACGGCTTCAGCCGCTTCCTTCGCGCTGCTCAGTCCAGGGTCTTCAGCTCGTGCTGCTCCCGCAGGAGTCGCCACTTTCCGCTTCATTCCATTACTCTTTTAATAAAGAATTGTTTTTATCAGAAAGAGTGGATGAGTATGCATGCTTTTTATTCACAGTTCACTGTCGATATGGAGCAAACCAGCGGAGACGCCTGCGGGAAAGCGAGACAGCCGAGACCCCGCAAGACGCGCAGCGGCTGAGGAGGCCTGGCGGATCGCCCGCGGCAAGCGCAGCTGGTTTGCGGAATATCGGTGATATTCTAAAAAAAATTTTTTCTATTTCTTTCTCAACTAGCAAAAGAACCAGCACCTGGAAAAGGTGCTGGTTCTTTTGCTAGTTGCTTAACCCTTGATAACTTTCAAGACTATGCAGGCTATCTCGTTGCCTTCACTTGCCAAACGCTTTATAGCCCGCCATGTTAATTGGATCTTTTGGCGACGAATAGGGAGGGGCATAGCTCAGTTCCAATGCCTGCAAATCGTCGATTGTCAGCCCTGCGTAAATGGCGGTGACGAGGACGTCGATCCGTTTGTCGACGCCTTTGCCGCCGATGCACTGGGCCCCGAGGATTTTTCGGCTGTCCGCATCGTAATGGATTTTCAGCATAATTTTCGCATGATCGGGATAATAGCCGGCATTGGAATTGCCTTGGTGAACGACGGTTTTATAGGCTAATCCTTTGCTGCGGATCGTCCGTTCGTTCAGGCCGGTCATCGCCACCGTCAGCGAAAAGATTTTGACGACCGAAGTGCCGAGCAGCCCTTTTTTCGGTATGGCATTGCCGCTCAACTTCTGGGCAATTAAAAATGCTTGCCGGTGGGCGGGCCAGGCGAGCGGAACCCGTTTGGCATCGCCGGTAATCATATCGGTATTTTCAGACGCATCACCCAGCGCAAAGATGGAGGGGTCTTCGGTCTGCATATATTCGTTGGTTACAATTCCGCCGGTTTTGCCAATTGGAAGGCCGGCTCCTTCCGCCAATTCCGTGTTCGGCTTTATGCCGACGCTCATGATGATGAAATCCGCTTCCAGCTGGCTTCCATCGGAAAGTTCTACCGCTTGCGGCCCGGCTTTCGTAATTACCGTGTCTTTATGCAAATGGATATTGTTGGCTGCCAGTTCAGCTTCAATTCGCTCGGAAATGTCTGTATCGAGAATGGACATGACCTGGCTGGATTTGTGGACAATCTGAACTTTGAGGCCTAAATGCTTCAAATTCTCAGCCATTTCCAAGCCGATAAAACCGGCGCCCGAGATGACACAGGTTTTCGGCTTGTTTTCCTTGATGAAGTGCTGGATGCCCTCCATATCGTCGTAGCTGCGGAGCACAAACACATTGGCAGAAGGCAGGCCGTCGACTTCCGGTATGACGGCGGAGCCGCCGGGAGCCAGGATGAGTGTATCGTATGGTTCGGCAAATTGCTCACCCGAATCCAGATTCCGGACGAGGACCTGCTTGAATTGGCGCTGGATTTCCAGCACTTCATGCTTCAGGAAAACGTCAATATTCCGTTTTTCCTTGAATTGCTGCGGATCTGCCATCAGCAAGGATTCAGGTTCTTTGATGATATTGCCTATAACGTAAGGGGTGCCACAGGCGGCATAAGACATCGTTGAATCCCGGTCGAAAATGGTGATGTCTGCATCCGGGTCGTAAAAACGGATTTGGCCGGCTACTGTAGCACCGCCTCCTACTGCACCGACAATGACGATTTTACTCACAACATCCACCTCACATATCGACTTGATTCAAGTAAAAAACAGCAAGAGTGCCTGGTCCGGTATGGGCGGCAATCACAGAACCGATCATATAAATATCCACTTGTTTAGGATGGAGGCTGTCTTCGATTTCCTTTTTCAATAACTGGGCAAACTCCAAGTCATCGCCATGGCTGATGGCAATCGTCTGTTTTCCCCAATCGACGCCGCGTTCCTGCATCAATTCGACCATCCGCCTCAAAACTTTTTTCCGGCCGCGCAGCTTTTCAATCGGGACCAGTTTTCCTTCTTCCACATGCAATAGCGGTTTAATATTCAATAATCCGCCGACAAAAGCACTGCCTTTGGAGATGCGGCCGCCTTTGGCCATATAGTCCAAGTCTTCAACTGTGAAAAGACTTTCCATATGTTCTGCCATAAAACGGGTCTTTTCAATAATCTCGTTCAGGGAATGGCCGGCAGCGCGAAGCCTAGCCGCCTCTTTTACAAGCGTGCCATAGCCAAGAGATGCCGCTTTTGAATCAAGGATGGTCAGTTTCAAATTCGGATACTCTTCCCGCACTTGATCGGCTACCATGACCGCTGTGCTGTATGTACCAGATAACTCAGAAGAAAAGGCGATGTAATACCCTTCATCGCCCGCTTTGGCCAATTGCTCAAAGGCGTTTAACATTTCTTCCGGAGATACTTGGGACGTTTTCGGATGAATATCCGAACGGATGGCGTCATAAACTTCTTTGGAATGGATAGTGCGGATGTCTTCGAAGTCCTTATCTCCAATATGCACGCGGAGGGGGAATAAAATAACATCTTCCTCTGTGAAAAAATGTTTCGGCAAATCAGAAGCGCTGTCTGCAAATAATCTCATGTAAATCCTCCTTTTACTATTTAAGTTTTAACCGGTCAATCAATAATTCGGCAATGCCGTCTTCGTTGTTTGTCAATGTGATTTCGTTCGCGATGCTCTTTAAAGGGTCAATCGCATTGCCCATTGCGACCCCGACGCCGGCAAATTCAATCATTTCCAAGTCGTTGTCTTCATCTCCAAAAGCGATGATGTTCTCGCGGGAGATGCCGAGTGATTTGGATACGCGGTCCAGGCCGACAGCCTTGTTCAAGCCGCTTTTGACAATTTCAATGACATGCCAAGGAGCTCCCCAGCGGCGATGGTCAATCACTTCGGCATGAACTTCGTTAAGATGGTCATGGATCAAGCCAACCTTTTCATAAGGTGCATGAATGAGCAAAGAAGTCGGATCCACTTTCAAGTAATTCCGCAAATCACCCGCTGTAATCGAAGGGTCGCCGAATCGGAAAATATCCATTAGTTTCTCGTCGTGGTGATGGACGTAGACGTCGTCAAGCACTTCTGCAACGATGTTATGGAAATTAAAATCATGCATCGATTCGACAACTTCATGAACCACATCCAATGAAATCGGTGTATGGTGAACTCCCCAGTTGTTGTTCAGTGGATGGTGGACAAATGCTCCGTTGAAATTGACAATCGGGGTAGTTAAACCCAGTTCTTTATAATAAGGTTCGCTTGAACGGTAAGGGCGCCCAGTGGCAATCATTACTTGATGGCCAGCTTCCAAAGCGTGCTTCAAGGTTTGCTTAGTTTTTTCTGAAATGACTTTCTGGTCGGTCAATAATGTGCCATCTAAGTCAAGAACGATTAAATGCTGTTTCATCTTATTCCGTCTCCTTTCTCTCTCTAGCTCTAGTGTAGCGATAACAGAAGGGTTTCGTCAAAATTTCTTGAAGGGTTCGCTATGTTTCCTTATATAAAAAATGCGTGAAGAGCTCCGAATTGTTT
The DNA here is from genome assembly GCF_030413595.1 of Planococcus liqunii. Lineage (NCBI taxonomy): Bacteria > Bacillati > Bacillota > Bacilli > Caryophanales > Caryophanaceae > Planococcus > Planococcus liqunii. The sequence continues at coordinate 2,733,036 of NZ_CP129238.1, read as the reverse complement.
GCCGACTTCCGAGAACATTGGTAGGATATGTATGAAGGAAGTGAACTAAATGATAGTAGAACACGAAAAATGGAATAACATTCCGCTGCTTCACATATATCCGGAAGGCAAGAAAGACGAAAGTCTGCCTACAGCGGTATTTTTCCATGGACATATGAGCGCCAAAGAACATAACTTGCATTATGCCTATCAAATGGTGGAAAAAGGGATGCGTGTCTTGCTGCCGGATGCACATTTGCACGGGGAGCGGGAAGAAGGCCTTGATGAAGTACAGATGAGCCTCCGCTTTTGGGAAGTTGTTTTAACTTCTATAGAAGAATTAGCATACATACATAAGACCATTCACGAAAAACAATGGGCAAAAGGCGAACTGGGCATAGGAGGGACGTCGATGGGCGGCATTACAACGCTCGGAGCTTTGACGGTTTATTCGTGGATCAAAGCTGCAGCCGTCATGATGGGTGCACCCAATTACGTTCAGCTGGCAAAAGCACAAATGGCTCAATTTGAATCGAAAGGCTTCAAACTTCCGATTACCGATGAAGAAAGAAAACAGATGCTTGCTACACTTGGACGCTTTGATGCTACGAAGAACAAGGGCATTTTCAATAAACGCCCTGTCTTTTTCTGGCATGGAGAGCAGGATACAACGGTGCCGTATAGCCCGACGTTCAGCTTTTTTAAAGCGTTGAAAGAAGAATATGAGGAAGTGCCGGAGCATCTTCATTTCATGGGCGAAAAAGAAGCCGGGCACGCCGTAAGCCGTCCGGGGATGCTTGCTGCCACAAGATGGCTGGCCGAACATACGGCCGAATAAGCAGGGTAATTTCATTTCAGCCCAAAGTTTGTTAAGATGAGAAGAGCAGAAAAAGGAGGGATTCTAATGGATCAAGATATGAAAGATAGCATCATGGGTGCTTTGGAACAAGTCATTGACCCGGAACTTGGAGTAGACATTGTCAACCTGGGCCTTGTATACGATGTAGAGATGTCGGAAGAGGGCTTTACTGTAGTCACGATGACATTGACTTCAATGGGATGCCCAATGGGACCTCAAATCGTTGATATGGTAAAACATGCGTTGTACGAATTGCCGGAAGTAAGCGAAGTCGATGTAAAAATCGTCTGGCAGCCGGTATGGGGCAAAGATAAAATGTCGCGTTACGCGAAAATGGCGCTCGGCGTCCGTTAATCAAAACCTTCAGGAAGCTATTTCCTGAAGGTTTTTTTGTTAGCATATCATTTGCCATCTTTGTTCAAATTGCATATAATCAAATTAGTCAAGAAAGGTCAAACTCTTAGAGGAGTGAAGAAAATGGTTCAATTTGCTAATCAAGAACAAAAATCGCCGTTGGAACAATACGGCCGAAACATGGTGGAGCAGGCAAAAAGCGGGAAAATGGATCCTGTAATCGGCAGAGACCAAGAAATACGCAATGTCATCCGCATTTTATCGCGTAAAACCAAAAATAATCCGGTGCTGATCGGTGAGCCGGGTGTCGGGAAAACCGCAATTGTCGAAGGGCTGGCACAGCGGATTGTCCGCAATGATGTGCCGGAAGGTTTGAAAAACCGGACGATCTATGAGCTCGATATGAGCTCACTGATTGCAGGCGCCAAATACCGGGGAGAATTTGAGGAACGCTTAAAAAGTGTCCTGAAACAAGTGAAAGACAGCAACGGGGAAATTATTCTTTTCATTGATGAGATCCATACGATTGTGGGAGCGGGCCGCACGGAAGGCGCCATGGATGCAGGAAATATGCTGAAGCCGATGCTGGCGCGCGGCGAGCTGTTCTGCATTGGTGCTACGACACTGGACGAGTACCGCATGCACATCGAAAAAGACCCGGCGCTTGAACGCCGGTTCCAGCAGGTCATGGTGCGTGAGCCTTCTGTCGAAGACACGGTTTCAATTTTGCGGGGGTTGAAAGAGCGTTTTGAATTGCATCACGCCGTGCGTATCCATGACCGGGCAATTGTAGCGGCAGCTGCGATGTCTGACCGGTACATTACGGAACGGTTTTTGCCGGATAAAGCAATCGATTTGATTGACGAGGCATGTGCCATGATCCGGACGGAAATTGATTCCATGCCGCAGGAACTGGATGAAACCACACGCCGTCTGATGCAATTGGAGATTGAAGAACAGGCGCTGCAAAAAGAAAAAGACACGGCCAGCATTACGCGCCTTGAAACATTGCGCAAAGAAATTGCCGAGCTGAAGGAGTCATCTTCTGGCATGCAGCAGCAGTGGAAAACAGAAAAAGAATCGTTGAAAAAAATCCAGGAAAAACGCGAGAAGCTGGATCAATACCGTCGACAGCTGGAAGACGCGGAAAATAAGTACGATTTGAATGCCGCTGCCGTACTGCGCCACGGAAAAATTCCGGAATTGGAAAAAGAATTGGCGGCTCTTGAAGGGGAACTGAAAAAAGACGGAGCGGCCCGGTTACTGCGGGAAGAAGTGACCGACGATGAAATCGCCGGAATCGTCGCCAGATGGACAGGGATTCCGGTAACGAAACTGGTGGAAGGCGAACGCGAGAAATTGCTGCGCCTCGGCGACACCTTAAAAGAACGCGTCATCGGCCAAGACCGGGCAGTCGAGCTTGTGACGGAAGCGGTATGGCGTGCACGCGCCGGCATCAAAGATGAACAGAAGCCAATCGGTTCATTTATCTTCCTTGGCCCTACGGGAGTCGGGAAAACGGAACTGGCGAAATCGCTGGCAGCGAACCTGTTTGATTCGGAAGACCATTTTATCCGGATTGACATGTCGGAGTATATGGAAAAGCATAGCGTCTCCCGTCTTGTCGGCGCACCTCCGGGCTATGTCGGCTATGAAGAAGGCGGCCAGTTGACGGAAGCGGTCAGACGCAACCCGTACTCTGTTGTATTGCTGGACGAAATCGAAAAAGCGCATCCGGACGTCGCAAATATTCTGCTGCAGATTTTGGATGATGGCCGCATTACAGACAGCCAGGGACGGCTTGTCAACTTCTCGAACACGGTTGTTATCATGACTTCGAATATCGGTTCTGCCTATATCGGAGCGGAAGATACGGAACACAACATTGAAGATGTCGTGATGTCGGAACTTCGAAAGCATTTCAAACCGGAGTTATTGAACCGCATTGACGATATCGTCATTTTCCACGCGTTGAATAACAGCCACTTTTATGGCATTGCGAAGAAAATGCTGGCTGAATTGGCTAAACGCATGAAACAGCAGCAGCTAGGGCTGGAAGTAGATGACTCGGTAATCGAGTACATCATTGAAGCGGGAACGGATCCGCTGTTCGGAGCCCGTCCTTTGAAACGCTTTATCCAACGCGAAATTGAAACGAAAATCGCACGGGAATTGATCAAAGGCGACCTTGCGCCAAATACCGTTCTGCAATTGGGCATGGACTATGGAAAATTAATTATCAACAAAAAAGAAGCGTAATCCGGATTCCGGATTACGCTTCTTTTCATGATTAATGCTTTTCAGCTACAGGCTCATCCGGAATAATTGCAGAAATTACAAAGATCAGGACAGAAACCCCTATAGAAATATAAACGCCCAGCATAAAATCAAAATGTACGTTTTGGACTGCACTTACTACGTAGTTCAACAAAGAAATTAATAAAAATGACCATAAGAATGTTCCAATATATTGCATTAGTTTCACCTCAACATAGAAATATCTTCTATCATCATATCATAGAGCCTCTCTGACAGAAAGAAAGTTTATCATATAAAAAAATAATTTGTCTGAAGTATGTCAGTAAGTTGAAAAAATTGATGAAAGGGCGTATTATTATTACCAGGTACTAATAATTGATGTTAATTGAAAAGAGGGACCAATAATGAATGCAGGAATTATCGGCATAGGCAGATGCCTGCCTGAAGATAAGCTAACGAATTTCGATCTGGAAAAACGCATGGATACTTCAGATGAATGGATCCGTACGATGACCGGGATTGAAGAGCGCCGGATTGCAAAAGATGATCAGGACACCTCCCATATGGCGTTGGACGCAGCGAAGAAAGCCATTGAGGATGCTGGAATAGACCCGGCGGAAATCGGTCTGATTCTGGTTGCGACCGTCACACCGGACCAGCCGTTCCCTTCGATGTCATGTGCCATCCAACAGGAAATTGGCGCAGTCAATGCTGCTGCAATGGACCTTTCGGCTGCATGTGCAGGATTTATGTATGGACTCGTAACTGCAAAACAATTTATTGAATCTGATGTATATAAATATGTTCTCGTTGTGGGAGTAGAAAAATTATCTAAAATCACTAACTGGGAAGACCGCAACACGGCTGTGCTTTTCGGTGACGGAGCAGGAGCTGCTGTTCTCGGGAAAGTATCGGAAGGGCGCGGAATCCTTTCCTTTGAGCTGGGAGCGGACGGCACTGGCGGAAAACATTTGTACCAAGATGAATACTTGGTGATGAATGGGCGTGAAGTGTTTAAATTCGCTGTTCGCCAAATGGGCGAATCTGCGGCAAATGTTATTGAAAAAGCAGGGCTAAGCCAGGAAGACGTAAGCTTCCTGATTCCGCACCAGGCGAATATCCGGATTATGGAAGCGTCAAGAGAACGTTTAGGCCTGCCGATTGAAAAAATGTCGAAGACTATCCATAAATACGGCAATACATCTGCAGCTTCTATTCCGATTTCACTGGTCGAAGATGTCGAAGAGGGACGGATCAAAGAAGATGATGTCGTCGTGATGGTCGGCTTTGGCGGCGGATTGACTTGGGGCGCAATAGCAATGAGATGGGGCAAATAATTGTACAATCGAAAGGAAGAAGATAGAATGACGAATCGTCGAGTAGTAATCACTGGAGTCGGTGCTGTAACTCCATTAGGAAACAACATAGAGACAACTTGGGAATCCGTAAAAAATGGCGTATCAGGAGTTGGTCCACTGACAAGATTGGACGCGGACCAGTATCCGGCTAAAGTAGCTGCCGAAATTAAAGACTTTTCCATAGAAGACTATATCGAGAAAAAAGAAGCCAGAAAAATGGACCGTTTTACGCATTACGCATTGGCATCATCCATTATGGCGATGAAAGATGCCAATCTTGAGCTGGATGAAAAAACGGCTCTTCGGACAGGCGTTTGGATTGGATCAGGAATTGGTGGAATGGAAACAATCGAAAACCAGTTGGAAGTATTGAATAATCGCGGCGTGCGTCGAGTAAGTCCGTTCTTCGTGCCAATGATTATTCCGGATATGGCATCGGGCCAAGTCTCCATTTACTTTGGCGCAAAAGCCATCAACTCCTGTTCGGTTACTGCATGTGCTTCCGGCACGAACTCAATAGGCGATGCCTTTAAAGTGATTCAGCGCGGTGATGCCGATGTAATGATTTCCGGAGGCGCAGAAGCACCGATCACACGCTTGTCCGTTGCCGGCTTCACTGCAAATACGGCATTGACGACGAACCCGGATGCAGCGACAGCTTCCCGTCCATTTGATAAAAACCGTGACGGATTTGTCATTGGGGAAGGCGCCGGGATTGTGATCTTGGAAGAGTATGAACATGCTAAAGCACGCGGTGCCAAAATTTATGCAGAGATCGTTGGCTACGGTTCTACAGGCGACGCCCATCATATTACCGCTCCAGCTCCAGGAGGAGAAGGCGCGGCCCGTGCAATGGAGCAAGCATTGGCTGACGGCGGCGTTGAAAAAACGTCGATTGGCTATATCAATGCCCATGGAACGAGTACGCCATACAACGATTTGTTTGAAACGATGGCAGTCAAAACTGTATTCGGGGAACATGCTTATAAATTGGGCATGAGTTCAACAAAATCAATGACAGGCCATTTGCTTGGCGCTGCAGGTGGCGTAGAAGCTATTTTCACTGCCTTGTCTCTGAAGGAAGGCATCATGCCGCCGACAATCAACTATAGTACACCAGATGAGGAATGCGATTTGGATTATGTACCAAACGAAGCGCGGCTTGGTGATTTCACCTATGCAATGAGCAACTCATTAGGATTTGGCGGCCACAATGCCTCCATCGTATTAAAGAAATTCAAAGAATAATATTTGAAGTTAATCGTCAGGCTGCTAAAGCCTGGCGGTTTTTTTATATTTAAGGAAATTTATCCAAAAAAATAAAGTTAAATACAATACTAACAAAACCTTAGTCCATAAGGTTTTCAGTCTTATTTAAGTTTACGGAATAGTTTAACGATTACTAAAATTTTGAAAAATACATTGATTATGTAATGTTTTTGTAATAAACTTTAATCAATCCAAATTAACAGAAAAAAAAGAATTTTGAGGTGTTGACATGACAGTTAAATACTCATCCGATAAGACGGCACCCCTTCTTCGAGTAAAAAATCTTCAAACCGGCTTTAAAATTGATGGAGAATTTTACAACGCTGTAGAAGGCGTTTCATTTGACGTAAACCGCAAGAAAATTATTGGGATTGTTGGAGAATCAGGCTGTGGAAAAAGTGTAATGTCGCTGTCGATCATGCAGTTGCTGCCATCGGGAATCGGCAAGATCCGCGGCGGCGAAATTGAATTCGAAGGTGAAAACATATCCAAGCTGTCGGATAAGAAAATGAATAAACTCCGAGGAAAAGATATATCCATGATTTTTCAGGAGCCGATGACTTCACTCAATCCCGTCTTTACGATAGGTTACCAAATCGAAGAAGTGATATTGAACCATGAAAACATCACGAAAAAAGAAGCACGCCTCCGTTCGGTTTCACTGCTTAAAAGTGTCGGAATCCCCCGCGCTGATAAAATCGTGAACGAATACCCCCACCAATTGTCGGGCGGGATGAGGCAGCGTGTCATGATTGCGATGGCGATTGCCTGCCAGCCCAAATTGCTGATTGCCGATGAGCCGACTACTGCGCTCGATGTAACGGTGCAGGCGCAGATTCTGGAATTGCTGAAAGGCATTCAGGAAACCAATGACATGTCCATTATCCTGATTACACACGATCTTGGGGTAGTTGCGGAAATCTGTGACGAGGTCATTGTCATGTATGCTGGGAAAATTGCAGAACGGGCGTCAGTAGACGAACTTTTCAACCACCCTAAGCACCCTTATACAGACTTACTAATGAAAGCCATTCCGAAAATGGATGAAGATGTAGAGAAATTAGCGACGATTGATGGATTGGTTCCTTCTATTATAAATATGCCTCAAGTGGGCTGCCGGTTTGCGAACCGTTGTCCGAAAGCAATGCCGGAATGTTTGACTGTAACGCCTCAGCTCGGGGCAGTGGCACGAGACCATGAAGCTGCGTGCCTTCTTTACGAAGAAAGCTGGCCGGAAGGACAAAAACCACAAAAAGAAGGGGCTACTGTTTTATGACAACAAGAGATTTCATACAAGAAAGAATTGATAGCTTGGAAAGCAGGGAAGTTCTGCTGGACGTGCAGAATCTTAAAACCTATTATCCTGTGACCGGCGGTTTTTTTAAGCGAGTGGTTGGCAATGTGAAAGCGGTGGATGATGTTTCTTTCACCATCCGAAGAGGAGAGACACTCGGGCTCGTCGGAGAGTCCGGCTGTGGGAAATCAACGACTGGCCGTACCATACTGCGGTTGTTAAAGCCTACCGATGGCAAAATACTTTTCGAAGGAAAAGATATCACCAAAGTGTCGGGATCCAAACTTCAAAAAGCACGACGCGATTTTCAAATGGTTTTCCAGGACCCTTATGCATCATTGAACCCGATGCAAATGGTTGGAGATATAGTTGCCGAACCAATTCTCAATTACGAAAAGCGCAATAAGGAACAGTTGGAACAAGAGATTAAGTCTTTACTGACTCGCGTCGGACTTCCTGAGGAGGCCTATTACAAATATGCCCATGAATTCTCTGGAGGCCAGCGGCAGCGCATCGGGATTGCCCGAGCACTCGCGCTAAACCCAAAATTGATTGTGGCCGATGAGCCGGTTTCGGCATTGGATGTTTCGGTCCAATCACAAGTATTGAACCTGCTGAAAGATTTGCAGAAAGAATTCGATTTAACTTATTTGTTCATTGCGCATGATCTTAGCGTGGTAAAACATATGAGCGATCGAATCGGAGTGATGTATTTGGGCAATCTCGTTGAGCTTGCTTCAAATAGAGATTTATACAGAGAACCGCTGCATCCCTACACACAGGCTTTGATTTCTGCAATCCCGGAACCGAATACGGCGATTAAGAAAGAACGGATTGTGCTGCAGGGCGATGTACCAAGCCCGCAAAATCCGCCGTCGGGATGCCCGTTCCATACGCGCTGCCCAATGGCAATGGATATCTGCTCGAAAGAGAAGCCGCCATTAAAAGAAGTGCGGCCGGGCCATCATGTTGCGTGTTTGCTGTATTAAATCAAAAAAACATTTAGGGGGAAAATGAATGAAGAACAGGAAGATATTCTGGCTATTTGCATTGATTCTTGCCCTTGCTGCATTTTTGGCAGCTTGTGGGGGAGAGGAAGACAGCTCGTCAAAAGATAATGCATCCAAAGACGACGGCAAAGATTCAGCAGCAGAAGGCGAACCGCAAAAAGGCGGTACGATGGTTTACGGAATTGATACTCCACCTGAAGGTCTTTTCAACTACGCATTTTACGGCATTGAGACAGATGCACAAATTATCGGTCTGTTTGATGAATCTTTGATTAACTACAATGAAAAATTAGAACCCGAACCAAACGTAGCTTCTTGGACAACAGAAGACAATAAAGTCTTCAACTTCAAGTTCAAAGAAGGCGTAAAATGGCATAATGGCGAAGAACTGACAGTTAATGACTGGTTATTCGCTTTTGAAACAATCGCGAGCCCTGACTATGACGGCCCTCGCTATACAAACGTCCAGACAATTGAGGGCGCAGAAGCTTTCCGCAAAGGAGAAGCCGATACAATTTCCGGGGTTGAAGTCGTGAATGACTACGAAATCAACATCACTTTTGACCAGCCTCGAGTAAATAATTTAACAAACCTTTGGTCTTACCCGCTCCCGGAATCTGTACTTGGAGATGTTCCAGTTGCTGAGATGTCGGCATCTGAATGGGTGCGTACAACGCCAATCGGCATCGGGCCATTCAAAGTGGATAAAATCGTCCCTGGTGAATCTGTTGAAATGTCACGTTTCGATGAATACTGGAATGGCGATGTGAACTTGGATAAAATCGTAGTCCGTGTAATCGACAACTCTTCAGTAGTTGGCGCTTTGCAAAACGGCGATGTAGATATGATCAGCCTTCAGCCGGTTTCAGGCCCTGAAGTAGAGCCTTTGGAAAATGTAGATATCATTACGTACCCTGGGCTATCTTACTACTATGTAGGATTCAAGCTTGGCAAGTTCGATAATGAAAAACAGACCATCACTGAAGAACTTCCAAAATATCAGAGCAAAGAACTTCGCCAAGCGATGATGTACGCCATCAACCGCCAGGAATGGGTTGATGCTTTCTTCTTCGGCTACGCGAAAGTTGCAAACAAACCGGTTCCGACTGCTCACTGGAACGCTGCAGACGACAGCGAATTGAACACGTATGAATACGATCCGGAAAAATCAAAAGAAATGCTGGATGCTGCCGGATACAAAGATACAAATGGCGACGGCTTCCGTGAAGATCCGAACGGCGATGAGTTTGTTGTGAAATTCTCCCACTATGCAACAGGAAACCCGACGTTCGAGTCACGTGCACAAGCGATTACGCAATATTGGGAAGAAGTCGGCATTAAATCAGAATTGGAAATGGTCGAAGTTAACTTGTACTATGAAATGATCGAAAAAGACGATCCTTCTATTGAAACATTCTTCGGAGGATGGGGAACTGGTACAGATCCGGATCCATCTGGCCTTTGGAAAGCAAACCAATTATGGAACTACCCTCGCTACAATAATCCTAAATCGGATAAATTGCTCGATGATGCTTTGAATATTGATATTGTCGGTACGGACCAGCAAAAACGTACTGATTTGTATATCGAATGGCAAAAGATTGTAAACGAAGAAGTTCCAATGCTTTATATTGCAGAATTAGAAGAAATCGTAGCTGAAAGCAAGCGTGTCGGCGGGACGAAATACGATGTCTCCGGCTCAAACAGCCCAGCTGAATGGTTTGTAACAGAATAACAAGCAAGTCTCAACATTCAACGATGGGCTGAAAAAGCCCATCGTTGAATAATTATATGGATGCTCTTATGCACGGTAAGGAATGCTTGAAGGCAAGCAGCTCTTACCGTGCGGGAGAGCGCAACTAAGACTAACACGGACAAGGAGAGTATATATGCTGAAATACACATTTAGAAGATTGCTTGGAATGATTCCTATGCTCATCCTTATTTCAATTGTTGTTTTTTCCCTTGCCAAGCTAATGCCAGGCGATTCATTGAGCGGTGAAATCGATCCACTTAATACGAATCCTGAGTATATTGCAGAGATGAGAGAAAAACTGGGCTATAACGATCCGTTACCGGTGCAGTATTTTAATTGGGTTACGGATTTTGTGCAAGGGGACTTCGGCAAATCGACGCGTTTTAAAGTGCCGGTTGCAGATGTCATCATGGAAAAAATTCCAAACACCCTCTTTCTTGGTGTAATGGCGCTATTGATCACATATATCCTGGCTTTTATCATGGGTATGTATTCCGGACGGAATCCGTACACCATTGGTGATAACGCCATCGCAGGCATCAATTATGTGATGCTGGCAATTCCTTCGTTTGTAGCAGCTGTATTTGCGATTTACTTTTTCTCATTCCATTTAAACTGGTTCCCGTTCGGGGGATCTGTAGATATTTTGATTGAAGACGGCACCCTTGAATACTGGCTCAGCCGGCTGCATCATGTCCTGCTGCCAGCCATTGTACTTGGGGCGATGAGCACGGCCTCTTATACGCAGTTTCTCCGCAATGACATCATTGAAAACTCGCGGAAAGATTTCGTGCGGACAGCCCGGGCAAAAGGTACGCCGATGAAGAAAATTTACAACGTCCATATTTTACGGAATTCAATCATTCCACTGGTGACGTTCCTGGGCTTTGATTTTGCTGCATTGATTGGGGGAGCTATTATTACAGAAACCATTTTCACCTATCCGGGAATCGGCCAATTGTTCCTCGATTCGGTAACGAACCAGGATTATCCGACTTTGATGGCATTAACGATGCTCTTGTCATTTTTAACATTAGCAGGAAATTTAATAGCAGACATACTTTATGGGATCGTGGATCCACGAATCCGTTTGGATTAGGGGGGAGCAAATATGGCATCATCAACCACTATTACACAGCAGAAGAAGCCGGAAAGAAGCTTATCTCCATGGCAGATTGCCCGGAAAAAGTTCTTGCGCAATAAATTGGCGATGGTGAGTACAGTTTTCATCATAATCGTAACTGTTATCTCATTACTGGCACCGTTTCTTGCGCCTTATCTGTCGCCGAATCCAGATATTACAAAAGTGAATATCAGTTCTATGAACATTCAGCCAAATGGTGAACATATTCTTGGAACGGATAAAAGCGGAAGGGATGTATTAACGCGTTTGTTTTACGGAGGACGGGTTTCTCTATTAGTAGGTTTTAGTGCGACGTTGATGGTTATTACACTCGGAACGGTAGTCGGATCCATCGCAGGATTTTTTGGCGGGGCAGTAGACAGCATTTTAATGCGCTTTACTGACTTCGTTTTAAACTTTCCGTTCCTGGTCTTCGTTATTGTATTGAATACGGTTCTCTATGGGATTGTAGATGGCCTTTGGGTGCTGATCATGGTGATTGGGGTACTTAGCTGGGGCGGTGTGGCACGGCTGGTGCGCAGTAAAGTGCTGGCAGAAAAAGAGAACGAATACATTCTCGCTGCCTTGTCGATTGGCTGTTCGCCGTGGAAAGTCATCCGAAAACACTTGTTGCCGAATGTTATGTCGACGATTATTGTCCAAGGAACCTTAATCTTTGCCAGCATGATTGTCGTGGAATCGGCTTTAAGCTACTTAGGTTTTGGAGTTCCCCAAACGACGCCAAGCTGGGGCAATATGCTGTCTTCTGCCAATGAGCCGGATGTTTTGCAAGGCAAACCATGGATTTGGATGCCGCCAGCTTTAGTTATTACCCTGACAATCCTTTCCATCAACTTTATTGGTGAAGGTTTGAAAGACGCCTTAAATCCAAAATCATTGCGTTAAACCCGAAGGGCTGCTTTTATAGCAGCCCTTTTTGATTTAAAAAAATAAATGTTTTTGACTTTCTACTATTATATATAATAATTTTGAGTTCATATAGATGATAAATATCAAATAAATACTATACACTTTGGTTATAAGTTGTATAATCTAGTTAACAGACTTTTCGGGAAAATAAGGAGGAGAGCTAAGTGAATCGAAAGAAGATGTACTGGTTTCTCTGTTTGGCATTGGGATTTAGTTTTTTTCTCGCAGCATGCAGCGGCAATAGTAATAGCCCGGCTCCAGAAAATTCAGAAGGAGGAACTGAAGGCGGTGCCTCAGGAGAGTTGGATTCCGAACAGGTGCTGAATTTGATGGAAAGTGCTGAAATTCCAACGATGGATTCTGCCTTAGCTGAAGACACAGTGGCTTTTAATATTCTAAATAACGTCAATGAAGGATTGTATCGTCTGAATCAGGAAAACATAGCAGAACCGGCAATCGCAGAAGGGGAACCGGAAGTCAGCGAAGATGGGTTGACCTATACATTTAAGCTTCGCGAAGCCAACTGGTCTGACGGTACACCTGTCACCGCTCAGGACTTTGTCTTCTCCTGGCAGCGTGCCGTAGATCCAGCCACCGGTTCTCCGTATGGTCCTTATATGATGGCCGGCACCATTAAAAATGCGGCGGCAATTTCAGAAGGCAAGATGGATAAAGCAGAGCTTGGCATTGAGGCTACGGACGACAAAACTTTGGTGGTGACGCTGGAACGTCCGGTCCCTTATTTCCTTTCGTTGATGTCTTTCGGAACTTTCCTGCCGCAAAAGGAAGCCTTCGTCACTGAAAAAGGCGGGGCATATGCTTCTAATTCAGACAACCTTCTGTTCAATGGACCGTTTATCCTGACAAACTGGGACGGTACCGGCTTAACTTGGTCAATGGAGAAAAATCCAGAGTATTGGGATGCAGAAACCGTTAAACTTGAAACGATCAATGTCGATGTAGTAAAAGATGCCGGGACAGGGCTCAACCTTTACAATTCAGGAGAAAAAGACCGTACCACTTTATCTGGTGAATTTGCCATGCAATACGCGGATGACCCGGAAGTGGTAAGAGAACTTGAACCGAGTATCTTTTATATGAAGTTTAATCAGGAACGGAATGGGCAGCCTACTGTATTGGCCAATGAAAATATCCGAAGAGCAATTTCAATGGCTTTCAACAAACAAGATTTGGTGGATGTTGTACTTGCGAACGGCTCTTTGCCAGCAAACTACCTGGTGCCGGCTGAATTTACATTTGATGAAAACCAGGAAGACTTCCGGGAAGTCAACGGCGACATGAATGAATACAATGCAGAAGAAGCGAAAAAACTATGGGCACAAGGGATGGAAGAAGAAGGATTGACGGAAGTCACGATTGAATATTTAGGGGACGACACCGAACTATCCAAAAAGATGAATGAATATTTAAAAGCACAGCTGGAAGAAAACCTTGAAGGGCTGACCATCTCCATCAAGACAGTTCCTTTCAATGTCCGACTGGAATTGGATGAAGCACAGGACTTTGAAATCCAAAATTCAGGATGGGGCCCGGATTATCAAGACCCGATGACATTCATCGATTTGTTTGTAACCGGATCTCCTCAAAACAAAATGGGCTACTCAAATCCTGAATTCGATGCACTGGTGGAATCAGCCAAAGGCGATCTGGCACTCGATATTCCGGCACGCTGGGATGCCATGGCGCAGGCTGAGCACATCCTGATTGAAGAGGACGCGGCTATTGCACCGATTTATCAGCGAGGAGCCATGGCGCTGCAGAAACCATATGTCAACGACATAGTTGTTCATCCATTCGGCGGGGATTTCGGCTACAAATGGGCATACATTTCAGGAAAACAGTAAATTTTAAAAGACAAAAAAAGGCTGCCATAACGGCAGCCTTTTCGTTATTTGCGCTTTCGGCCCAAGCCCATCGCATTTTCCATTTTCTTTAAGGTTTTATTAGCCAAGAAATTGGCTTTCTCAGCACCTTCATCCAAAATTCGGTCAAGCTCTTCAGAATTCAGCAATTCCTTGTAGCGTTCCTGAATTGGCGCAAGGTGGCCGGTGACCGCTTTGGCGACAGAAGCTTTGAAATCGCCATAGCCGGCTCCTTCGTATTTCGAAACGAGCGATTCAATGCTTTCGTTGGTCAATGCGGCTTCAATCGTAAGCAAGTTTGAAATACCTGGTTTGTTCTCAGGATCGTATTTCACGATGCCTTCAGAGTCGGTAACGGCACTTTTGATTTTTTTCTCGATGGTTTTTAAATCATCCAACAGCGTAACTATCGCTTTTTTGTTTGTATCCGACTTGCTCATCTTCTTGGTTGGATCTTGAAGCGACATGATACGGGCACCGTTTTTCGGTACACGGATTTCTGGAATTTTCAATACTTCGTTATAGCGTTTGTTGAATCGTTCCGCCAAATCTCGGGTCAGTTCAATATGCTGCTTCTGGTCATCGCCTACTGGCACGACATCGGTTTGGTACAGCAGGATATCTGCAGCCATCAATGGCGGATAAGTCAACAGCCCCGAAGAAACAGAGGTGCTCTTCGCTGACTTGTCTTTATACTGCGTCATGCGCTCCAGTTCACCGATGGTTGAAATGCATTGCATCATCCATCCCGCCTGAGCGTGAGCTGGAACTTCCGATTGGATAAAGAGCGTTACTTTTTCCGGGTCGATTCCAACCGCCAAATACAATGCAGCCAATGCTTTGATATTCTTTCTTAATTCCAGCCGGTCCTGCGGCATCGTGATGGCATGCTGGTCCACGATGCAGAAAATGCAATCATACTCATCCTGCAAATCGGTGAATTGCTTGAATGCGCCGATATAGTTTCCGAGTGTAACGGTACCGGTAGGCTGGACGCCTGAAAAGATTTTTTTCATCCAAATTCCTCCTCAATATAAAAAACACATCACACATCCCCAAAAAAAGGGACGAATGATGTGTCTTTCCGCGGTACCACCCTAGTTGCCGTCACCGGCCACTCTTCTTCATAACGTGAAGATCACGAAATCGGCTACTGTTATTTCACCGGTTCAGCTCAAAAGTCCATTCAATGCTGCACTTCATCTGTTTCCACCAGCCACAGACTCTCTATAGAAGGAACAGCATTTACTCTTCTTTTTCATCGCTCATTGTATATTGATTTATTATAATACAAAGAAGTTTTTATTAGCAAGCTTACAACTGATAAATAATGAGTGAAATCATCATGGCTGCCAGCGTAAAGCCGCCGATGATCAATAATGGAGCGCTTGAGATGGCCATTATTTCCGACGGGGAGCGCATTTCGTCATCTTCCAACGTGGATTTGCCTTTATAGACTTTTCGCATGCTCATCGTAAAGATGTCAAAAATTCCGGTTCTGATTACAAAAACCCATAAACCAATAAATAATACAGTACCTCCGTAGACAAAAGAATTATTGATATAGGATAAAAGAGAGAATGGTTCACTCCTAAACACCATGGTCAAAAGTATTAAAACTTGTATAATGATTATTCCAATAAAGGATTTTTTCATTTTTCGCACCCCAATTCTAATCTATTGTAGAAGAAAATATAAAAAAAATCAAAAATTATTGAAAATATTTTTGTTAAAAATTCCTCATAAATCCAATATTCATGCTCTTTCGTGTAACATTATTGACATGCCATTGTTATAAAGTTGTAACTAGTCAAAAAAAAGTGCTGTACAAGCAAAAAAGATTATGTATAATAAACAGTGTACCAATTTTTCAGAAAATTTAAGGGGGTCACGTAAGTGAGAAACAGCAAGGTATTTTGGCTACTAAGCCTGGTTTTAGTTCTTAGTGCCTTCCTAGCAGCATGTGGCGGCGGGGAAGATACTTCAACTGAACCATCAGATTCAGAAGGCGACAAAGAGAAAGAAAGTGCATCAGGAGATTTGGACTCAGTCCAAGAACTGAACTTGATGGAAAGTGCAGAAATACCAACAATGGATTCAGCTCTTGCTGAAGACGCTGTAGCATTCAACATTATGAACAATGTTAACGAAGGTTTGTACCGCTTGAACCAGGAAAACATTGCAGAACCTGCAGTAGCTGAAGGAGAACCAGAAATCAGCGAAGACGGTTTGACTTACACTTTTAAATTGCGTGATGCTAAATGGTCAGATGGTTCACCTGTAACTGCACAAGATTTCGTATTCTCTTGGCAACGTGCAGTTGACCCGGCTACTGGATCACCTTATGGTCCTTATATGATGGCTGGAACGATTAAAAACGCTGCAGCTATTGCAGAAGGCAAAATGGACAAAGCTGAGCTTGGTGTAGAAGCTAAAGACGAAAAAACTCTAGTGGTAACACTTGAGCGTCCGGTTCCTTACTTCATCTCATTGATGGCATTTGGTACATTCTTGCCGCAAAAAGAAGCTTTCGTTACTGAAAAAGGCGATGCTTACGCTTCTAACTCAGAAAACCTTCTTTACAACGGACCATTCACATTGACAAACTGGGATGGCACTGGCCTGACTTGGTCAATGGAAAAAAATCCTGAGTACTGGGATGCTGAAACTGTAAAACTTGATAAAATCAACGTAGACGTTGTTAAAGAGTCTGGTACAGGGGTTAACCTTTATACATCAGGCGAAAAAGACCGTGCTGGTCTATCTGGTGAATACGCAATGCAATATGCTGATGACCCAGAAGTAGTAAGAGAATTAGAACCAACTGTGTTCTACTTGAAATACAACCAAGAGCGCAATGGAAAAGAAACACCACTTGCTAACGTAAACATCCGTAAAGCGATTTCAATGGCTTACAACAAACAAGATTTGGTTGACGTAGTATTGGCAAACGGATCACTTCCAGCTGATTTCTTAGTGCCAACTGAATTCACATTTGATGAAAGCAAAAAAGACTTCCGTGAAGTAAACGGAAAAATGAACGAATTCAATGCTGAAGAAGCTAAAAAACTTTGGGAAACTGGCTTGAAAGAGCTAGGAGTAACAGAAGTTACACTTGAAATGCTGGGTGGAGATTCTGAACTTGCCAAGAAAATGGATGAGTACATGAAATCTCAACTTGAAGGAAACCTTGAAGGGTTGACAATCAACCTGAAAGCAGTTCCATTCGCAGTACGTCTTGAACTTGACGAAAAACAAGATTACGATATCCAAAACTCTGGTTGGGGCCCTGATTACCAGGATCCTATGACTTTCCTAGACTTGTTCGTAACAGGTTCTGCTCAAAATAAAATGGGTTATTCTAACCCTGAATTCGACAAATTGATTGAACAAGCTAAAGGCGAATTGGCTCAAGACATCCCTGCACGTTGGGAAGCAATGGCTAAAGCTGAGAAAATCTTGATCGAAGAAGACGCAGCTATCTCTGGTATCTACCAGCGTGGTATCATGTCACTTCAAAAACCATATGTTCATGACATTGTTGTTCACCCATTCGGTGGAGATTTCAGTTACAAATGGGCTTACATTTCTGGAAAAGAATAATTTTGTAAATTGGCCACTGTGAAAAACAAATAGTAAGAGAGTATATCGCTGCTTGTTACTGGACGATATACTCTCTTTTCTAATGTAAGAGAATTCACGGAAAATTGACCATTTTCTGCTAACTTTTGAAAAAAACAAGCCTTTATTCTTAACAAAAAAACAAGTCTTGTCACATAGAGAACAATTTTTTACGGAGGTGCAACATGGCACGATACATCGGCAAACGTTTAATCTACATGGTACTTACTCTAGCATTGATTGCCACTTTTACATTTTTCTTAATGAAAATTTTACCGGGTTCCCCTATCGCTTCCGCAGGTAAATTATCTCCAGAACAAAGGGCAGTTGTTGAAGAAGCCTACGGTTTAAATGATCCTTTACCGGTTCAATACTTTAATTACATGTTCGGCTTGGCGCAAGGAGATTTGGGTATTTCCATTAACCAATTCAAAGGAGCTCCTGTAACAGATCTGATTCTCAGCCGTATGGGACCGTCAGCACAAATCGGTTTCCAAGGTATGGTATTAGGGACGATTATCGGAATTTTGCTTGGTATGATTGCTGCATTGCGGCAAAATACCTGGGTGGATTATAGCAGTACTTTGATTGCGATCATCGGGATATCGATTCCATCCTTTGTCTTTGCTTCACTGCTTCAATATTGGTTCGGTTTAAAATTGGAATGGTTCCCTGTAGCTTTATGGAAAGACGGATTTATGTCCAGCGTCTTGCCGTCAATTGCGCTGGCGATGTTCCCGCTTGCAACAGCAGCACGTTTTATTCGTACTGAAATGATTGAAGTATTGGGTTCAGACTATATTACGTTGGCAAAAGCTAAAGGGGCCAGCGGTTCTGAAATCGCTTTCAAACATGCTTTCCGGAATGCATTGATTCCGTTGATTACTGTTTTGGGGCCAATGACTGTTGGTATTCTGACTGGATCACTAGTAGTAGAACAAATTTTTGCGATTCCAGGAATTGGAGAACAGTTCGTTAAATCTATTATGGTCAATGACTTTTCCATTATCATGGGCACAACGATTTTCTTCTCAGTGTTCTTGATTGTCGTCATTTTGATTGTAGATATTCTTTATGGCATCATCGATCCTCGGATCCGTCTTTCAGGAGGTAAAAGTTCATGACACAAAATCTAGAAAAATTACCGAAAGGTTCGTTTGATCGAATCAAGGTAGATACCAAACAAGCCGAGCGCATCTCAAAGCCGAGCGTTAGTTTCTGGCAAGATGCATGGCATCGGCTTAAGAAAAACAAAGGCGCCATTGCTAGTTTAATCCTGTTCCTTTTAATCGTTATCATGTCGTTTGTAGGGCCGATGATCAGCCCATACGAACCAAATGCTCAAACCATCACGCATGCAAACTTGCCTCCGAAAATTCCAGGTCTTGAAAAACTAGGGATTTTTGACGGAGTAGGAACTTTAGGCGGAAAAGAAGTTAACTTATACGAAATGAAAAAAGTAGAAGTCAACTATTGGTTTGGAACAGACGGCCTTGGACGCGATATGTTCTCGCGTCTTTGGGTGGGTACACAAGTTTCGCTGTTCATTGCCTTTGTAGCTGCAGCTATTGATATGTTGATCGGGGTTATTTACGGTGGGGTTTCCGGATATTTCGGCGGCCGTATAGATGATTTGATGCAGCGTATCGTTGAAATTTTGACAGGTATTCCGAACCTGGTCGTCGTAATTTTGTTTATCTTGATCATGGATCCCGGAATCCTTGCCATTATCATCGCTCTGACCATCACCGGTTGGACCGGCATGTCGCGGGTTGTGCGTGGACAGGTTCTTAAATACAAAAACCAGGAGTTCGTATTGGCTGCCAGAACTTTAGGAGCCAGCGACTCACGTATTATTTGGAAACACCTAATGCCGAACGTTCTGGGCATCGTTATTATCAACACCATGTTTACAATTCCAAGCGCTATTTTCTTCGAAGCGTTCTTGAGCTTTATCGGATTAGGGCTGCAGGCGCCAGACGCATCGCTCGGTACTTTGATCAATGATGGCTACAAATTGCTTCAATACCAGCCGCACATCTTAGCATTCCCGGCGATTTTGCTCAGCTTGATCATGATTTGCTTTAACTTGATCGGTGACGGCCTTCGTGATGCGCTTGATCCTAAGATGAAAGATTAAGGAGGAAAGTTACAAATGGAAAAGATTCTACAAGTAAAAGACCTCGAACTTTCCTTCAACACTTTTGGCGGGGAAGTAAAAGCAATCCGAGGCGTAAACTTTGATTTATATAAAGGGGAAACATTGGCAATCGTAGGTGAGTCGGGATCAGGTAAATCCGTAACGACAAAATCCATCATGCGCCTGCTTCCTGAGAATTCAGCTGAATTCAAAAATGGCGAGATTCTTTTTGGCGGACGTGATCTGACTAAATTGAGCGATAAAGAAATGCAAAAAATCCGCGGAAAAGACATTTCGATGATTTTCCAGGACCCGATGACTTCGTTAAACCCGACGATGCCGATTGGCCGCCAGATTACGGAGCCGATTTTAAAACACCAAAAAATCAGCAAAGCGGAAGCGAAAAAAGTAGCAATTGATCTGCTTCGCCTGGTTGGAATGCCAAAACCGGAATTGCGCATGAAACAATACCCGCACCAGTTTTCCGGCGGTCAGCGCCAACGTATCGTTATCGCCATTTCGCTTGCCTGCAATCCGCAGATTTTGATTGCGGATGAGCCGACTACAGCGCTTGATGTAACGATTCAGGCACAAATTCTGGAATTGATGAAAGATCTGCAAAAGAAAATTGATACATCGATTATCTTCATCACCCATGATCTTGGAGTCGTAGCGAATGTTGCAGACCGTGTAGCTGTTATGTATGGCGGCAAAATTGTTGAAATCGGAACAGTAGATGAAATTTTCTATAACCCGCAGCATCCTTATACGTGGGGCTTGTTGAGTTCAATGCCATCTTTGGATACTTCAGATGCAAAACTTTACGCAATTCCAGGAACACCGCCGGACTTGTTGGCACCGCCTAAAGGAGATGCATTTGCACTCCGCAGTGAATACGCGCTTCAAATCGACATGGAGCAAAACCCTCCATTCTTTAAAGTAAGCAATACTCACTATGCGGCAACGTGGCTATTGCATCCTGACGCACCACAAGTTGAACCTCCTGCAACCGTAGTGGAACGCATGAAGAAGTTCCCAGGAAGCAGATATTATGAAGGAGGAGCGGTTTACAATGGCAGATAAATTATTGGAAATCAAAAACCTAAAACAGCATTTTAATGTTGGCAAAGCAAACGAAGTTAAAGCTGTCGACGATATCAGTTTTGATATTTACAGAGGCGAAACTTTAGGCTTGGTTGGCGAATCCGGCTGCGGGAAATCCACTACCGGCCGCTCGATCATCCGCTTGTATGATGCAACTTCAGGGGATGTTTTCTTTGAAGGTGAAAATGTACACGGCAAAAAGTCCAAAAAAGATTTGAAGAAATTCAACCGCAAAATGCAAATGATCTTCCAGGATCCATACGCTTCATTAAACCCGCGTATGAAAGTAATGGATATTATTGCCGAAGGCATTGATATCCATGGATTGGCTAAAAATACTGCTGACCGCAAGAAAATGGTTTTCGATCTTCTTGAAACGGTTGGATTGAACAAAGAGCACGCAAACCGCTATCCGCATGAATTCTCAGGTGGACAGCGCCAGCGTTTAGGCATTGCCCGTGCACTTGCGGTAGATCCGGATTTCATCATTGCCGATGAACCGATTTCGGCGCTCGATGTATCGATTCAGGCTCAGGTCGTCAACTTGCTGAAAGAACTGCAGGAAGAAAAAGGACTGACGTATTTATTCATCGCTCATGACTTGTCGATGGTAAAATACATTTCCGACCGTATCGGCGTTATGTATTTCGGGAAACTTGTGGAATTGGCTCCAGCGGAAGATTTATACAACAATCCGATGCACCCATATACACAATCGCTGCTTTCAGCGATTCCGCTGCCGGATCCGAACTACGAGCGCAACCGTGTCCGTAAATCATACGATCCAGCTATGCATAACTACACGGAAGCTGATAATGTACAAATGAGAGAAATCACGCCGGGCCATTTTGTCCAATGTTCAGAAAAGGAATTTGAATCATTGAAAGCTGCCAGCGCTGTAAGATAAGATAAATGAAAAAACGGATGCCCATGTGGCATCCGTTTTTA